>CAZESR010000001.1:0-185528 GCA_964515065.1 uncultured Piscirickettsiaceae bacterium
AATAAACACTTTATTATTTCAATTTATGAAACATTTAGCTTATAAAAAAATAGGGCAAGGCAAGGCATTGGTTACGAATGGGCTTTTTAATTAAAAAAGAGGCAAACTTTTCGAAGTGTAGAAAATATAGATATTCTCTTACAAGAGCTTGGAACTTAAATCAGAAACCTGCATTATTTATCGGCCTTAATCCATCAACTGCTGATGAGAAAAATGACGATCCTACAATAAGAAGATGTATGCATTATGCTTATAACTGGGGATTTGGCGGCTTAGTAATGGTCAATTTGTTTGCTTATAGAGCAACATTACCTTCAGAATTAAAAAATACAAAATTTCCGGTTGGTCAAGATAACCATCAATTCATCATAGACTCTCAGCATGAAACTGGAATTGTGATAGTGGCTTGGGGAAATAATGGCAGTCTTTTCAACAGGGACCAAGATGTGCTTAAAATAATCTCCAACCCAATGTGTCTCAATATTAATAAAACTGGTCAGCCAGCACATCCGTTATATCAAAAAAAAGATGTCACCCCAAAACCTTATAACAATTAAATATTATTTACATCAATTGAGTTAGACACATTAATTAATCAATAATGCATATAATTTATTAATCCTTAAACAATATAAGCGTTATCTTAGAATTAGTGGCTATCTTTAATCTATGAAATACATTGTTATTGATCCAGTATTAGCCGATTTAGGGTTTGTTAAAGTTTATTGGTATGGGGTGATGTATCTTCTGGCTTTTCTTTCGGCCTATTTGCTAGCAAGATATCGTTGTAAATCACAGCCATTGTGGAATACAAAGCATGTAGATGACCTTATTTTTTATGGTGCTCTAGGCGCAGTTCTGGGCGGAAGACTAGGATATTTGTTGTTTTATAACTGGTCAATTTTTATTTCAAATCCACTCACTTTTTTCAATTTTCAAAATGGTGGAATGTCTTTTCATGGCGGCTTTCTTGGTGTTCTTATTACAATGCTTGCCTTCAATAAAAAGTATAATTTTACTTTTTTTCAAACTACTGACTTTATTGCGCCACTTGTTCCACTTGGGCTTGGATTTGGCAGGATAGGAAATTACATTAATGGTGAGCTTTGGGGAAGAGTTACAGAGAGCTCATGGGGAATAATGGCGCCTGATCAAAGCGGGCTCTGGGAAAAGCGATTTCCTAGTCAGCTTTATGAAGCATTCTTAGAAGGAATAGTTTTATTTTTCATATTATGGCTGTTTAGTAAAAAGAAACCGCCAATAATGGCTACTTCAGCGTTATTCCTGATTTTTTATGGCTTTTTTAGATTTATAATTGAATTTGTTAGGGCTCCAGATTCTCATATTGGTTACCTAGCGTTTGATTGGCTGACTATGGGTCAATTACTGAGCCTTCCAATGATTTTTATTGGAATATATTTATTACTGAAGTCATACAGTTTAAAGGGAAAAACATGAAGCAATATTTAGATTTTTTAAGGCTTGTTAGAGACAAGGGTACAGAAAAAACTGACCGAACAGGTACTGGTACTCGAAGCATTTTTGGCTACCAGATGCGCTTTAAGCTCTCTGAGGGTTTTCCTATTGTGACTACCAAAAGGGTTCATGTGCCTTCAGTTATTCATGAGTTACTTTGGTTCTTGAAAGGGGATACTAATATTAAATATCTCAAAGAGAACAAGGTTAATATCTGGAATGAGTGGGCTAATGAAAATGGTGACTTAGGCCCAGTTTATGGTGCTCAATGGAGGAAATGGAAAAACTCTGAAGGCGTTGAAATCGACCAAATCACGCAAGCAATCAATTTAATTAATAATTCTCCTGACTCTAGAAGAATTATTGTGTCGAGCTGGAATGTAGGTGAATTAGAAAGCATGGCACTTCAACCTTGCCATGCTCTTTTTCAGTTTTATGTTGCCGATGGAAGGTTATCCTGTCAGCTTTACCAGAGAAGTGCAGATATATTCTTAGGTGTACCCTTTAATATTGCCTCTTATGCACTTCTAACCCATATGGTTGCTCAACAATGCGATCTAGAGGTAGGTGATTTTGTTTGGAGTGGGGGTGACTGTCATATCTATTCAAATCACTTTGAGCAAGTTGATACTCAGCTCGGAAGAACACCTAAAAAACTCCCAACCCTATCTATCATGAGAAAGCCTGAGAGTATTTTTGATTATACTTATGATGATTTTGAGTTAATTAATTATGTGCATGATGATCCTATAAAAGCGCCAGTTGCAGTCTAATCAATGGACAAACTTCAAAAAAATCTATCTTATCAGTTTAGTGATGTTAGTCTTTTAAATACGGCACTAACTCACAGAAGTGTGAGCAAGACTAATAATGAACGACTTGAATTTCTTGGTGATAGTGTATTGGGGTCTATAATCTCTGAAGAGCTTTATACTCGACACCCACATGTTGATGAGGGGCAATTATCAAGACTTCGGTCTCACTTAGTCAGAGGCAATACATTAGCAAATTTAGCTAAAAAACTTAATATTTCTGAAAATCTTAGACTTGGCCAAGGAGAATTAAAAAGTGGTGGATTTAGGCGTGAGTCAATTCTAGCGGATGCATTTGAGGCCATATTAGGAGCCATTTTTCTTGATTCTGATTATTTGACTGTTAAAAAGATCACTCTAATGCTTTTTAGCGACCTTTTAAATGAGACCAAGCCAGAAGATTCCCTAAAGGACTTTAAGACCCAGCTTCAGGAGTTCCTTCAAAAGAAGGGCCACTCCCTTCCTAAATATGAATTATTGCAAACCAAAGGTAAAGATCATAATGCTGTTTTTTATGTAAGCTGTCACGTTGAAGAGTTAAAGGTCCAAGTAGAAAAAAGTGCTAAAAGCATCAAGAGGGCTGAACAGGCTTGTGCACAATCAATTCTAGAAGAGATAAAAATTCAATGAATTTTCAATCAGGCTCTATCGCAGTTGTAGGAAGACCAAATGTTGGAAAATCAACCCTTGTAAATGAATTAATTGGTCAAAAACTCTCTATTACTTCACACCGTCCCCAAACTACTAGGCATCGCATCAATGCAATTGACACCCAAAAGTCATATCAAATGGTCTTTGTCGACACCCCAGGAATACATATTGGGAATAATAAGGCTATCAATTCATACATGAATAGGGCGGCTAGTTCTAGCTTTAGCGATGTTGATATAATCATTTGGATTGTTGAAGTTTTTAAATGGACGAAAGAAGATGCTAGAGTTTTAGAGCATCTGAGCAAAACAGATGTTCCTGTTTTGTTGTGTATTAATAAGATTGATAAAGCAAGTACAATCGAAAACATACTTCCTTTTCTTGAGTCATTGGGTGAGAAATTTCAAGCGAATGAAGTTTTTCCTCTTTCGGCTTTTGATCGCTCAGATATAAAAAAGTTAAGAGAATTGATACTTAAATATTTGCCTGAACAAGAGGCAATTTATGATGAAGATTTCATTACAGATCGGTCTCAAAAATTTGTTATCTCTGAGTTCATTCGTGAAAAACTCATGAGAAATCTCTCAAATGAGCTTCCATATGACATTACCGTTGAAATTGAAAGATTTGAAAGAGAAGGAAAGCTATATAGAATTGCTGGACGAATCTTTGTTGACAAAGCCTCTCAAAAAAGCATTGTTATTGGTCAAAATGGGGAAATGCTAAAAAAGATAGGTCAAGAGTCAAGACTAACAATTGAAGGATTTTTAGAGGCAAAAGTGTTTTTAGAGCTATGGGTCAAGGTCAGGCAAGGCTGGTCTGATGATAAGAGAGCTCTAGCATCTCTAGGCTATGACTAGAATTGACACAATACCGGCTTTTTTAATCCACCGCAGGATGTACCAGGGAAGTTCGCTTTTGTTAGATTTCTTTACAAAAGACTTTGGAAGATTAAGGCTTATGGCTAGAGGCGCTAGAAATAGCAAGACATCACTACAAATGTTTCAGTGTTTGAGTATTTCATACAAAGGCAGAGGAGACTTAAAAAGCCTCTCTCAATGGGAAATAGCTGATCAACCTAGGCGCATACTGGGTGATGACTTAATTTTAGCAATGTATGCAAATGAGCTTATTCTGAGACTGCTTCCAGAGGGTGATGAGCATAGTGAAATATTTAACTCTTATTGGGCTTTCTTATCGAATCTCAACATACTTGACTCAAACGAAAAAGAATATGCGCTTCGAAAATTTGAAAACCAAATGCTAGAAGATTTAGGTTATGGTTTAGATTTTAGTTACGATATAAATGGAGAAACTATTAATTTAGATTTTAATTATGAGTTTATTGAACATCAAGGCTTTGTTGCTAGTACTGATGGCGCTTTTTACGGAAAAACTCTAATCAACCTTTCAAAAGATGAAAAAACAATTACTGATTCATATGAATTAAGTATTTTAAAAAAAATGAATCGAAAAAGACTAAAATCACTACTTGGTGATAAACCACTCAAAAGTAAAGAGTTATTTTTTGTGAAATAGGTGAATCTATGAGTATATTTTTAGGTGTTAATATTGACCATATAGCAACATTAAGACAAGCAAGGGGTACTAAATATCCCAGTTTAATTGAGGCAGCTAAAATATGTGAAAACTCAGGTGCTGACAGCATTACACTTCACTTAAGAGAGGATAGAAGGCATATTCAGGATCATGACGTTGAAGAATTAAAATATTCACTGACAACAAAAATGAATCTAGAAATGGCGGCTACAGATGAAATGCTCAAAATAGCCGCCAATATTTCTCCTGAGGACTGTTGCCTCGTCCCAGAAAAAAGACAAGAGCTTACTACAGAAGGGGGGCTAGATGTAATTTCACAGCTTCAAAGAATGAAAGAAGTTTGCGCAGAACTAAGTTCTCATCACATCAATACCTCTTTGTTTATTGATGCTGATTATGCTCAAATCGATGCTGCTATTGAATGTGGCGCTCCAATTATTGAAATTCATACAGGGCACTATGCAAATGCAGCAAACAGTACTGAGCTGGATTTAGAGCTTGAAAAAATTATTAAGGCAAGTGAATATGCCCATAGTCTTGGGTTACAAGTGAATGCTGGTCATGGTTTAACAATGGAGAATACTCGAGCTATTGCAGAAATCGACTCGGTGGTTGAGTTGAATATTGGGCACTCAATCATTGCAAGATCATTGTTTGTAGGGCTTGCAAGCGCCACATCAGAAATGAAACATTTACTTAAGAAGGCTAGGGGCTTATGATATATGGTATTGGAACAGATATTGTAAGTATTGAAAGGATTCAAAACATCCTCAATAAAAATAGAGATAGTTTTATTAACCGTATCTTAACAGAGCACGAAAAAGCTTTATTTGCAAACAAAGCTGACAGCGCTGCATTCTGCGCCAAAAGATTTGCTGCTAAAGAAGCATTCTCTAAAGCATTAGGGACTGGAATTGGAAGAGTTGTTAGTTTTCAGGACTTAACAGTAAGAAACAATGAAAATGGAAAGCCTTACTTTATGCCAAGTGAAAAATTAAGATTATATCTTCAAGATAAAGGCATTAAACAAGGACACCTAAGCATCTCTGATGAGAGTCAAAACGCTGTAGCTTTCGTTGTGCTTGAAGCTAAAGATGAATCTGAAAAATAAGTCTAGTAAATCAAACTAGAAAGGAATATCATCCTCAAACTCGTCTGGAGCTACAGGGGTTATTGCTGGTGCAGGCTCAGGAGTGTTTTGAGACTTCGGCTGCGACTGTTGAACAGGAGCGTTAGAATTCATATCGTCACGTCGATCTAGCATTTGCAAAGTACCGCTGAAGCCACTAATTACAACTTCAGTTGTGTAACGGTCTTGCCCGTTTTGGTCTTGCCACTTGCGGGTTTGAAGCTTGCCTTCTACATAGACTTTTGATCCTTTATCTAAATATTGACCTGCAATTTCAGCCACTTTTCCAAATAAGCTTACTCTATGCCATTCAGTTCTTTCTTGTCTTTGACCAGTACTTTTATCAGTCCAGGATTCACTTGTTGCAACAGATAAATTACTAATAGCATTTCCATTTGATGCATATTTAATTTCTGGTTTAGCGCCTAAGTTTCCTACCAAAATTACCTTATTTATCCCCGCCATTGTAGTTATTACTCCTGTAAAGTTTTAGTTTTAAGTGGTAAAAAAAGTATCATAAACCACCAGAATGTTGCAACAAATATTGTAAATAAGAATACACTATTTAAATCGTAAATGTCATAAATCAAACCCCCAATTACCCCCCCAAAAAATGTCCCTAAAAACTGAGAAGTTGAGAAAATACCCATTGCTAAACCTCTCTTTGACGCACTTGCTGTTCTTGATAGTAAAGAGGGCAACAGCGCTTCAATTGAGTTAAATGCTATAAAAAAAATTGTCAAGGTTGTTAGAAATAACTGATAGTTAAGATTGGTATTTAAAAATATCAACTGGCTAGCAATTAATAAAAAAATACTCAGCATTAGAATGTATTTTGTTTTTTTATATTTTTCTGAAACCACAATCAAAGGAATCATTCCTAAAAAAGATAAAAAAACTGCAGGAAGGTAAAGATGCCAATTATCGACCATAGTTACAATCTGATTTTCTAAAATCAAAATTGGCATCACAATAAACCCTGCAGCAAGGATTAAATGAAGACTAAAAATACTAAAATCTAAGGTAATAAGCTCTTTTGTCAAAATCTCCTTAAATGCTTTAAAAGATAGCTTGTAATAAGTAATTGGAGTCGAATGCTTGAGAGATAATACTATTGACATAGCAATTAGTGAGAGAAAAGAGATAGACCAAAAAAGACCCTGGAGACCAATTTTGGAGCTAATTATTGGTCCAATTATAAGAGATAACATAAAAGCCACGCCAATCTGAAAACCTACAAATGCATTTGCTTTTGCCCTGTTTTTTTCGCAAACTGAGTCAGCCAGAAACGCCATAAGAACAGCCGATATTGCTCCTCCACCTTGAAATGCTCTTCCTAAAATAACAAAAATAATATTTGAAGTGTTTGCAGCCATAACACTTCCCAAGAAAAAGATTAAAAGTCCAATAATTAGAATTGGTTTTCTGCCAAATCGATCTGAAAGGTAGCCAAAAGGGATTTGAAATAGAGCCTGGGTTAAGCCATAAATACCAATAGCCATCCCAACCAAAAAAGGGGTAGAGTTCTCATACTCGCTAGCATATATACTCATCACTGGGAAAAGCATAAACAAACCAAGCATTCTAACGGACATTATGAGAGATATCTTTAATGAAAAGATTCTTTCAGTTGAGTTCATAAATTTTTAATTAAGTAGTGACTAATTAACAGAATAGTTAGGAAGGTAATCTGGATAAGTTGAATAAAGAATTTGTCTTGCATCAGTTGCAAGTTTGTCAGCATTCAGCAAATCGTAATTCTTTGCCATTAGATACAAAGCATCTGGAACAGATAAACTATTAGGATAATTTTCAATAATGTATTTTGACCTATTGCTAGATGCTATATAAGCTCCAATCCTATGATAATAAATAGCAACATAAAACTCATGCTTGGCTAAAATATTTCTTAGGTTTTTAAGGTTATTTTTTGCTTCCTCAGCGTATTTAGAATCTGGAAATGCAACAATAAGTTCTTGAAAATACTTATAAGCGTCTTTTACACTCCCAACATCTCTTTGGGCATTGTCTGTAACTAAATTATCTAAAATTGAATTCGATTTGTTTTCTGCAATTACACCTCTCAGATAGTACGCATATGGTGTTGGCTCAATGTTAGGGTATTTCTCAATAAAGTTGTCCAGTTCAATTATTGCTCTATTATGCTTTTTTTGTTTAAATAAGTTATAAGCAATATCTAAACGCGCCTGAATTGCATACTTTGAATTTGGGTATGAGGCTAAGATAAGCTTATATTCGTCTATGGCTTGCTCTATCAATCCAGAATCAACCTTGTCTTCTGCCTTTTCATATAGTTCTTTTGGGGTTAATCCATCTGCAACAAGCTTTTTAGTATCTTTATCGACACCAAACATTGAACAACCTGAAAGTAATAATACTAAAACAACGGTAAAAATCGATCGTCTATTCATATTTTTTTAAGCAATGTCTTTAAAAGAAGGAAATTATACTAGCGCATTATTTACTAATAAGTCATTATACAAAGAACTCATAGCATTCATCCGCATGATTATATAATTATAGGAAATTATTAATAGAATTTTTAATATTAATGGCACCTAATTTGTTTCAAATTAAATCTCAGATTTCCTACCTATGTAGCGTTTTGGAAGAATACCTTTCAAAAGAAGAGATAGACCTAGTTAAAGAGGCTCATAGAATTGCAGAAAAAGCTCATTCTGGGCAATATAGAAAGTCAGGTGAGCCTTATATTAATCATCCATTATCTGTTGCTCTTATTCTTGCTGAACTCAAGTTAGATTACTTTTGTATTGTGGCTGCTATTCTTCATGACTGTATAGAGGATACTTCGGTAACTAAAGATGATGTAAAAAATCGATTTGGAGATCAGGTTGCCCATATAGTTGAGGGCGTATCAAAACTTACCAACCTTGAATTTACATCGAGTACACAGAAACAGGCTCAAAATTTTCAAAAACTCATTCTGGCTATGTCCAAAGATATGAGAGTAATGATTATTAAGCTAGCAGACAGGCTGCATAATATGAGAACCATTGATTCAATGAGTGAAGAGAAAAGGATTCTCAAGGCAAAAGAAACCTCTGAACTTCATGCACCTATCGCCAGAAGATTGGGACTTCACAGCATTGGTGTAGAGCTCGATGATCTATGCTTTAAAACTCTACACCCTAGAAAACATGTAGTGATAGAGAGAAAAATAAAAAAGCAATATGGAAACCAAAAGAAAACTATCAATCTTATCAAGACTGAAATAGAAAACAGATTAAAGTTCGAACAAATTAATGCAACAGTTGAAGGCCGACAAAAAATGCCATCGAGCATTTATAACAAAATGAAAGTCAAATCACGCAAGTTTTCTGAAGTCCTTGATATGCATGCATTCCGAGTGATTGTAGAGAATACCAATTTCTGCTATCAAGCTCTAGGCCATATCCATAGTTTGTACAAGCCAATTCCGCTCAAATTCAAAGATTATATTTCTGCACCAAAGCCTAATGGATATCAATCCCTTCATACTATTTTAATTGGCCCAAGGAACATGTTTATTGAAGTTCAGATTCGCTCTCAAGAGATGGATTTTATCTCTGAATATGGAATTGCAGCTCATTGGCATTATAAAAATACAGGCAAACCAACAACTAAATTAGCAAGAAATTGGATAGGCTCATTGCTAGACATTCAACAAAATACAGATACTTCAATTGACTTTTTGGAAAGCACAAAATCTGATTTATTCTCTGATGAAGTGTTTGTTTTCACTCCTGCTGGGAAAATTATACAACTACCTCTGAGAGCAACAGTGCTTGATTTTGCCTATGCAGTTCACACAAACATTGGCAAAAAAGCTCAAAAAGCAACCATTAATGGGAATGAGGCCGAACTTTCAACTCGCTTGAAATCTGGTCAAACGGTTGAAATTTTAACTGGAAGATTTGTTAAACCTAAGCCTGGATGGCTTGATTTTGTTGTGACTTCTAAAGCGAAAACCGCTATCAAGGCTCATCTCAAAGATAATTCTAAAGCTGAACTTGCAAGATTAGGAAAACTGTTGATATCAGATGCACTCAAATTTCAGAAAATAAAAATTAATGATGTTCCTATAGATAAGTGGAATAAATGCTTTAAAGAGTTAAATTGTTTAGATTTTCAAGATTTGTATATCAAGGTCGGTCTTTCAGAGATTTTTGTAGCTGTTGTCGTAAATAAATTATTACAAGATATCAATAATGAGACAAAAAATACTTTATCAATTGGCCAAACAAAGGGTATGGCTATTAATTTTGCTCATTGCTGTTATCCAATACCAGGAGATGAAGTTACAGGCGTCTTAACCTCAATAAGAGGTTTAGTGCTTCATCGATCTAATTGCACCCAGCTTGATCATATTAAAGAAAAAAATTCACAATGGATGGAAGTTGACTGGCAGTCTGACAATAATGAACAATTCGAAGTTGGGATTAGCTGTCTCGTTGAGAATCGAAGTGGAAGATTAGCTGCAATTGCAAACACTTTGGCAAATCTTGGTGTCAATATAGAAAATATTGAACAACAGAGAAGGCCTGACTCAACAAGACTTTTTCATATAGTTGTTGTTGTGAAAAACATCATTGAGCTAAATAACGTACTTGATAAATTAAACAACCTTCCTCACCTTATATCTGCTGGAAGACTTTAATTAGAAAAATTGTTTAAATTAAATTTCTTAATTGATTAAAATTACATGATTAAATTTACTGTCCTTAAGCGATAATGATTTGTTGGACCGACTCTTTAGAAATAGCTATCAAACTATCTGATAAATTCCCTGATATTGACCCCAAAACAATTAACTTTGTTGATTTAAGAAATATGGTTATAAGTCTTGATGAGTTTGAAGAGGGTGAAAGTAAATGTGGCGAGAGAGTTCTTGAAGCAATTCAAATGAATTGGATTGAGGAAGCAGAATGAAATTGATCAAATTATCCATACTTTTTTCTCTTTTCATTTCTTACTCGGCTCATGCTCTTCTCGAAGTTAACATTATTAAGACTCGAGAAACGGCATTCCCAATAGTAATTGCTCCCTTTGAAGAAGTCGGAAGCTCAAATAATGTTGATATCGCTAAGATAATCAGAAATAATTTAAATCGATCAGGTCAATTTAATGCTCTAAGCACCGAAGCTCTAATTACTAATCAAATTGACTTTAATTTTTGGAAAGAACATAAAAAAGATGCAGTTGTTTTTGGGAAAATTGAACAGGTCAGCAGTAAAGTCTATAACGTTTACATCTATATTTATGATGTTTTTTCAGAGAAAAGTCTCTATCAAAAGAAAATTAGAGTTCACAACAGTGGCTTTAGAAGGATCGCTCATTTCTTAAGTGATAAGATTTATTATGTTCTTCTAGGGCAGAAAGGATCCTTTGACACAAGACTTTCATATGTAACGGTTACAGAAAATAGTAATGGTGGCAGGACGTATAGGCTTCAAATTTCAGACTCCGATGGGCACAACCCTCAAACTGTTGTTCGCTCCTCCAATCCTATCCTTTCTCCAGCATGGTCAAAGGATCAAAAAAAATTGGCCTATGTTTCTTTTAAGAATAATAGATCTGAGGTGTTTGTTATGACGCCATTTATGAAAACTGTGCCTATAAAACTGCCTAAATTTGATGGTATTGCCTCATCTCCAACATGGCATCCTAATGGAGAAAGTATTGCTTTAACAATTTCTAAACAAGGTAATAAGGACATTTATCTTTATGACCTTCAATCAAAAAAATTAGAAAGATTAACTAAAAATATTTCAATTGATACTGAAGCAAGTTTTTCTCCTGATGGCAGCAAAATAGCATTTACATCGAATAGAACAGGGCAGGTTCAAGTTTATATCAAAGACTTACAATCAGGAAAAATCTCAAGAGCTACTTTCGAAGGAAGATACAATGCAAAACCAGTTTTTTCTCCGGATGGAAAAGATCTAGCTTTGATTCATCGCGTTGGAAAAGACTATCGACTTGCGCTTCTTGACATTGCTTCTAGAGATTTAACAGTAATGACTCAAAATAAATCTGATGAGTCACCCTATTTTTCTCCAAATGGTGGTATGATTATTTACTCAACCAACAGAGATAACAAAGGAATTTTATCTATAATTTCACTACATAACAATCAAGTTGTAGAGTTGATGCAAAAAGAGGGTGAAGTAAGAGAACCAAGCTGGTCAAACTATTCAAATTAAGGGAATCAAAAAATGTCAAAAAAAATTCTATTATTGTCAAGTGTAATTTTTCTGAGTTCATGTGCAACAACAAATATATCTGAGCTTGGTGATAAGTTTCTAGACTTAATTAATCCTTCTGATGCTGCTACGGAAGAGGCGATTTTGGGTGGTGAAGAAACCTTGGTTGCAATGGATCAAACTGGAGGCTTTACCATTGATGAACTCGAGGCATTATCTAATGACGAGCTAATCGCAATTGCAAATGAAAAAGGGCTTGAAGATCTTATATTGTTGGATGAAGATGGAAATTTATTAAATAGAGATCAAATTATCAATGCAATTGTTGAAAGTGCTGCCCTCCTTGAAAGCAAGACTGACGCTCTCGAATCAATGTCAGATGATGAATTAATAGAGGTCGCTGTTGCTAAAGGATTAAGCGAAGAGATAGCTCTTGATGCTGATGGAAACTTAACTAATAGAGAAGAACTTATAGAGGCTTTAGTTGAAAATGCTGCCGTAACTGAAGCTGCAATTAGTGAGTTCGGCAATAATGCTGATTCATTTATTTTGTACTTTGCTTATGACGACACTGAAATTGATGAAGTAGCCACAAGAATTATTATTCAACACGCAAACTTCATGCAAAGCAATCCATCTGTTAATCTTCGTCTTGAGGGTCACGCTGATGAAAGAGGAACCAGAGAATATAACTTAGCACTTGGTGAAAACCGAGCTCTAAGCGTTAAGGAAGTTCTTGGCCTCTACAACTTAGACGATAGAATCATCGTTGTGAGTTATGGAGAAGAGCAGCCAATTCTAACTGGCAGTAATGAAGAAGCCTGGGAGAAAAATAGAAGGGTAGAGTTCGTCTACTATTAGAAAATAGACCTCAGGCTATTTTTTAACTTATCTATTGTCTCGCCTGATGAAAAAGACGATGTTTAGATTAATATATTTTGCTCTGCCACTACTATTGAGTTTTGGTGTATTTGCTAATGAGGGGTTAAACCTTGATTTGGCAATTCATAAAATTAATAAAGACGTAAAAGCGCTTAATAATGAAATTCTATCACTAAAAGACGAGATAGAAATTCTCAAGGAGAGCCAAAGACTTAACTCAGAGAAAATAACTGAGCTACTCCAAATGATTGAGTTAAATAGATCTAATAACAACAATACAGCCCAATCAAACTCAACCAGTCAAAACTTAAAGCCTGTCAAACTCTTTAGTGACGGTAAAAATGCCTTTGTTCTTGGTAATTACACAAAGTCTATTGAGCTCTTTTTAGCTCACCTCAATGCCTCCCCAAGTCCTTCAAGTAAAACTGACACAATGCTTTGGCTTGGCAGAGCCTACTTTTATAGTGAATCATTTTTAGACTCTAAAGAAGCTTACTTGGAGTTTCAATCGATGGGCCAAGATCATCCAAAACTTGCTGACTCTCTCTATGAGCTCTCCAAAGTCCTTATAGAGCTTAACGAGTATGATGATGCAAAACTATTGTTGAGTAAAATGACTGATGAATTTTCTGATCATCCTCTATCAATTAAGGCGTCAGCATTACTTCAAAAGCTCTAAATAAGTGGCAATTCATGAAATACAAAAAGTTGACTTAGCTTCTTTTTGTTACAAGAATAAAAAGAGATATCCATTTTTACTTGAAAGTGTCAATCATAATGAAAATAATCGATACTCAATATTATTTGCTTTTCCTCAAGAAAGTCTAGTCTTGAATAGACTTAATGATTTTGATTTTTTAAATGAAATTGATAAACTTTGTGAACAAAATGATGCTAACTTAGACCTTCCATTTGCAGGGGGCTGGTTTGTCTATCTTTCTTATGAACTGATTGGTCAAATCGAACCAATATTGGCGCCTAAACACCATAACTCAGAACTTCCAATTGCATATGCAGTGAGGATACCGACTGCCATTTACACTGATCATAAGCTTGGAAAGACATTTATTTATGACGAAGAACATAATCAATCTCGTATTAATCAAATATTAGCTGATATTGAATTACTAGAGAAAATTCCAAGCAAGCCAATTAATGGGCTTATCTCAGAAGAAAAAGAAGGAAAATTTATTCAAGGGGTTAAAAATAGCCTTGATTATATTTTTTCAGGAGATGTTTTTCAGGTAAATTTGTCTAGAAAATGGACTTATGATTTAAGCTCTAATCTTGACTCTTCAGTCATTTATAACAAACTTAAAAAAGTTAATCCAGCGCCATTTTCAGCTCTTATCCAGTTTGAAGGGTTCAGTGTTATTTCTTCATCTCCTGAGCGACTATTTAGTGTTAATGATGGTGTACTAGAGACAAGACCGATTGCAGGAACTCATCCCAGAGGAAAAGGAGATTTAGACAAAACCCAAAAAGAAAATCTAATAACCCATCCTAAAGAAATTGCAGAGCATGTCATGCTTTTAGATCTTGAAAGAAATGACATGGGAAGGGTGTGTGAATATGGAAGTGTTTTTGTAAACGAAATTATGACATTAGAGACGTATCCTTATGTTCACCATATTGTCTCCAATATCAAAGGAATTCTGCGAAAAGGTGTTGGAATTAAAGAAATCGTAAAAGCCTTATTTCCAGGGGGAACAATAACGGGCTGCCCCAAAATTCGGTGCATGGAAATAATTAGTGAACTTGAACAAATGCCAAGAGAAGCTTATACAGGGTCAATAGGATATGTAAGTAATAATGGCAAGATGGATTTCAACATACTTATTAGAAGTTTTATTCAACAAGACCAAACTTTAACCTTTAGGGCGGGAGCTGGAATTGTCTATGACTCTGATCCTGAAAATGAATTGGCAGAGACAAGACATAAGGCCCAGGGTTTGATTAAAGTACTTCAATAATAATAAGCCATTTAAGGCTTAAACTTGGAAGTCATAGGATACCTCCTTTCCCTTCCAAAAGCATTAACACTTACTTTAGGGCCGGGTGCTGATTGACGTCTTTTGTATTCATTCCTGAGGATTAGTGAGGTAATTTTATTGACATCCGAAGGGTTATGTCCATGTGCAACGATTTCTTCCACTGATTGCTTTTTTTCAACAAATTTCATTAGAATATCATCCAAAATATCATAAGGAGGAAGAGAGTCTTGATCAACCTGATCAGGCGCCAATTCAGCAGAAGGCGGCCTTGTGATAACTCTTGTTGGAATAACCTCAGATAGGGTATTACGATACTTAGAAAGTCTATACACCATTGTTTTAGATATATCTTTAAGCGGCGCAAAACCTCCACACATGTCACCATAGAGAGTAGCGTAACCAACAGCCATTTCAGACTTGTTTCCAGTAGCAAGGACAATTTTATGATGTTTATTTGATAGAGCCATTAATAAGGTGCCTCTAACTCGAGACTGAATATTCTCTTCGGTAGTATCAATTGAAGTATTTTCAAACGAATCAGCCAATGAAGCATTAAATGAATTGACCATTGAATGAATATCAATATTAGAAAATTGAACACCCTGAGTTTTTGCTTGTAACTCAGAATCAGACAAACTAATTTCAGATGTATACTCATAAGGCATCATTACTGCATGAACATTCTCTGCGCCAATAGCATCAACAGCAATTGCTAGAGTTAAAGCAGAGTCGATACCACCAGATAAGCCAATTAATGCACCAGTAAAGGAATTTTTTTTGATATAGTCTCTAGTTGCTAAAACAATAGCTGAGTAGACAGATGACTCATCACTAATTACTTCATGAATTATTTTTTTGTCATTATGGAGTGAACAACTCTCTTTAAATGCTGGTAGTTCTTTAGTTAACTCACCTTTGTCATTAATTACAAATGAGTTTCCATCAAAAACCACTTCATCTTGACCGCCAACCATATTAATATAAATAAATGAAATTCCAAACTCTAAAGCGTAGTTTTTACAAATATCAATTCTTTCGGATTGTTTGTTAAGCTGAAAGGGTGATGCATTTATTGAAATAGCTAAATCAATATTTGATTGGCAAAGTTTTTTGATAGGACTCTCAATCCACTGATCCTCACAGATTAAAACTCCGATCTTAGTATTTTGACAGTCAAAAACAAAAGACTCGTTACCTGCAGAAAAATAACGTTTTTCATCAAAAACACCATAATTAGGAAGTTCTTGTTTGTTATAGATATTTTGTACAATATTGTTTTGAATGAGATAGGCACTATTAAATAAATCGTTATCAATTTGACTAGGAGCTCCAAACAAAATGGAGATATTGGGAGGAATCAACTCACACAAATTTTCAATCTCACTTCTAACTTGATTTATAAATCCATCACGTAATAAAAGATCCTCTGGTGGATAACCCGTAAGAGCAAGCTCAGGAAAAACTATAAGATGTGCCCCAATTTCAGAGGCATTAATTGTCAAATCAACAATTTTTTTTGAATTAGACTGAATATCTCCAACAATAGGGTTAATTTGTGCGATTTGAATTTTAATTGGTGCAGATTCAGAAAAAATCTTATCTAGCTGCTCCTGCCAAAATTTAGCCTTCGAATTATTACCAGTTGAAATTGCATGCTCTAACTTAGTGTTTGCAACAACTTCAGCGGGATCGATGTCTAGTAAATTGGCAAAAAGCCATGCATGGGTTTCGCTCAAAGCCGCCTTACCAGAGCTATATTTACTCAGATTTGACTGATTGATATCATACTCTTTGGCTATCTTATAGTCCGAAAAACCAGTTTTATCGCGCACCATAGCAAGATATTCTGTTGTTTTTATATGCATAAACGTCGTTAATTTAACTCAATATTAGTTATTTTATACCACTATAGGTAAAAAATAACTATAGTTTGCAAAAAATGGCAATCAAAATACATGTAGAAATTAACTAAATATATTCTAACTTATTGATTTTTATCATTAATATATATTATTTATCCGTTGTAACTATTGAAAATATAGCTCTATAAATAGATCATTAATGATTACAATTAGCATTTTCACGTGCCCAAATTAGTTGAATTTAATTCAACTAATTGCTTGAATTATTTGCTTTAATTATTGAACTGAAAGGATAAATAAGTAATTTAGAGTTGAATTGATTTAAATTTTTTTAGAAATTAATTTGTATTCTTTTAACAACTAGTGATAAAATTTCTTTAACCCTCATTTATTTGTGAAGGTTTTATTTACTTTTAATATCTCATAGGAGAAAAAAAATGAAACAATTATTTAAATTGTCTTTAGCTTCTGTTCTTGTTGCTGGCTCAATGGCTGTGCAAGCTGGAACTCTGGCTGATGTATTAGACCGTGGTGAGCTTCACTGTGGTGTGACTACTGGTGTAACTGGATTTTCTGCTCCAGATTCAGCTGGTAACTGGACTGGAATCGATGTTGATGGATGTCGTTCTGTAGCGGCTGCTGTATTTGGTGACGCTTCTAAAGTTAAGTACGTTCCACTTACTGCTAAGGAAAGATTTACTGCACTTCAGTCAGGCGAGATCGATGTTCTTTACAGAAACACTACTTGGACAATGCAACGTGATGCTTCACTTGGATTGAACTTTGCTGGTGTCAACTATTATGATGGACAAGGATTTATGGTTATGAAATCTCTAGGTGTTTCTGATGCTATGGAACTGAGTGGTGCTTCAGTTTGTATTCAAGCAGGAACAACTACAGAGCTAAACCTTGCCGATTGGGGTGGTGCTAATGGTATCGATTACGATTCAGTCGTTGTTGAAACTAGTGCACAGTCTTTAGATGGATTCCTTGCTGGCCGTTGTGATGTTTTAACATCTGACGTATCTCAATTAGCTTCGCTACGTGCCGCTATGGACGATCCTGATGCTGCTGTTATTCTTGGCAATGTTATTTCTAAGGAGCCTTTAGGTCCAGTAGTACGCCAAGGTGATGATGAGTGGTTTAATATTGTTAAGTGGACTCTAATTGCTATGATCCAAGCTGAAGAGAGCGGGGTGACTAGTGCAAATATTGACACTGAAACAACTAACCCTACTATTGAGCGTCTTGCAGGTCGTTCGTCTCAGACTCATGAGTATCTGCACTTAAGCCCTAGCTGGTCATATGACATTATTAAGCAAGTAGGTAACTACGGTGAAAGCTTTGAGAGAAACATTGGTGTCAACACACCAATCGGTCTTTCTCGTGGCCCTAACCAGTTATGGACAAAAGGTGGTATCCTTTATGCTCCAGCATTTAGATAAGTAATTATCTAAACAAACATAAACCAGCCTGCTATACTTTAGCAGGCTGGTTTTTTTTGTCTTCTTAGATCAAAAAACACACAGAAAAACAATTCTAATTAATTTATATTTATGAAGTCTGTAAATAAATTTTCTAATCTTAAAAATCTTAGTTTTAAAGAATTAATCTACAATAATGAAGTAAGAGCTTTGTTTATTCAGGTTGCAACTGTAGCCATTATTTTTAGCTTATTCTATGTAATGATTCAAAACCTGAATGAAAACATTGAGGCGAGAGGTATCGTTTCTGGCTTTACTTTTCTTGAAGGCAGATCGGGCTTTGACATTTTGCCTTTTCTTGGAAGTTACCTTGTAAAGTTTTCTCCCAACTCTACCAATCTTGAAGTTTTTTATGTAGCAATAATTAACACCTTTGTATGTGCTGGTGTAGGTATTATCCTTTCAACTATATTAGGCCTTTTAATTGGTATTGCTAGACTTTCAACTAATTACTTGATTTCTAGGCTCGCTAATGCCTATATAGAACTTTTTAGAAACATCCCTATTCTTCTGCAAATCTTATTTTGGTATAACATTTTCTTAAATGCTCTACCTCACCCTAAAAAAAGCATGTCTTTTTTAGATCTTATTTTTATAAATAATCGAGGATTCTATTTGCCGAACCCACAGCCACAAGATGGCTTTGTGTGGGTTTTTGTAGCGTTTATTATTGGAATTGTCTCTGCTGTCTATCTAAAACGTCACTTTAAGCGTAAACAGGATGAAACAGGACAACAAACTAATACGATAGGATACTCATTAGGGTTAATTATTGTACTTCCTATCCTTGTTTTCTTGGCTTTAGGTTCTCCGCTTCAATTCGATTATGCAATTCTAGGTAAATTCAACTTAAAAGGAGGTTTGGCAGTTGTTCCAGAATTTGTAGCCCTTACGCTTGCATTAAGCGTCTACACAGCAACTTATATTGCTGAAGCAATAAGATCAGGAATTGAGGCTGTTGACAAAGGCCAAAAAGAAGCTGCCGCAGCCATTGGACTTACTCCAACCCAGTCACTCAAATTAGTGGTACTACCTCAAGCCCTAAGAGTAGCTATACCACCAACAATTAATCAGTATCTTAATTTAACCAAAAACTCTTCTCTTGCAGCAGCTATTGGCTATCCAGAACTCATGTCAGCCTTTGGAGGAACAGTTTTGAACCAGGTTGGGCAGGCTATCGAAATACTAACTATGGTAATGCTTGTATATCTTGTAATTTCACTTGCAATATCAATATTATTAAATTATGTCAATAAAAAAATGGCAATACAGGGACGATAAATGCCTATAAACGAACTACAAGCTACTAGAAAACCACCAAAATCTCAAATAGGTGCTTTATTGTGGATTAAAGAAAATCTCTTCTCAACATGGATGAATGGAATCTTAACAGCTCTGTCTTTCTATCTACTTTACATCTCTGTACCTCCTTTACTAGACTGGCTTTTAATAAGTGCTAATTTCAGCTTTGGCACAATTGATTTCTTTGGGTTAAATATACAATTTAGTGATGAAATGGCTACAAACTCAGACTGTGAAAGAGGGGGTGCTTGTTGGCCTTTTATCTATGAAAAGTTTGATATGTTTATTTATGGCTTCTATCCTAGAGAAGAACTTTGGAGACCCAATGTTGTCTTTGCTTTAACAGCCCTTTTATTTGTTGCAGTCAAGCTAACAAAAAATTTAAAGTATAAGAATAGAATATTAGTATCATTATTAACTGCCTATCCAATAGCGTCATACTTTCTATTGCTTGGAGGCTTTGGAATCTTACCAATCGTAGAAACTTACAAATTGGGTGGGTTAATGTTAACTCTTATTATTGCAGGAGTAGGAATTATCATTTCATTCCCTATAGGGATTCTTTTAGCATTAGGTAGACAATCAGAACTATCTACAGTTAGGTTTTTCTCAGTAATGTATATCGAATTTATCCGCGCAGTACCTCTAATCACAATTCTTTTTATGGCTTCAAATGTATTGCCATTATTTTTTGACGCTGGCATAACCATGGATAAGCTTATGAGAGCGCTTATTGCAATTACATTATTCCAGGCTGCTTATATGGCAGAAGTAGTCAGGGGAGGGCTTCAAGCAATCCCTAAAGGTCAATATGAGGCAGCAGATGCAATTGGATTAAGCTATTATCAAAAAAATATACTTATTGTACTGCCTCAGGCACTAAAGATTTCAATTCCAAATATTGTTGGGTCCTCAATTTCATTATTTAAAGATACAACTCTAGTTCTTATTATTGGACTAATGGATTTCTTAGCAGTTGTTACTGCAGCAGCTGCAGATAAAGAATGGCTTGGAAGGCATTTAGAAGGATACATATTTGTAGCTATGGTTTTATGGGTTATGCTTTACACTATGTCAAGATATTCGAAAAAATTGGAATTAAGATTTAACACAGAAAATAAAAATTAATTAGGCTAAGTATTATGAAAAAAGAAAATATTATTGAAATTAGTGAATTAAATAAGTGGTATGGAGATTTTCATGCACTAAAAAACATTAATTTAGATATTAAAGAGGGGGAAATCATAGTGGTTTGTGGTCCTTCTGGTAGCGGAAAATCAACGCTAATTAGATGTGTAAACTTTTTAGAAAAGTTTCAAGAAGGGCAAATACTAGTTGATGGAACGGAACTTACAGACGATGCTCAAAAAATAAGAATGATTAGAAGTGAAGTTTCAATGGTGTTTCAACACTTCAATTTATTTCCACATTTAACAATAGTTGATAACCTCACCTTAGCACCAATATGGGTACATAATGAAACAAAGCAAGAAGCTAGAGAGAAAGCATTAAAACTATTAGATAGGGTTGGAATTAAAGACCAAGCAGAAAAATACCCAAATCAGCTTAGTGGAGGTCAGCAACAAAGGGTTGCAATTGCAAGGTCATTATGCACAAACCCTAAAATAATGCTATTTGATGAACCTACTTCTGCATTAGACCCAGAGATGATTTCAGAGGTGCTAGATGTAATGATTGAACTAGCAAGCGAAGGTATTACAATGATATGCGTCACTCATGAAATGGGGTTTGCACGCAAAGTTGCCAATAGAATTATATTTATGGATGACGGCCAAATTGTAGAAGAAAATGATCCAGAAAACTTCTTTACAAATGCCGAATCAGATAGATTACAGCTATTTTTAAACCAAATATTAACGCACTAAGAGCATATTTATTGGTGCTATATGGTTATATAAAGTCGTTAAGTATGTAGAATGGCTATGGATCCATAGTGAAAAAGTTTATAATTAAACTGTCGTTTATTAAATAGATTACAAATGTTTAAGTTCTTAAAAAAAGAGAAACCAGAACAAGAAGAACTAGTAGAAGTCATTAAAACAGATGATTGGACAAAGGATATTAAACGAAGTAAAAAGATAGGAAGAGAAGTCGAGCAGTTATCTTTTTTATACGACTCTGAAAGTATAAATAAGAATACAGGGACTAAGCAGGGACTAAGTAGGGACCATCTTAAAATCCTAAAAAATTGCAAGGAAGAAAGTACCGCTTTAGAGTTAATGAAAATTTTAAAGAGAACAAATAAATCTAAATTTAAGACAGCGATAATTAACCCTCTGATTGATCATCAATTTCTAGAACTCACAATTCCAGATAGTCCAAGAAGTCCAAGTCAAAAATATAGGCTTACTGGTAAATTTACTAGAAGAAGACCCAGAGATTAATTAATAAATAAGGTAAATGATCTAAATAATAGGTATGCTTTTCCTTTAAATCCTCTTTTGTTCTAAATTTTAGATATAAGCTACTTTCTTTTATTAGGCTACATTCCATTAGAAACTTTCAAAATAGTTGCTAAAATAAAGAATTTCGAGTTCACTATGTAAGTCATTGTTTTTTATAAAAATTATCCTTTTTATTGTGTAATTTTCTATATATTTAGTTCGCATAATTTATATTATGTTAAATAATATTAAATATTTACAATTTTAGTCGTTATTATTTAATATATGGATAATGTAGTTCTTAGTCCCACCCTATTTTCTTTCTTATTAGGGTCATTTTTACTTAGTCCCATTATTCTGTTATGTCTAATAATTTAAGGAATTATATTCTACTTGCTTCATTAATACTTATTTGGGGATCCTCATTTCTACTTACAGATCGCTCCTTATTATTTTTTACACCTGAACAAATTGTTACCTATAGATTATCTATTGGAGCAATTACTATGTTATTTATCTCTATTGTCCTGAGAAGGAAACTTTTTTTATCTTTTCGACCCTGGCTTCATTTTAGTATTTATGCAGTAATCGGCAATATAGTCCCCTATCTACTTATTTCAACTGGTCAGTTGTCTATTACTTCAGGCATGGCGGGCTTACTTATGGCTGTTATGCCCCTAGTTACCTTAATTCTTGCACATTTTTTTCTACCAAATGACAAACTTAATATTTACAAAACCATAGGGCTTATTGTTGGTATTTCTGGTGTTATATTTATACTTGGCCCCTCTATTAACAATGGATCTAATTCTACAACAGGCATTCTGCTGGTTCTTGCTGCTGCATGTGCATATTCTATTAACACCATTATTGCCGCTCGCTTGAACTCCTACGATCCTATTGTTTCTAGTACTTGTGTATTAATTCTTGCGTCTTTATTTTCATTTCTAATTTGGCCAGAAACTTTGAATCTTAATTTTAACGAAATACCCATATTAAGTGGATCATCCATTCTTTTGCTTGGAATTCTTCCTACAGGAATTGCAGCATATATTTATTTCATAATTATTAATTCAGCTGGCGCCACTTTTTTAGCTAATATTAACTATTTAATTCCTGTAGTTGCTTTTTTTCTTGGTGCAATACTACTCGGAGAAGAAATACTTTTACAAAATATTATTGCTTTAATTTTTATTATTTCTGGAATTGTTATATCTCGCAAAAATTCATAATTTTTTATAAAAATTTTATATATAAATTCTCTTTTTTTTCAATTGCTTATCCTAAATTTATTTTTACTCTCTCTAAATACTGTTGCATCTATTTTATTTATATTCTATATTTAGTGTATATTTATCTCTTGAAGCACTAAATGTAGTACCTTTTTAGGAGTTAAGTTTGAACCAGGAAATACAGGCAGTAAAAGATAATGCCGCTGATCAAGAAATTTTAGTCACCAAAAGAGACGGCTCAAAAGAGTCAATTGATTTAGAAAAAATTCATCGTGTTGTGCATTGGGCATCACAGGACCTCGAAAATATTTCTGTTTCCCAGGTTGAAATTAATGCACAACTTGCCTTTTTTGATGGTATTAAAACTGAAGATATTCATGAAACAATTATCAAATCAGCAGCAGATTTAATCTCTACTGATGTTCCTGATTATCAATACTTAGCTGCCCGTTTAGCAATTTTTCATCTTAGAAAAAAAGCTTTCAAATCTTTTACTCCACCCCCATTAATCGATCACGTTAAAAAATTAACTGATTTAGGGATTTACGACAAAGATATTCTTAAAAAATATAATGCTTCTGAATTTAAAGAATTAGACAACTACATAGACCATTGGCGTGATATGAATTTTTCATATGCTGCTGTTAAGCAACTTGAAGGAAAATATTTAGTTCAAAATCGTGTTACCGGAGAGATACATGAATCCCCTCAAATACTTTATATACTTGTTGGGATGTGCTTATTTCAGGAGTACAAAGGCAAATCTAGAATGGATATTGTTAAGCGCTTTTATGACGCCGCATCTAACTTTAAAATATCATTACCTACACCAATAATGGCTGGTGTTAGAACCCCTACCCGTCAATTTTCATCTTGCGTTTTAATTGAATCTGATGATGACCTAGACTCAATAAGTGCTGCATCTGGAGCTATCGTTAAGTACGTATCACAACGCGCAGGAATTGGTATAAATGCAGGAAAAATTAGAGCTTTAGGTAGTCCTATTAGAGGCGGAGAAGCCACTCATACTGGGTGCATTCCTTTCTTTAAGCATTTTCATACAGCAGTAAAATCCTGCTCTCAAGGTGGAGTTCGTGGAGGTGCTGCCACCCTATTCTATCCTTTGTGGCATCTTGAAGTAGAAGGCTTAATGGTCTTAAAAAATAATACCGGTACAGATGAAAATAGAATCAGACATTTAGATTATGGTGTCCAATTCAATGGGCTAATGTATGAACGTTTTCTTAGAGATAAAAATATTACTTTATTCTCGCCTAATGATGTTCCAGGTCTCTATGATTCCTTTTTTGCAGATCAATCGAAGTTTAAGAAGCTCTACGAAAAATACGAAAAAGATGGCTCTATCCGTAAGCAACACATCAATGCACGTGAATTGTTTGCTTTATTTATGAAAGAAAGAGCTAACACAGGTCGAATTTACTTACAAAATGTTGATCACTGCAATACTCATGGTGCTTTTGACCCTGTCCAGGCTCCAATCAAGCAATCCAATCTATGTATGGAAATTACACTTCCAACAAAACCTCTTTATTCTGTCCAAGATGATACAGGTGAGGTTGCTTTATGTACCTTATCAGCAGTAAATTTGGGCGCTATTGACAGTCTTGATGAGTTGGAAGATATTACTGATGTCATTGTTCGCTCTCTTGACTCGCTATTAGACTATCAAGACTATCCTTTGAAATCTGCCGAAATAACAAGCAGTAATAGAAGAACATTAGGTATCGGAGTGACTAATCTAGCATATTATTTAGCTAAAAATGATGCTAAATATTCTGATGGCTCAGGAAATGACTTAATTCATAGAACATTTGAAGCTCTTCAATACTATTCACTTAAAGCTTCAAATGAAATTGCTCAAGAATTTGGCCCATGCCCTCTTTTCTCAGAAACTCAGTATGCAAAAGGGATAATGCCAATCGATAGTTACAAAAAAGATATTGATGATTTTTGTAACACCAAACTTGAGTTAGATTGGGATAAATTAAGAAAAAATATTAAAGAAAAAGGCCTTAGAAATTCGACGCTAACAGCTCTAATGCCTTGTGAAAGCTCGTCTCAAATCTCTAATTCTACTAACGGTATTGAACCGCCAAGAGGTTTTATATCGGTTAAACAATCCAAAGATGGAATATTAAAGCAAGTGGTTCCAGATTATGAAAAATTGCATAAAAAATATGAGCTTCTTTGGGATATAAAAGATAACGAAGGTTATCTCCAATTATGTGCAATTATGCAAAAGTTTGTCGATCAATCTATTTCAACAAATACCCACTATGACCCATCCCAATATGATGGCAATAGAGTTCCAATGAAACTCTTTTTGATGGACCTTCTCAAAGCCTATAAATATGGCATTAAGACGCTCTATTACCATAACACAAGAGACGGCGCGAGTGATGATCAAAGTGTTGAAAAGAAAGGTGATGACGATTGCGAAGATGGTGTATGCAAACTCTAATATATATTAAGTATGACCTATAGTATTTTTAATCAAGAAATTAACAATGCTTTGCAAGAGCCAATGTTTTTTGGCGTCTCAGTGAATGTTGCTCGCTTTGACCAGCAAAAGTTTGAGATGTTCGAAAAACTTACTGAAAAGCAGCTTTCTTTTTTTTGGCGACCAGAAGAGATTGATGTCTCAAAAGATAAAATTGATTTTAGTAAGTTACTCCCAAATGAAAAACATATATTTGTTTCAAATCTTCAATACCAAATCTTATTAGACTCAGTCCAGGGTCGTTCACCTAATATTGCGTTTCTTCCTATCGTCTCACTACCTGAGCTAGAAAATTGGATTGAGACATGGGCTTTCTCAGAAACAATTCATTCACGCTCCTATACTCATATTATTAGAGCTATTGTTAATGAGCCTGGCGTAGTTTTCGATGAAATTATGAGAACTGAAGAAATCATTCAGAGAGCTACAAGTGTCTCTGAACACTATGACAAATTAATCAAATATACACAAGCATATCTTTTAAACGGTGAAGGAGAGCATAAAGTTGATGGAAAACTTATCACTATCAACATGTACTCTCTTAAGAAGCTGTTATATTTAACTTTGATGTCTGTAAACATATTAGAAGCAATCCGTTTCTATGTTAGCTTTGCCTGTTCATTTGCTTTTGCAGAACGAAAAGTAATGGAAGGTAATGCTAAGATTATTAAACTCATTGCCAGAGATGAAGCGCTCCACCTTGCTGGCACTCAACACATGCTCAATTTAATGCGTGATGGCAAAGATGACCCGGATATGCAAGCCATTGCTATAGAGTGTGAAGCTGAAGTTATTCAAATGTTTAAAGATGCTGCAAACCAAGAGAAAGAATGGGCTGAATATCTATTTAGGGATGGCTCAATGATTGGCTTAAATGCCCAAATCCTAAAGCAATACCTTGAATATATTACAAATATTCGTATGTCTGCATTAAATATGCAACCAATATTTGAGCAAACTACGAACCCATTACCTTGGCTAAATCACTGGCTTGATTCAGATAATGTTCAGGTCGCCCCACAAGAGACTGAAATTACCTCATATCTCGTTAGCGCAATCGACAATACTATTGACTCTGAAGACGAAGATTTTAGTGATTTTAAGCTTTAATTGCTTAGTGTCAAATGTTTAAGATTGATGTTGATAATATTAATGGTAAGACAGAATCACTCTATGTATATGGTGAAGCTTCTATTCTGAGCGAACTTGAGGCCAACAATGTTCTTGTCAATCACAGTTGTAGGCAAGGACACTGTGGTAGCTGCATTCTAAAACTGGTTAAGGGAGACGTTATTCATCAAGAGTGTCTTGTACCTTTAGCCCAAGGGGAAATCCTTGCCTGTCAATCTAGACCAGTCTCAGACATAGAAATAACAACTAAGATTTGAATTCTTGCAAAAAATTAGTGACTTCTTTACAATCCCCTTCAAAAATAATACGTTGTTTTTTATTATTAATTTGAAAGTTATACATAGGATCATAGTAATCAACTAAAAGAGACTCGATAAGTGGCAAATAATCATTCAAATCATTGTTTTTTTTATGATTTTTAAGTGCAAGGTTTAACTGATTTAAAAGTGATTTATATCTAAGTCCACCAAGTCTTTTCTTAATTTTAATAAGGCTATTAAGCCAATAATTTGAAAAGTTTTCAAATCCATTAATTACATCTTGGTTAGTAAATTTTTCAGTCATATCAATAACATAGGCCTGAAGGCTAATACCAATTCTATCCTCAAGAGAAGCCCTTAGAATAACAATTTTCGACTCCCTAGACTTCATTTTAATCGCCTCTGGGATATAAATAGTCCCAATATTATTACCCTCGTCCTCTATCAATATATGACTAAAGAGCTCTTTTTTAATTAAATCAACACTTAAATAATTTTCAAAATCAATTTGTTTTGGTTGCGGGGTTACATTGTTTCCAAAGGCAGAGCCTCTATGATTTGCAATACCTTCAAGATCTAGGCTGTTATCGAACTTATTTAATAGAATTGTTTTTCCACAACCTGTTTGACCTCCAATAACCACAAAACTCTTTTGAGAGGATATGCGATGCATTTCATCAATCAGAAATGATCTTAATGCTTTATATCCACCTTTAATTCTTGGATAGTAGACCCCAGAATGCTCATAAATCCACTCTTGAGAAATTTTTGAACGCAAACCACCTCGAAAACAATAAAGCGCCCCTTTTGGATATTGTTTAACGAAATTAGACCACTTATCAACCCTTTCTTCTTTAATTTTTCCGCTTACGAGCTCATGACCAAGGCGAACTGCAGATTTTTGACCATTCTCTTTGTAACAGATGCCAATTTGATGCCTTTCACTATCTGTTATTATTGGATAATTATGTGTATGAGGAAAAGAGCCCTCTACAAATTCTATTGGCGCTCTAACATCAAGTAAGGGTGTATTTGATTTAAAAATCTCTGAAAAATTATCGATTTCTTTTAGATGGTTCATTTTATGATGATGGTTTTATTTTCATCTGAGTTTTCTATAATTTTTCCAATTGGCTCTAGATCAAGAGCATTCGAACTCATCAGATCAAGAAAGTCCTTTAGGCCTTCTTGTGAAACTGAAGCAAGAAGACCACCACTAGTTTGAGGGTCGCAAACAATACATTTTTCAAGTTCTGATAGCTCACTTAAATATTTTCCATAACTTTCAAAGTTCCTGTTTGTGCCTCCAGGGACGCAGTTATTTTCAATATATTTTAAAATATTGGGCAGTAAAGGAAGTTTTTCAAAATAAATATCGGCTGAAACTTGACTTCCTTTACAAACCTCCAAAAGATGGCCAGCTAGGCCAAAACCAGTAACATCGGTTACTGCATTAACACCATCAATAGAAGAAAGTTTGGTTCCAATATCATTTAGTGCACACATTTGATTAATTGCAAGAGTGTGATCACTTTTAGTGACAACTTTCTTTTTTTGTGCAGTCGAGAGTATCCCAATTCCTAAGGGCTTTGTAAGGAATAAAGTATCACCAGGTTGTGCACCGATATTTTTTTTTAGATTTTTTATTTCAACTATGCCAGATACCGATAGACCAAAAATCGGCTCTGGAGAATCAATGCTGTGCCCTCCAGCAAGGGCAATCCCTGCACGAGAACAAATTTCACGACCTCCATCGATAACTTTTGCTCCAATCTCAGCTGAAAGTAAATTAATGGGCCAACCAAATATTGAGATAGCCATCAAAGGCTTTCCGCCCATTGCATACACGTCGCTTAACGCGTTACTTCCAGCAATCATACCAAAATGAAAGGGATTGTCGACTATTGGCATAAAAAAATCTGTAGTACTGATTAGCGCCCTTCCATCACCAAGATCATAGACTGCAGCGTCATCACTGGATTCATGACCAACTAAAAGGTTTGAGTCTAAATTCGCATAACTACTTCCTAAAATTTCTTTTAAAACTTTGGGAGAAATTTTGCATCCACAGCCAGCTCCATGGCTAAATTCTGTTAGTTTAATGTCTTTGGGAACCATTAGACTTATTTTAAACTAGAGTACTCAGAATTCAGTTTGTTATATAACTCTTCAGGCGAAATCTTAGGATTGTTGTTCATTATCTCAAAGGCAATTACATTATCTTCAACGCCGCCCCAATTCTTAATGTATGTGCCATCTTTATAGCCGTTTTTTTGTCTAAAAGTATTGAGCTGATTCTTAACAACATAACGTTTGTATAGGTCTTCAACATCAATACCCAAGTGAGAAATAATTGCAAAAAATATGTCAGTAATTTGTCTAATGTTATTAACCCCAGGATTGATGCTTGAGGTTACTGATAAATTGAGCATATTTTCAAGTAATGATACTAATGCATCGCTATCAAAGCCCCCTTTTGCGTTTAATTTAAGATGCTTATTTGCATATGCTTGGTCATTAATTCGAATTGATTCGGACATAATAAAATGCCAAATATCTACCAATTCAACTTTAATGTTGTCCCAATCTGGTTGATCATCAATATTTTTCCAATGCTTCCAGTTAAAAGAATCAATGGCCTCGGCAACTTCCATATAGATACCGCGATACCATGAAATTTTTCTATTTTCCTTAGTGAATCCTTTTATCCAAACTTCGCCATTTGTTTCATCATTCAATCGCTTTTGAAGGGCAAACATTTGTTCAATTTGATTCATATTATTTATTTAGTAAAAGAAAAAACAAAATTATAAATGGTTAATTAAAAATGAGAGATGAAACTCAATATTGCTCAATAGAGTCATCAACCTCTCTGGACCATGCGTCTATCCCACCTCTCAAATTAAACAGTGATGAAAAACCTTTAGACAATAGAAAGTTTGCGACTTGCATCGAACGAATCCCATGATGGCAATATAGCGAATAGCTAAATTCTGGGCTCAAATCAGAAAATGTCTCCATAATTGAGCTCATAGGCATATTGACTGCGCCTTCAATTTTACAGATATCTAGCTCCCATTTTTCTCTGACGTCAATCAGAGTATTGCCATCTTTGGTTAAATTGTCCCGAAATTCTTGGGGACTAAGATCTTCTAACATCTGTAATATTTATATATTAAAAACTGTATTTTATTATTAACAATTGCTACTGAGTAAGTTTAATGGGTAAAATTTGCATTGTGAGTGAAAGTAATGACGACATCTTTAAATTCCCTTGTGAATACCCAATAAAAGTTTTCGGATTAAATCAGCCTGATCTTGAAGAATCTATTTGTTCAATCATTGAAAATTATGTTGGAAAACTCCATGCAAATCAAATTTCAATCAAGAATAGCTCTAAAGGGAAATATGTCTCAATAACTATCAGAATCATTGCCACAAGTCGAAAACAACTTGACTCAATCAATGCAGATCTTCAAAAATCTCCTTTAGTCTCTTACCTTCTTTAGCTCTGGATGATCAAAATAAAGGAAAAAGGCCTTCAAGACTATACTTCTACTTGGCAAGAGATGGTCTCTTTTACTGAAAACAGAAATATTAATACTGAAGACGAACTCTGGACTTTAGAGCATAGGAGTGTGTTTACCCAAGGGCTTAGTGGAAAACCTGAACATCTACTGAAAGAAACAGAGATAAAAGTCATTCAATCAGATAGAGGCGGTCAAATAACTTACCATGGCCCAGGACAACTGATTGTGTATTGCCTGATTGATATAAAAAGACTTGGTATTGGTGTAAAGCAAATGGTCAGTATTATTGAAAAATCAATTATAGATCTCTTGAGTGATTATTCGATTGCATCCCACAAGATTTCTGGTGCGCCTGGGGTATATGTCGAAGGATCTAAAATCGCTGCTCTAGGTTTAAAAGTAAAACGAGGAAAAACTTATCATGGACTAAGTCTAAATATTGATATGAATCTTGAACCATATGGCCTTATTAATCCCTGTGGATATAAGAATTTAAATGTAACTCAAATGTCAAATCTCACGGATAATAAGCTTGACTTAGTTACAATTAAAAAACAATTAACGAAACATCTATCTAATTATGTCTCAAGAACTTGAAATAAAGGCGCTTAAGGGCGAATCCAAAATTAGACGACTCAAAATCAAACCAGACTCCGAGAGAAAGCCAATAAAAAAGCCTGACTGGATAAGAATTCGACATGCAAACTCAAGCAAAGTTAGTGAATTAAAAAAAACACTCAGGAGTCAAAAGCTTTTCACAGTATGTGAAGAAGCCCAGTGTCCTAATCTCAGTGAGTGCTTTAATCATGGAACAGCTACCTTTATGATTATGGGTCAAATATGCACACGAAGATGTCCATTTTGCGATGTTGCACATGGAAGACCTAAGCCTTTAGATAAAAATGAGCCAAAGCACTTAGCAGAAACAATCTCAAAAATGTCATTGAAGTATGTTGTTATAACATCAGTTGATCGGGATGATTTGAGAGATGGGGGTGCAAAGCATTTCAAAAATTGTATCGATAAAATTAGAAAAAAAAATCCTCTTGTAAAAATTGAGATATTAACCCCTGATTTCAGAGGTCGAGTAGATAAAGCATTAAATATATTTGATGATTGTACACCCGATGTGTTTAATCATAATTTGGAGACTGTACCTAGTCTCTATCCAAAAGTCAGACCAGGCTCGGATTACGAGCAATCTCTTGATTTACTTAATAGTTTTAAGGAAAGACACCCTCATGTAAAAACAAAATCTGGATTAATGCTGGGTGTTGGTGAGAGACATACACAAGTCATTAATGTCCTAAAAGACCTTAGAGAGCATCAAGTCGATATGCTCACACTAGGGCAATATTTGCAACCAAGTCGATACCATTTAGCGGTTGAAGAATATATAACCCCCAATCAATTTAAAGAGTACAGAATGATAGCAAATGACCTTGGTTTTTCTCAAGTTTCCAGTGGCCCAATGGTGAGGTCTTCTTACCACGCAGACCTTCAAGCTAAGGGTGAGCTGGTAAATTAAATCTTGTTTTTAACGTATCATTGATAAAATATTCTCCTACAACAATCTAAAAGTAACCTAATATTATGATTAAAACGTTCTTTTTCGCCCTTCTATTCTTTTTTATAATCGATGTTTTTTGGATTTATTTTGTAGCTACGCCAATGTACAAACAAGAAGTTGGATCGCTCATGGAGCTTAAAGTTCCGCCGGCGCTCATTTTTTATGTTATTTTTTTGCTTGGCTTAATCTTTTTCGTAATTAATCCTAATCTAAATAATACGCTTTTTAATGTCTTTTTAATTGGTGCTTTTTTTGGTCTAGTTACTTACGGCACCTATGATTTAACAGTTTATGCATCTATGAATATTTTTAGCTTAAAGCTTGTAATTGCTGATATTCTTTGGGGAATGTTTCTTTCAGGTACTGTGGCTACTTTGACAGTTCTTACAATCAACAAACTTAACTAAGACTTATTTATGTCAATTGCATATACTTCAGGCGAACCATCTGGAATTGGGCCCGATATTGCAATTATCTATGCCCAAAAAGAAAGAGCTAATAATTTACAAGTTTACTGTGATCCAGATGTATTATTAAAGAGAGCAAAAACCCTTAATTTACCTATTTCTTTAACAGAAAAGCCTACAAAGAGTTCTGGTGAATTGTCGATCTTTCCAATTAAGGCTCGAAAGGAAGTTATTCCAGGAAAACTTAACCCTGATAATTCTGAATACGTTTTATCGTTATTACAGCAAGCTACAAAAAATAGCTTAGATAAACGTTGCAGCGGTATCCTTACAGGTCCTATTAATAAAGCGGTAATAAATGAGGCCGGGATTAAATTTAGTGGTCATACAGAGTATTTTGCAGAATTATCCAAAAGTCCTAAAACTGTAATGTTATTAGCAACCTCAAATCTTAAGGTTGCTCTGGCTACAACCCATCTTGCGCTCAAGGATGTGGCTAAAAACATTACTAAAGATTTACTTACTGAAGTGATCACTATTATTAATCATGACTTTAAACTTTTTGACAATAAAAAACCGAGAATTTTAGTTTGCGGACTTAATCCTCATGCTGGAGAAAATGGATATCTAGGTGATGAAGAGATTACAACAATAGGCCCTGTAATAGCTCACTTAAACAAAAATGGCTTTAATTTAGTTGGGCCAGCCCCTGCAGACACAGCTTTTACACTAGATTCTTTAAAAGGCATTGACGTTGTTCTTGCTATGTATCATGATCAGGGTCTGCCTGTTCTAAAAGCAAGTGGATTTAAAAATGCTGCCAATATAACACTCGGTCTGCCATTTATTAGAACTTCAGTTGACCATGGAACTGCTTTAGAGCTTGCTGGCACTGGGAATATTGACCTAGGTAGTTTTAACTGCGCATTATCTTTCTTTGAGAAAATAAGTAAAAATGGCTCACAAGCCTAGAAAAAGATTTGGACAAAACTTTCTGGTTGACCACCAAGTAATTAACCGGATCATCTCAACTATAGCTCCAAAGAAAGATGATAACATTATTGAAATAGGCCCTGGAAAAGGAGCTTTATCGTTTCCTCTGGCTGAACACCTTGAGCATCTATATGTTATTGAAATTGATCGTGATTTAATTTCAATACTCAGTACCCATAATAATACAAAAATTACTATTTTTAACTCTGATGCTCTAGCGTTTAACTTTAATTATTTCTCTGAAAAAGTAAGAATTGTTGGCAACCTCCCTTACAATATTTCCTCTCCTTTGTTGTTTCATTTACTCAACTATAGAGACAATATAATTGATATGACTTTTATGCTTCAAAAAGAAGTTGTTGAACGAATTGTAGCAACTCCTGGAAGTAAATCATATGGCAGACTTAGCGTTGTAATACAAGCCTTTTTTGATACTGAACTAATGTTTATTGTGCCTAAAGAATCTTTCAATCCACAGCCTAAAATTGAATCTGCTATACTTTATTTAAATACAAAAAGTACTCCTTTAGTGCAAAATTTAAAGCCACTTGAGAATATAGTTAAATTAGCATTTTCTCAAAGAAGAAAAACACTAAAAAATTGTTTAAAATCAGTTCTTGACCAATCTCAAACTCAAATTGACTTATCACAAAGAGCCGAGATGCTAACACTTGAAAATTTTGTTACACTAATGAATGACTATGAAAAACAAAATCGAAATTAATGTTGAGGTTACATACCTATCAGACCAATCAGACGTTCTTAATAAGCAATACGCATATGCATACACGATTACAATCACTAATCAAGGCGATGTAGGTGCACAGTTAAGAACAAGGCGCTGGCTTATTCAAGATGAGTCTGGACAAACCGAAGAGGTTATTGGTGAAGGGGTTATCGGTCAACAACCTCACCTATCGCCTGGTGAAAGCTTCCAATATAGTTCTGGAGCAATCATTAATACAGAAACGGGAACAATGAAAGGCTCCTATGGAATGATCAGTGATCTGGGTCATAGATTTGATGCAGATATTCCTGAATTTACACTGAGTGAACCTCGAACTCTGCATTGATAAATATCTATGGATTATGCTATTGGTGATGTCCAGGGTTGCTTTAATACCCTCTCAGCTTTACTCAACAAAATTAAATTCAAGATTGATAAAGATCGAATATTTTTTTTAGGCGACCTAGTCAATCGCGGCAATAATTCTCTTGATGTTCTAAGATTTGTTTACTCAAATAAAGATAATATGCAAATGGTATTAGGTAATCATGATTTTCATCTACTTGTATGTGCTTTAACAGAAAGACATCCCAACAAAAAAGACACATTTCAGGATATATTAACAGCCTCTGACAAAGTTCAATTGCTAGACTATCTTCTTGAGAGGCCGCTTGCAATAGAACACCAAAGCTCTTTGTTTGTTCACGCGGGCGTCCCTCCTCAATGGAGTATTAATACTGTTCTTGAAAGCAGTAAATTAGTTGAAAATAATCTTCAGTCTGAAAATGCTAGTAATTTCTTATCAAAGATGTATGGAAATAGACCTCATTCTTGGCATGAGAACCTTACAAATGAAGAAAAATCGCGCTATACAATTAATGCTTTGATGCGTATGCGTTTTTGCAAAGAAAATGGTGAACTTGAATTTGATCACAAGCTTGACACTGACAAAAACCCTGAAGGCTATAAGGCGTGGTTTCTACATCCCAAAAGAGTGATGAGTAAACAAAAGATTTTCTTTGGACACTGGTCGACACTTAAAGATTTAGAGATTGAGAATATATATCCTCTGGATCATGGATGCGTCTGGGGAGGTATGCTTTCAGCCTATGATTTAACTAATCAACAGATAATTTCTCAACCATCCCTTGAGTCTTAAGAAGAGTCACTTCTCAAGTTTACAGAGCCCTCATAAACAAATTCTCCGGGGCCAGTTAAATAAACATTATCTCCATCGAACTCTACAATCGCATCTCCGCCAGTAAGATGAACCGTTACATTAGAGTTAAGGATTCCACTTCTAACACCATAAATTACAGCGGCACAAGCTCCAGAGCCACAAGCAAGAGTCTCACCAACACCCCTTTCAATAACTCTTAGCTTGATTTCATCTCTATTTATAACTTGCATAAAACCAACATTTACACTCTCAGGAAAGAGATTGCTAGATTGAATTTTTGAGGCAATATGCTCTATATTATTGATTTTATCTTGCAATAAGATAGCATGCGGATTTCCTATTGACAGTGATCCAACCTCATATTCACCAATCAAGTATTCAGATGATACTTTGTCGAAATTTAATGGTATTTCGGAAGGTTCGAACTTAGGGGTTCCCATATTAACCGTAACAGTGTTATTACTATTAACATCAAGTATTAACAGGCCAGCATTAGTTTCAACTGTTAGAGTGTTTTTGTAGGAAAGGTTTTTCTTCTGTACATAGAGCGCAAAACATCTTGCCCCATTGCCACACTGATTTACTTCATTCCCATCAGCATTATAAATTACATATCGGAAATCAGCTCCTTTAGTAGTGGCACTTTCAACCATCAATAATTGGTCAAAACCAACACCAAAACGACGGTCTGAAAGTTTACGAATTTCATCAACAGATAAAGAAATATCTCCATCTATATTGTTCATGACAACAAAGTCATTACCAAGGCCATGCATTTTTGTAAAATTAATCATATGCATATTTTAACCTTTAGCCTAAGGTTTTATATAATTACTGCTGTGTTAAAATTTAATTTAATCATTAAAGCAAATATTCTGAATGACTCCCCCAACAAATATTACATTAAGCAAAAATAAAAAGTTACTCACAGTGTCATTTAAAGACAATGATTTTTCTTTAAGTAGTGAATATTTGAGAGTGTATTCACCTTCTGCGGAAGTTAAAGGTCATGGGCCCGGCCAGGAAACACTTCAACTAAATAAGCAAGATGTAGTTATCAAATCTCTTGTTCCAATGGGAAACTATGCAATTGCAATTCATTTCAGTGATGGACACACAACAGGCATCTATTCATGGAGCTATCTTAATCATCTGGGAAGTGACAAAGAAAGGCTATGGAGAGATTACTGCGATCGAGTAGAAAAACACAATAGTAACAATCAAAACTATAGTGAAGTTTCAATTTGATCATAATTGATTCAAAAGTATTATTTATTGTTACTCTAACAACTTGATAAGTTATTTTGTTAAAATTGCACTTAAACTTTCAACACTGAATGTATTTATAGTTTTTTTTAAAATGAAAATTAACTACTACAGGTAAAAAAATGAAAAACAAATTTAGACTCTTAATTATTGCTTTTTTTTTCTTTTTTACAACTCAGTCCTACTCAAGTCCCATTAAAAATATCAACTTTATTGGGCTTAATAATGCTTCAGAAGATTCACTCATACAACTTATTCCCTTTCAGACTGGCCAAGAATACAATGATTCATCAAGCAATGAAATCATTAAGTCTCTTTTTCAAACAGGACTTTTTTCTGACATAAGCATTACAAAGAATCAAGATAGTTTGAATATCACGCTTAAAGAAAATCCTACTATCAAATACTTTGATTTTGAACTGGATTCTGGATCAGGTTTTTCTAATTGGCTAAAAGGTGAAAAAATGCTTATGACCAATGACATTCTAAATGAAGAATTAGTAAGCACTATGCTGTCTCCTGGAAATCCCTTTACTCAGAGGAAACTTGATGAGTTTATGCTTTTAATAGAATCTAAGTACTCAGAATCTGGCTATTACAATGTAATACTGACTCCAAATATTTCTATTGATTCTCAAAATCGTGCTGGAATAGAACTGTCTATTGATCAGGGAGAGAGAGCAAAAATTGATTCTTTTAAAATTTCTGGTTCTGAAAAAATTAGTGAAGAATCCTTGTTAAAGCTATTCAAAATTGGTGAAGCTGATATGGCGATTCTTAACTATTTCACTAATAAAGACTTATTTACAGAAACTGAATTTAAAAACGGAATAGATTCTTTGAATAATTACTATTTTGACTTAGGTTACATGGATTTTAAAATTCTTAATATTAATTCAACACTTGATGATAAAAAAGAAAAGATTTCAATAAATATCCAAATCTCTGAAGGTATCCAATACAAGTTAGGAAAAGTTTCTTTTGATGGTGGCTCAGAAATCTTTAATAAAGATGAACTATCTCAATCAATCAGCCTTAAAGAGGGTGATATTTTTAACAGGAATCTAATTATCAAGGATATTCAAACACTTACAGATATGTTTGCAGACAAAGGGTTCGCTTTTGTTGACATTAATCCTATAACATCGGACTTTCTTGATAGCATTAACATTGATTTTAAAATCTCTTTAAACAAGAAGGTTTTTATCAACAGGATTACAATTTCAGGAAACACTCGCACCCAAGACGAGGTCATTAGACGAGAAATTGGAATTGCAGAAGGAGGGCAGTATTCAAGAAGCATTTTAAGGGATTCTTTACTCAGTCTTAGACGACTTGGTTATTTCTCAGATGTGCAAATTTCTACTGAGGAAGTTGTCGGCATGCCAGACAAAATTAATATTGCTTTTGAAGTTGAAGAAACTCAAACTGGCTCAGTAAGCTTTTCAATGTCTCATAGCAATAACTATGGAATTTCATTTGGAGCAGGCATAGAGGAGAAAAATATATTTGGCTCAGGAAATACTTTGAATGCAAATTTTAAAATTTCAGAATCATTTAACGAATTAAGCTTTTATTTTATGAACCCTAATTTTAATGATGAAGAACACAGTATAAGTTTTGGAGTCTTCAAAAGGGAAATCAATGATGATGATGTTGCAAAAAACTCTTATGAAATAAATACACAAGGCCTAAACTTTGGATATGGGGTTCCACTCAGTGACTCAACTAGAGTGAACTCAAGTCTAGAATACTCAAATAATGAAGTCAAGTGTAGCTCTCTTTTTGCTGGATCTGGTTACGAATCTAGTCAGTGCGCTTCTAGCAAAAACGATGAACTTAAGGCTAATATAAACTGGAGTAAAAACTCACTTAACAACTACCTTTACCCAACAGAAGGAACAAAAAACACAGTAAATATTGGAGTCTCACTTCCTCCTAGTGACTATAAATACTACAACCTAAGTGGAAGCCACTTAAGTTATAGACCTATTAATGATATAACTACGCTAAAGCTCACGGGAGATGTAAATGTTGCCAGAGGCTACAGCAATGATAACTTACCATTCTATAAACGCTATTTCGGAGGTGGAAGTGGATCTGTAAGAGGCTTTGGAAATAAAACACTTGGTCCTTTGTACCCAAATGGCAGTGCCAAAGGCGGAGAAGTTTCAATTCTTGGAAGCGCTAATCTAATTATCCCAGCTTTCTTTGTTGATAATAATGAAAATATGAGAATGAGTGCTTTTATAGATACGGGGAATATTTTTGAGAAAACCTCAAATATAGATTTAGGCGATATACGAATGTCTGCTGGCTTTGGATTTGCTTATCTCAGCCCAATTGGCCCAATAGGTGCATTTATTTCAACTCCAATTCTAAAAAAAGATGGGGATATTATTGAAGAATTTGGTTTTTCATTAGGAACTGGATTCTAAATCCTCTATGAGGGCACTAATATTTTTTTTCTTTTGTTTGGTATGCCTTTCTTCATATGCTACGGATATCAAAGTTGGCTTCATTGATATTAATAAAGTAGTGACAAGTTTGACTCAATACAAACAAAGTATAGATTCAATATCACGCGAATTTGAACCAAAAAAGCAAGAGCTTTTAGATTTGTTTAACCACATAGAGTTAGTCAGATCTAATATTGAATCAATAAAAGAATCTAATTCTTCAAAATCTCTAAATGAAGAATTAACAAATCTTGCAAACCTTGAGCTTAGCTTCAAAGAAGAAACTGAGTTTTGGCAAAAAACGATAAACGATAAAAAACTTAACTTATTAAATAATATCGAAATGGTTGTCAATCAAGCAATCAATGACTATTCAACACAAGAAAAATACGATCTTATTCTTTATGAAAATGTTGCATTTGTTAGCGATAAAGTTAACATAACAGAAGAGATAATTGAAAAAATTGAAAAACTAGATTTATGAAATTTACTTTAGAAGAAATAGCAAAGTTAATTGATGGCTCTATCCAAGGAGAAAACTCAAAGGAAATTACTGGAATTAATTCTCTTGAAAGTGCAGATTTAAGCCAAATTTCTCATGCAGTCAGTAAAAAATATAAAGAAGCATTAATTAACTCCAATGCTGGCGCAGTCATTGTTAATGAAGAACTTAAAAAATACTGCAAAACGAATACAATTATTGTTAAAGATGTTTATCTTGCATATTCAATACTTTCGCATAAATTTAAGCAAATTCAAAATATTTCTGATTTAAGGCATGGAAATGAAATTAGCCATCCTAATGCAAAAATCGCTTCAAGTTCTTTAATTGGCAAAAATGTAGATATAGGCACTAATACAATAATTTATCCTAATTGTGTAATTGAGGATAATTCAATTATTGGAGAAAGCTGTTTGATTGAATCAAACGTTACCATTCAAAGAGGGAGTATTATTGGAGATAATTGCATCATATCTCCTGGAGCTGTAATAGGTTCAGAAGGATTTGGAAATGCAAGAGATAGTAATAAAAAATGGAGTCCCATAGCACACTTAGGAAATGTTTCAATTGGAAACAGTGTCTCAATAGGATCTAATACAACTATTGATCGTGGATCTACAACCAATACAGAAATACACAATGGTGTAAAAATTGATAATCTGGTTCATATTGCACACAATGTTATTATTGGCGAAGATACCGCTATTGCTGCAAAAACTGGTATTGCTGGATCAACAAAGATAGGTAAACGTTGCATGATTGGTGGCGCCGTAGGGATTGTAGGGCACCTTAAAATTACAGATGATGTTGTAATTAATGCCACTACAACAGTGAATCGTAATATTTCCAAATCTGGCATCTATACTGGCTTTATGCCTATCATGCTTCATTCTGAATGGAAAAAGGTCAGTATATGGCTAACAAAACTTGATAAAATTGCGAGTTTCATGAAAATTAAATTGAAAAATATTAGGTAGGTCTATGGATATGAATATAAACGAGGTGAAAAATTTTCTGCCTCATCGATACCCTTTTTTGCTTATAGATCGCGTAATAAGCTTTGAATCAGGTAAAAATCTAACTGCTATTAAAAATGTCTCATTTAATGAGCCTCAATTCACAGGTCACTTTCCTGACCAACCTATAATGCCCGGTGTTTTAATTATTGAAGCTATGGCTCAGGCGACAGGCATATTAGCATTTAAATCAGAAGTTGGTAGACCTGAAATTGGTCAAATTTATATGCTTGTTGGTGTCAACAATGTTCGTTTTAAAAGAATTGTTGAGCCTGGAGACCAGCTTGAAATTTATGCTGAAGTTGTTACCGTAAAGCGTGGAATTTGGAAGTTCAGCTGTACTGCTAAAGTTGACGGCGCACTTGTCACTTCTGCTGAGATTTTGTGTACTCAAAAAAAAGCGGATAACTAAATATGTCTATTGATTCATCAGCAATTATTCATGAGAGCGCTAAAATTCATAAAGATGCAGTTATAGCGCCTTATGCCATGATTGGAGCTAATGTTGAGATTGGTTCTGGGACTGTTGTTGATTCTCATGCAGTCATTGATGGTCCAACAAAAATTGGAAAGAATAATCATATATATTCTTTTGCCTCTATTGGAGGCGACCCCCAGGATATAACTTATCAAGACGGTCAAGAAAGTAATCTTGTAATCGGTGACGATAATCTTATCAGAGAGTTTTGTACTATTAACAGAGGAACTGAAAAAGAAAACTCTTTGACCCGAATCGGCTCTAACAACATGCTTATGTCTTATGTTCATATTGCTCATGATTGTCAACTTGGTGACCATATTATTATGTCAAATAATGCCTCTCTTGCTGGGCACGTTAGAATCTCAGATTGGGCTATATTAGGCGGTTTTGTTTTAGTTAAGCAGTTTTGTAGCATTGGAAGACACACCTATGCAGGAATGGGTAGTCAAATCAATAAAGATATTCCAGATTATATGGTTGCGGCTGGGATTCATCCCAAAATTAGAAGCATTAACACAGTAGGAATGAAGCGAAGAGGCTTCAGTACAAGCTCCATATCATCAATTAAACGCGCATTTAAGGTTGTTTACAGAGACTCTCAAGGAAGACTCTTAGATCAGGCTCTTAAAGAGCTTGAAGCCTCGGAATCGGATAGTCCTGAAGTGATGCAATTTGTTGAATGTATTAGAAATTCAAGGGTGGGTATTATGCGTGGCCCAGTAGATGAGTAAATAATTACATTTAAATCATGTCCAAGTCATTTATAAGGTCAAGCAGTATTGTCTCTGCAATGACTTTTGTTTCAAGGATTTTAGGATTAATAAGAGACTTCATTATTGCCCGTTTATTCGGTGCCAATGAGCTTACTGATGCATTTTTAGTTGCATTCAGAATCCCTAATTTCTTTAGACGTTTGTTTGCTGAAGGAGCATTTTCACAGGCTTTTTTGCCTATATTGGCTGAAACAAAGGCGAATGAGAATGACGTAGAAGTGCAATTAGTCATTAATCACATTGCAACTAAACTTCTAAGTGTACTGATGATTATTACTCTTATTGCAGTAATTTTAGCACCTTTAGTTATATTTATATTCGCATGGGGCTTCTACTTTAAAGCTGATTCTTCTCAATTTCATTTAGCATCAGATATGTTAAGAATCACCTTTCCATATCTACTTTTGATTTCTCTCACAGCATTATCAGGTTCAATTCTTAATACATATGACAATTTTACTGTCCCAGCATTTACACCAGTCCTTCTCAATATTGCTTTGATTCTAAGTGCAATTTATCTATCTCAATCTCTAAACAAGCCCATTATGGCGCTTGCTTGGGGAGTTTTAATTGGAGGCATTTTACAGCTTGCATTTCAGATTCCTTTTTTGAGAAAAATAAAAAAATTACCAAAATTACAATTTGGCCATCATAAAACTCTCACTACTCTAAAAAAGAGAATGCTGCCAGCCCTATTTGGAGTATCAGTCTCTCAAATTAACCTACTTGTTGACACAATGATTGCTTCAACGCTTATAGCTGGTAGTGTTTCTTGGCTATACTATTCAGATAGGCTATTAGAACTTCCTTTAGCGCTTATTGGTATTGCACTAGCAACAGTAGCACTTGCCAAGTTAAGCAATTATCATGCGCTTAAAGATAATGAAAACTTTACTAAAACAATTAATAAAGCTCTTTTTATTGCTATTATTCTTGGCTTTCCAGCCTGTCTAGGTCTTGTTCTTTACTCTAAAGAGTTAATCATCACTCTTTTTCAATATGGCGAATTTGATACAAGTTCAGCAATTAAAACCTCATACAGCCTTCAGGCCTATGGCTCTGGGTTGATGGCGTTTATTGCAATTAAAATATTTGCCCCTATTTTCTTGTCTAGAGGAGACACTAAAACTCCAGTTAAAGCTGGAGTTGTTGCAATGTTATCAAATATTATTTTAAACTTAATACTTGTCCAATTTTTTGGCCACATAGGGCTTGCAGTAGCAACCTCTCTTTCTGCATTATTGAATGCTTCAATCCTATATTTCTACTTGACTAATCAATCAATCTTTAAGTTTGATGCTGCTTTGTATAAAATGTTAATTAAAGTCATTTTTGCTGTCATTATAATGTCAATATATATATTGCTTTATGACTCAAATATTGAAGCTTACTTTGACTCAACAATATTTGAAAGATGCGGATTTTTAATCAAATCGATAGTTATATCGGCGTCTATTTATTTTTTATCACTTTATATTTTTGGATTAAGGTTTAAAGATTTATGAATACTGTTAATTGCATTAAACTAAACAAAAAGCTTGAAGGCTTAGATAGAGCACCCTACCCCGGAGAACTTGGAAAAAAAATATTGGAATCTGTCTCAAAAGATGCTTGGCAAGAATGGCTTGATTATCAAACAATGTTAATCAATGAAAACAATCTAAATTTATTTGAAGAATCCTCTCAAAGTTATTTAAAGCAACAAATGGAAAAATACTTTTTCTCTAAGGAAGATGATGTTGACAAGATAGAGGGCTACACCCCTAAGTAACTAAAATAAACTAATATATCATGGCTAATCTTTTTATAATTGCTGCTCCCTCAGGTTGCGGAAAGACATCCTTAGTCAAAGCTCTGCTTGAAGACTCTAAAAACCTAGCTGTTTCTGTTTCTCACACCACTAGAAAAGCAAGAAAAAGTGAGATTGATGGTGAAAATTATCATTTTGTCTCTAAAGAGACCTTTGAACAAATGATTGCTAATAATGACTTTGTAGAGTATGCCGATGTATTTGGTAATATGTATGGCACAGCAAGAAGCAATATTAATGAAAAATTAGATTCTAATATTGACATAATCCTAGAGATAGATTGGCAAGGTGCAAGACAGGTGAGACAAAATATGCCTGATGCTATTAGCATCTTTATTCTACCTCCATCAAAAAATGCACTTCTTGAAAGACTAACAAACAGAGGTCAGGATGATGATGACACTATTTCTGAAAGAATGGAAAACTCTGAAAGGGAGATGAGTCATTACAATGAGTTTGATTACTTAATTATCAACGATCAATTTAATTCTGCTCTCAATGATCTTAAGTCTATCATTGATGATTTTGGCAATAATATTAAAAATGTTGAATTATCACTTGAAAAGCAGTTATTAAGACATAAATACTTGTTTAAAGAATTGATATAAATCATTTTTTTGGTATAATTTAAGCCTAATTTATCGCACTAGGGAAATTAATGAGTGATTTTGCATTATCGATAAACAATGTATCTAGAGATCTAGAGGTACAAAAGTACCCTCCTATTCTTACCCCTGAAGAAGAGTATGATTTAGCCATTGAACTATACGAAAATGGTAGTCTTTCTGCTGCAAAAAAACTGGTCATGTCGCACATGCGTTTTGTAGCCTTTATCGCTCATGGTTACAAAGGTTATGGGTTAGAGCAAGCTGACTTAATTCAAGAGGGAACAATTGGATTAATGAAGGCTGTTAAAAGATTCAACCCTCATAAAAAAGTTAGGTTATCCTCATTTGCTGTTTATTGGATTCGTGCCGAGATCCATGAATATATTTTCAAAAACTGGAAAATTGTTAAAGTTGCAACAACAAAGGCACAAAGAAAACTCTTCTTTAAGCTCAAGCAAGCAAAATCTAATATCTTTCAGTCATTGACGAATGAACAAGCTAAAGTGATTGCCAATGATCTTGGCGTTAAAGAGAAAGATGTAATTGAAATGGAATCAAGACTTCAGCTCAACGATGTAGCCTTTGAAGTAAATGATGATGAAGATGCCTTCACACCTGAACATTATGTTGCAGACCCTGGAAAAAATCCTGAACAATTGGTTCTTAGCGATAAAAGTCAAGAAGACCAACACAAAAAGCTTTATCAAGCTCTTTCTTCCTTAGATCAAAGAAGTATTGAAATATTACAGTCCAGGTACTTGAAAGAGGAAAAAGAGACCCTACATACTTTAGCAGACAAGTATGGTGTTTCCGCAGAAAGGGTTCGCCAACTTGAAAACAAAGCTATAAAAAAGCTTAAAGAACGTCTAGAAGAATAGGTTTTTTCTACGACATTTTTTTTTGTAATACCAGGAGAAAACATGGAAATCCGCCCCCTTCACGATCGTGTAATCGTTCGTAGAGTTGAAGAAAAAAAGACTACAGCAAGTGGTTTAATAATCCCTGATTCATCAACTGAAAAGCCTTCTAGAGGTGAAGTTGTTGCTGCAGGAAATGGAAGAATAAGTGCACAAGGAGACTTAATTCCTTTGGATGTTAAGGTTGGTGACACAGTAATGTTTGGGCAATATTCAGGTTCAGAAATCACAGTGGGAGAAGAAAAACTTCTAGTGATGAGTGAAGATGAAATTGTTGCAGTAATTGAAGAATAAAGGAGAATTATAATGTCAGCAAAAGACGTAAAATTTAGCTCAGAAGCTAGAGATTTAATGATGTCAGGTGTTAACACCCTTGCAGATGCAGTTAAAGTTACACTTGGACCAAAAGGAAGAAATGTTGTTTTAGACAAATCTTTCGGTTCGCCAGCAATTACTAAAGATGGCGTATCAGTTGCTCAAGAAATTGAGTTAGACGGAAAGTTCGAGAATATGGGCGCTCAAATGGTTAAAGAGGTTGCTTCTAAAACCAATGATATCGCAGGTGATGGTACCACAACAGCTACAGTTTTAGCGCAAACACTCATTTCAGAAGGTGTTAAGTCTGTTGCAGCCGGAATGAACCCAATGGACCTTAAGAGAGGTATTGATAAAGCTACTGAAGTCGTAGTAGCTACACTTCAAAAATCTTCACAACCTTGTAAAGATAGTGATTCAATTGCTCAAGTAGGCACTATTTCAGCTAATTCTGATGTATCTGTAGGTGCAATTATTGCTGAAGCAATGGAAAAAGTTGGAAAAGAAGGCGTGATTACCGTTGAAGAGGGATCGACACTTGATAACGAACTAGACGTGGTTGAAGGAATGCAATTTGATCGCGGATACCTTTCACCTTATTTTATTAATAATCAAGAATCCATGACTGCTGATTTAGAGCATCCATCTATCCTTCTTCACGATGCAAAAATTTCAAATATCCGAGACCTTTTGCCTGCACTTGAGGCAGTTCAAAAAGCTGGAAAGCCGTTATTAATTATTGCAGAAGATATCGAAGGTGAAGCACTAGCAACGTTGGTTGTTAATAATATGCGTGGAATTGTCAAAGTGGCTGCTGTCAAAGCTCCAGGTTTTGGTGATCGACGTAAAGCAATCCTAGAGGATATTGCAGTTCTCACTGGAGGCACGGTTATTTCTGAAGAAGTTGGATTGTCTCTTGAAGGCATAACTGAAGATCAACTCGGTACAGCTAAACGAGTGGAAATTGGTAAAGATAACACTACAGTAATTGATGGTGCTGGCGCCAAAAATAATATTTCTGCAAGAATTGGTCAAATCAAAACTCAAATTGATGCAACCAGTTCAGATTATGACAGGGAAAAACTTCAGGAACGTTTAGCTAAACTTTCTGGTGGCGTAGCAGTAATTAAAGTAGGCGCTGCGACTGAAGTGGAAATGAAAGAGAAAAAGGACCGCGTTGATGATGCACTTCATGCAACTCGTGCTGCAGTTGAGGAAGGCGTTGTTCCTGGAGGTGGTGTAGCATTTGTTCGCGCTATCTCTTCACTTGACAAGGTTAAGGGTGACAATAGCGACCAAGACGTTGGTATCTCAATCTGTAGACGTGCTTTAGAAGCGCCTCTGAGACAAATTGTAAGTAATGGTGGCGGTGAAGCCTCTGTTGTTTTAAATGAAGTCTTAAAAGGTAAGGCAAACTATGGATACAATGCCGCAACTGAAGATTATGGTGACATGCTAAAAATGGGTATTTTAGATCCAACTAAAGTATCTCGTGCAGCTCTTCAGCATGCTGCAAGTATCTCTGGACTCATGATTACTACTGAAGCAATGGTAACTGATATGCCACAAGAATCTGCTCCAGCAATGCCTGATATGGGCGGCATGGGCGGTGGTATGCCAGGCATGATGTAAATCTGCTGATATATAGAGAAAAAGCCCCATTTTTTGGGGCTTTTTTTTGGTATTATGATTGCCAACTAAATCTTATCTCAAATATGTCCAATTACGACGCATCCTCAATTGAAGTTCTTACTGGCCTGGAGCCAGTCAAAAAACGCCCAGGCATGTATACAGATACCGAAAACCCTAACCACCTCGCTCAAGAAGTCATAGACAATAGTGTTGATGAAGCGGTCTCTGGATACGCGACCCAAATTAACGTTACGCTTCACAAGGATAACTCGATGTCAGTTGAAGATAATGGCAGAGGGATACCTATAGATATTCATCCAAAAGAAGGTGCTCCCGCTGTTGAAGTCATACTAACAAAACTGCACGCGGGAGGAAAATTCTCTAATGACTCGTACCAGTTCTCTGGAGGTCTTCATGGTGTAGGAATATCTGTTGTCAATGCCCTTTCTAGCTCTATTGAAGTGTGGATTAAAAGAAATGCTAAGCATTACTTTATGAAGTTTGACTCTAGCGTCAAGTCAAACGATTTAGAAGAAATAGGAACCGTTGGAAAGCGCAACACAGGAACGCTAATTAAGTTTATGCCTGATGCACAATATTTTGATTCAGTTAAATTTTCAATAAAAAAGTTAAGACATAATCTAAGGTCTAAAGCTGTACTTTGTCCTGGTCTTGAAGTTAACTTTAAAAATGAAATTGATGAAACTGAGGATAAATGGCTTTTTGAGGACGGAATTAAGGATTATCTCCAAGCCTCTTTAGATGGGCTAGAGTGTGTTCCAAGCATTCCTTTTGTAGTTTCATATAAAACCAAAGAAGAGCAACTTAATTGTGCCCTTACCTGGACCGAAAACACAAGCAATACGACAGCAGAAAGCTTTGTTAACCTCATTCCTACGATTGGTGGTGGAACTCATGTAAATGGACTCAGGTCTGGATTAACTGACGCTCTTAAAGAGTTCTGTGAATTTAGAAATCTTATTCCAAAAAATATTAAGCTGACCCCAGATGATGTTTGGCAAAGAATTGCATACGTCCTCTCTATAAAAATACTTGATCCACAATTTTCTGGGCAAACCAAAGAGAGACTCTCATCACGTGAATGCGCTTCATTTGTATCAGGCGTAGTAAAAGACTCGTTTAGTTTATGGCTTAATCAGCACACAGATATTGCTGAAAAAATTGCTGAATTAGCTATTCTTAATGCACAATCGAGGTTAAAGACAGCTAAAAAAGTGGTTAGAAAGAAAATTGTAAGTGGACCCGCCCTTCCAGGCAAGTTGTCCGACTGTACCAGTTCTGACTTAGAACAAACTGAAGTTTTTTTAGTTGAAGGAGACTCAGCTGGAGGTTCAGCAAAACAAGCTAGAGATAAAGACTATCAAGCCATTCTTCCATTAAGGGGTAAGATTCTTAACACCTGGGAGGTGGACTCTTCTCAAGTTCTAGCTTCTAATGAAATTCATGATATAAGCGTTGCTATTGGCCTAGAGCCTGATAATAATGACCTTTCTGGATTGAGATATGGAAAGATTTGTATTTTGGCTGATGCTGATTCTGATGGACTCCATATTGCTACTTTAATTTGTGCATTATTTGTTAAACACTTTCCTAAACTGGTGAGCCAAGGACACGTCTATGTTGCGATGCCTCCACTCTATCGAATCGACGCAGGAAAGCAAGTATTCTATGCACTAGATGATGCAGAAAAAGACCAGATTGAGGCTAAACTAATTAAGGAGAGCAAAAGACAAAAAATCCAAGTTCAACGCTTTAAAGGACTTGGTGAAATGAATCCAAAGCAGCTTCGTGAAACCACAATGCAGCCTGACACAAGAAGACTGATTCAACTTACCCTTCATCATCCGCTTCAAATTTCAGAAACAATGGATATGCTGCTATCAAAAAAAAGAGCCTCAGACCGTAAATCTTGGCTTGAAACTAAGGGTAATTTAGCGAATGTCTAAAGCCGTAATTCTTTTATCAGGCGGATTAGACTCAACAACGGTACTTGCTATTGCAAAAGAGCAGAACTATGACTGCTATGCTCTGAGTTTTGATTATGGCCAAAAACAAAGGTCCGAACTAGAATCATCAATTGCAATAGCCAAAAAATCTAATGTGATAGAGCATAGAATTATGAAAATCTCGCTCAATGATATTGGAGGCTCAGCCTTAACCGATAAAGCTATTAATGTGCCAAAATTCTCTGAAAGTGATGAAATTCCCATCACCTATGTTCCAGCACGCAATACTATCTTTTTATCCTTTGCACTTGCCTGGGCCGAGGTTGTAGATTGTCAAACGATATTTATAGGTGTAAATGCACTTGATTACTCTGGATACCCTGATTGCAGACCAGAATTTATTGAGGCATTCGAAAATATGGCAAACCTCGCGACAAAGCAGTCTGTAGAGGGGGATAAAATTCAAATCAAGACTCCATTGATTAACATGACTAAAGCAGAAATAATTAGAAAAGGTCTTAGCCTTGGTGTTGATTATTCAAAAACAACAAGCTGCTATGATGCTAACGCATTGGGTGAGGCATGTGGCGAATGTGATGCCTGCGTACTTAGGAAAAACGGCTTTAGCAATGCTAACGTACTAGACCCAACCAAATATCAATAAATATTTAAAAATTTACGATATTTGAATGTTTTTGAAGATAAAATGTTAACTTTTAAACAATTTAAGGATTTAACTCAAAATGAGTATTGAAGAAAGAGTACGAAAAGTTGTAAGTGAGCAGTTAGATGTTAGTGGTGAAATTGATAACAATGCCTCATTTATTGATGACTTAGGGGCGGATTCATTAGATACTGTAGAACTTGTAATGTCACTTGAAGAGGAGTTCGATACTGAAATTGCTGACGAGGAAGCTGAAAATATTACAACGATTCAACAGGCAATCGACTACATTAACGCAAACACGTAATATTCTTCATAAAATCGATTAAGGCGTTTACTTTAAAAAGTAACACGCCTTTTTTTACGCATTTTTTTGTATTAAATGGCCTTTAAAAATATTTTTCAAAATTAAATAAAACTATTATGAGCAAAAGAAGAGTTGTAATCACAGGACTTGGAATTGTTTGTCCAGTTGGAAACAATGTGGAGGACGCTTGGAATAATATTCTAAATGGCGTTTCTGGTATTTCATTGATTGAAAATTTAGATACTGAAGCACAAGCAGTTAAATTTGGTGGCTCTGTAAAAAATCTCGATGTTTCAACATATTTAAGTCCAAAAGAAGCAAAAAAAATGGATGTTTTTATCCATTATGGAATGGCGGCTGGAATACAAGCATTTGAAGATAGCGGCTTAGAGGTAACCGAGTCCAACGCTGAAAGAATTGGTGTTGCAATCGGTGCTGGGATTGGCGGCATTTCAACCATAGAAAAAACAGCTGACCTTTTTCGAGAAAAAGGGCCAAAACGCATTTCACCATTCTTTGTACCCTCTTCAATCATAAATATGGTCTCTGGCAATATGTCCATTAAATATGGCCTAAAAGGCCCAAATTTTGCCATAGTTACTGCTTGTACTACAGGGACTCATAATATTGGAGATGCATCAAGAATTATTGAATATGGCGATGCAGACGTGATGATTGCTGGTGGCACTGAAATGTCGTCAACTAATTGTGGTCTTGGTGGTTTTGCAGCCGCACGTGCTCTTTCTACTAGAAATGATGATCCACAAACTGCTTCTAGACCCTGGGACGTTGATAGAGACGGCTTTGTTCTTGGAGATGGAGCTGGAGTTGTTGTTCTTGAAGAATACGAGCATGCAAAAAAGCGCGGCGCCCGAATCTATGGCGAGCTTTCTGGATATGGAATGAGTAGCGATGCTTATCATATGACGCTTCCATCGGAAGGCGGTGAAGGCGCAGCAAGGTGTATGAAAAATGCAATGAATAATGCGAGTATCAATCCGAATCAACTGGACTACATCAATGCCCATGGAACATCAACCCCGGCTGGAGATATTGCTGAAACAGATGCTGCAAAGCTTGCACTTGGCTCTCACTCGAAGAATATTGTTATGAGCTCAACAAAGTCTATGACTGGTCACCTACTAGGGGCTGCAGGTGGTATTGAGGCGGTATTCACAACACTCGCAATAAGAGACCAAATAGCGCCTCCGACCATTAACATATTTAATCAGGACCCTAAGTGTGACCTTGATTATGCCGCTAATGAAGCACGAGAGATGAAGATAGATAATGCAATTTCCAACTCATTTGGATTTGGTGGAACCAACGGCTCAATTCTTATCTCAAAGCTATCTTAGAGAGGCTTTAATCTTCTTCTAAAACAATCGCTGCCGAATCTGAAAGTTCTGAATCTGGAATCATATTTCTGACAATATTGAAGATTCTTTTAGCGCCATTAGTGACGCTATTAAAAGCTTCTTTTTTATTAATAATTAATTGCCAACTACTGTCAGTAGATTTAAAGTCAAATGCACCACCAATTATGGCTAAGGCAAGGATGGCACCAAGTAGATATTTAATCATGCTTTAATTGAACTCTAAACTTATTGAAATAGTATTTTACCAACTTTACAGACTTTAAACTGAAATTCCAGATGCTTTCAATAATCCGTCCAATTTAGGTTTACTCCCTCTAAATTTTATGTACTGCTCCATAAAGTCGAGACTTCCTCCAATCTCAAGGATTTTGCTTCTAAAGTCATTAGAAGATTTTGAGCCAATGCCTCCATTTACTCTCACATACTCATACGCATCAGCTGCCAGTACTTCGGCCCATTTGTAACTAAAATACCCAGCCGCATAGCCGCCACTAAATATATGTGAGAATGCATTAAGAAAACGATTCTCTTTGACAATTGGAATCAACGAGGTTCTCTCTCTTACTTGATTAAGAATGTCATAAGTATCAGCTTTAGAAATATGGGTTTTAATATCCCACAAGGCAAACTCACACTGTCTTAACATCTGAAGTCCAGACTGAAAGTTTTTCGAATTAATCACCTTTTGAAAAAGTTCATCAGGTAGTTTGTCACCAGTCTCCCAGTGGCCTGAAATTTGGTTAATCACTTCTCTCTCGTAACAGAAGTTTTCCATATACTGGCTAGGAAGCTCAACTCCATCCCAAGGCACTCCATTTATCCCTGCAGCACAAGGAAAAGGAACCCTTGTTAAAAGGTGATGAAGTGCATGACCAAACTCATGAAAAATAGTTACGATTTCATCAAAGTCAAAGAGAGCAGGCTTGCCTTCTGAAGGCGAATTTAAATTACAGACAACAAAGGCAACTGGCAATGAATCTTTGTAAAGCCCTTGATAGTCAGACATCCATGCTCCGCCGCGCTTATTTTTTCTTGCGTAAACGTCCAAATAAATTCTACCAATAAGTTCTTCATCATCCTTAAGCTCTATAACTTTCACATCACTGTGATAGGAATCTTCATCAATCTGAGTTAACTTAATCCCATAAAGATTTTGAATGGTATGAAATAAACCATCAAATACACTTTTTTCAGGAAAATAGGGCTTTAAATCAGAGCTCTTAAAGTTAAATTTTTTCTGCTTTAATTTTTCAGAGAAATACATCAAATCCCATGGCATTAACTCGTAGCCAGCAAAATTTTGCAGCTCAATTAACTCATTTTTTGCCTGTGGCAAAGATAACTCAATTAAGCTATTAAGGAAATCAATGACCGCATCTGGAGAATCCACCATTTTTGATTCAATAGAATATTCGGCATAATTTGAAAACCCAACGAGTTGAGAGAGCTCTGATCTTAGCTCTAGAATTTCATCCATTATCTGACGATTATCAAATTCTTTCGATGTAATACCAATATCAGAAGCCCTTGAAATATAAGCCTTGTATACCTCTTCTCTTAGCTCCCTGTTATCTGCATATGTCATTAAATCAATGTATACAGGCACTTGAAGATTAATCTCGTAATTTTCACCCGCCCTAACCTTAGATAATTCAGCCTCGCCGAAACCTTTAAGATCGCTAGCTGATAAAGTCTTCTTCCAAGAATTAGTTGCCTGGAGAACATTTTTAGAAAATTTATTACTGAGAACGCTTAATTGCTCCTTAATTTCTTTAAAACGAGTAGATTTAAATCCATACAGTGCGACACCAGAAAGCTCAAAGCTGCGAAGTGATTCCTTTACAATATGTTGCTGCTGCTTAGTTAAATGAGTCTCTTTAACTCTCATAAATGCTTGATACAAATCTTTATTTGCTCCAAGATCACTATAGTAGTTAGAAATTATGGGCAATGTTTTTTCGTACTGCTTGTTGAAGTCATCAGAAAACATAACTGAGTTGAGATGGGAATTTACACTCATCTCTTTTCCAATATGATGCTCTGCCTCATCTAAAACATCGATCACACTCCCCCAATCACTGCCTTGACTTGCTAAGACCGATTTAGTTTGACCCGCATTGATAGTCTTACTGATGCTTTTAACGATATCATCAGGCTCAAAATTTGGAGAAAGTTCTGTTTTCATAGGGAAAAGTGATTCAAAAAAAATTCATTATAAATAATGGGGTTAAAGTGTAAATGAAGTTTAGAGGTTAATTACAAAAAGATTAGGCGAAGTTAAACATCCTGCCTATTATGAATAACAACCTCATAACCCTTTTCCTCTGGCTCATCATCGACCATTTCAGAAGGAAAACCAACACCTAGAACATCAACATCAGCTCTTTCTTCAAGTCTTTTGATAATGTTTGGAGAAAGCTCTCTAGAGCCATAACGTTTTTCGCCATCCTTAAATATATCTACAATCATTGGTGCAATTTCTAAATCAAGCCCTTTGCGCACCGCTAAATCATTAAATATGCCTACATCTTTGGAGACTAAGTCCATTGTAAAACTTATATCTCTGCTTCCATTTAAAATAACCTGTGACTCTGTTTCATGAACAAACGAATTACCTGAAGAGGCTTTGATAGCTTCATAAGTGACATTCATATCCATACCAAGAACTTTCATTGTCGTAAGGGCCTCCGAAATAGATACAAGATTGACCGTAGCTAAATAATTAGTCATTACTTTTAATGTTGATGCTGTTCCTAAACCCCCAGTATGAAGAACCCTGCGACCCATTGTTTTTAATATTGGAAGGGACTTTTCAAAGGCCTGCCTTTTACAGCCAGCAAAGATTGAAATATTTCCTGTATCTGCCCTGTGACAACCCCCAGAAACAGGGCAGTCAACTGGTAAAGCGCCTGTTGACTCCACTAGTGACCCTATTCTTCTAATTTCAGCTTCATCAGTTGTGCTCATTTCCAGCCAAATCTTTCCTTGACTTAGGCCAGCTATTACTCCATCTTCTGACTCCATTACCTCTGAGCAAGCTTTAGGTGAAGGCAAACAAGTTATTACAATATCACAAAGTTCTGCCATTTCTTTTGGAGAGCCAATACTTGTTGCACCTCGGTTCATAAATTCTTTGACTAACGAATCATCTAGATCTCTAACTGTAAGTTCAAAACCATTTCGTAAAAGGCTGCCTGCAAGCTTACCTCCTGCATTCCCTAAACCAATAAATCCTACTTTCATTTAATTCTCCTAAACTCTAGATTAATCATCATCAGCATAATAAGGCTTTTTATCCATAGAAAGGTGAAGTTTTTTTCCTTTGTAAGGAGAATTTGACTCAACAACTTCAAAATTCAATTCAATGCCCAAGCCGGGCTTAGCTGATGGAATTATATTTCCATTACTCCACTGAATAGACTCAGTTAGAATATCAGAGTGAAAACCTCCCCAAGTCTTAATACTCTCCATTATCAAAAAGTTCGGACTTGCAGTAGAGAGCTGAAAACTTGCTGCAGCGCCAACAGGACCGTTATATAAATGCGGCGCAATCTGAGCATAAAAAACCTCAGCAAGACTTGCGATTTTTTTAGCCTCAAGAATTCCACCCACTCGGCCCAGATTCATTTGAATGATTGAGGCGGCATTATTTTTTAAAACGTCAAAAAACTCGTACTTTGTTGTTAATCTTTCACCGGTTGCGACTGGAATTTTGGTTTTTCTAGAAACCTGAGCCATTGCGCTAGATTGTCCTGGTGGAACGGGCTCCTCAAACCATAGAGGATCAAATCTTTCCAGTCTTTTTGCAAGCCTCACAGCAGAAGATGGTGCGAGCTGTCCATGAGTTCCAATAATGATATCGCATTGATCCCCCACCGCATCTCTAACTTTTTGGCAGTAGTTCTCACAATGTTTCAACCGACTCAAAGATATTTGATGGCCAGAGTATGACGAATAAGGCCCAGCAGGATCAAACTTGACTGCAGTGAAACCCTGCTCCATTAAACTAGCGGCAGACTCTGCACCTAGTTCAGGGTCATCATAATTGAGTTCACCATTTTTGTCCTTTGGGTACAAGTAGGTATAAGAGCGTAGCTTTTCATGAACCTTTCCACCTATAAGCTCATAAATTGGCTTATTTGCCTCTTTTCCAACAATATCCCAACAGGCCATCTCAAGTCCACTTAAAACCCCCATCATGGTTAAATCAGGCCTCTGAGTAAAGCCACTTGAGAAGCACTCACGATAAAATCGTTCTATATGATGAGGATCCTGGCCTTTAAGGTACCTCTCAAAAACGTCATTAATCGCCTTAACAACAACCTCTGGATGAAAAGAAGCTGAATAAACCTCTCCGATACCTAATATTCCACACTTGGTTTCAATGGATAGAAAAATCCAATACATTCCGCCAATATGAGGCTTTGGCGTTGCAACGATATAAGTATTTAATTTGTCTACTTCCATCAAAGAAAAAGATAAGATCAGGATGAGTTAATTTTTATACGGATTCAATCTAAGAAGCAAGCTATATTTGTACTAACTATAAGAATTTGTTATTTATTATTTCCCTCTTTGGCTTTGTAAGGCGCTGCAATTTTTTCCAATTTGAATCAATCCATACATTGACATCACTTGATTGCAGGGACTTTTTACCTAGAACTGCATCTGCCATTTTTTCAGCTAACATTATTGTAGGGCCATTTAAATTGCCATTTGGGATAGATGGAAAGACTGATGAGTCAATTACTCTTAAGTTATCTATCCCAATGACTTGACCCTTACTATTAACTACAGTCATCGGATCGTTGGCTGAACCCATCTTGCAAGAACATGAAGGGTGATAAGCACTCTCAACATTTGCTCTTACCCATGCATCTATCTCATCGTCACTTTTAACCTCAAGACCTGGACTAGCTTCACCACCATTAAACTCATCGAGAGCAGGTTGACTCAGTATTTCTCTTGTCAGCCTTATACAGTCTCTCCAGTCTTGACGATCCTCTTCACTCTCTAAGTAATTAAAAATAATCGAAGGCTTTGCTGAAGGGTCTGAACTATTAATTTTAATATTCCCCCTGCTACTGACTTTGTTTACGCCAGCATGAACTTGGTAACCATGCCCTTTCATTGCAGCATTTCCATCATAGCGCATAGCAGCAGGCAGGAAATGATATTGAATATTTGGCCACTCAATACCCGCCCGAGAGCGAATAAAGCCACAAGACTCGAAATGATTGGTGGCACCTAAACCTGTTTTTGCTAAAATCCACTGAATACCAATGAGACCTTTACTAAAAAGATTTAATTTGCTGTTAAGCGTAATAGGTTTCTTGCAGTGATATTGAAAGTAAACCTCAAGATGATCTTGAAGGTTTTCTCCAACACCAGGCAATTCATGAAGCATTTCAACACCCGCGTCATTCAAGACTTGTTTTGGACCAATACCAGACAATTGAAGGAGCTGTGGTGAACCGATAGACCCTGCACAAAGTATCACTTCTTTTTTTGCTTTAAGTGTTTTTTTGCTACCGTGAATTGAAAACTCAATGCCAGTAGCTTTTTTATTTTCAAGAATTACTCTTTCAACAAGTACATTTGTTAATATTTTTAGATTTGATCTTTTTTTTGCTGGCTTAATGTAGGCATTTGAGGTTGAAGAGCGAACACCGCCGCCAACCGTCATATGCATGGGTCCAAAACCTTCTTGTTGTTCACCATTGTAATCATTCGTTTCTGGATAACCTGCCTCCTTACCAGCACTAATAAATGCCTTATAAAGCGGGTTAAGCTTCATATTATTTCCATTTGAAGTTGAAACGGGGCCACTACCACCTCGGTATTTATTTTCACCTTTATGCCAAGTTTCACAGCGCTTAAAATAAGGCAAGCAGTCCTGATATGACCATCCTTCTGCACCAAGCTCTTCCCATTCATCAAAATCTTTAGCATGTCCTCGAACATAAACCATACCGTTTATAGATGAGGAGCCTCCCATCACCCTGCCTCTAGGGCAGTGCATTTTTCTGTTATCCAAGAATGGCTCTGGTTCAGTATGAAACTGCCAAGCGAATGTATCAGTATTCATTGGGTATGAGAGTGCTGTAGGCATTTGAATCATTATATTTTTATCACTCCCTCCATTTTCAAGAAGAATGACATTATGTTCTCCAGATTCACTCAGTCTATTCGCCAAAACGCAGCCAGCTGAACCCGCTCCAACAACAATAAAATCAAAATCATTCATACTACTATCAACTCATAATTTAATAAGGACTATCGACATCATTTAGTCGTATAAAAACACTTTTCAACTGGGTATAGCTTTTGAGAGTCTCAGGACCATTTTCACGACCAATACCTGACTCCTTGTAACCGCCAACGGGCATTTCAGCAGGCGAGTCCCCCCAACTATTAATCCAACAAATACCTGCTTGCAGCTGATTGATCACTCGATGAGCTAGACTGATATCCTGAGTAAAAACTCCGGCAGCCAAGCCAAACTTTGTTTCATTTGCTCTTTGGATAACTTCTGACTCATCATTGAAACGCAATACAGACATAACAGGACCAAAAATCTCATCTATTACATGGGCATCCTTGTCACTACAATCAGCAAAAATTGTTGGCTCCACAAAGAAACCATTTTTTGTTTCATCAGAAACGAATCGATTGCCACCAATCAAAAGTTTAGAATTAGATTTTTTGGCTTTTTCAATATAATCCAAAACTTTATCAAGATGATCTTGACTGATAAGCGCACCCATTTGAGTATCAATCTCTAATGGATTGCCAATTCTAATTTTTTTACTACGCTTACAGGCGAGTTCAAGAAATTTATCATAAATCTCTGATTGAACAAATACCCTCGTTCCATTTGTACAAATTTCACCCTGAGTATAAAAGTTAGCCAAAAGCGCCCCAGAAACAGCATTGTCAAGGTTAGCGTCATTGAATACAATTAAGGGTGACTTGCCTCCCAATTCCAAAGTAACCTCTTTGAGAGTTCCTGAGGCATCAGACATGACCTTCTTACCAGTTTCGCTTTCTCCAGTAAATGATACTTTTGCTATTCTTGAATGTCTTGTTAAGTATTGACCGACTCTATAATCCCCTTGGACAACATTAAATACACCTGGTGGCATACCTGCCTCAGTATAGATTTCAGCTAGTTTTAGAACACTTAAAGGGGTCTCTTCAGATGGTTTAAATACCATTGAATTTCCTGCAGCAAGACAGGCTGCTGATTTCCAACAGGCGATTTGTATTGGATAATTCCACGCCCCAATACCTGCGCAAACTCCTAAGGGTTCTCTCTTTGAAATAAAAAATGTATCAGCATCTAAGTCTTGCTGAGAGCCTTGCAGCGCAGGTGCTAAGCCTGCGTAATACTCAATTACATCTGCCCCAGTATGAATATCAACACAGTTTGCTTCCTGAAGAGGTTTTCCACAATCTATCACTTCGAGTTTAGCAAGTTCGTCATTCCTGTCACGAAGAATTTTAACCGCTTTTAGTAAAATTCTGCTTCTCTCAAAAGCACTCATCTGACTCCATTCGGAAAATCCTTTTTCAGCGGATAATATCGCTTTCTCAACATCGTCCTCACTAGCTTGCCCAATAGTTGCGATTACTTCACCATTTGCAGGGTTAACTGAGTTGAACGTTTCTCCAGAAGATGACTCAATATAGTCACCATGAATATACAAATAGGTTTTCATAATAATTAGTAATAGAAAGAGTTATCAAGGCAGTATTAACTAGAACTAATGATACATATGAAAATTGCATGCAATGGAAAATAATTGTCCTAAGATAAATTAACAAGAATATCAAGAAAACAATGAAATAAACAAAGAATATAGCTTAGTCCCAAATCTCTTTTATACTAGGGCATTACTATATTATTAAGTTGTTCTTTGAGTAGATTTAAGAGTATTGATTTTTGTTTTTCATTAAAGCGAGTAATAGGTCCTGAAACTACAATTGCCCCAACTAGCTTGTCAGTATTTGAGAGCACTGGAACAGCAAGAGCAAATAGAGATGGGTTGTGTTCATTAACAGACAAGTAATAGCCTTTTTCTCTAATATCTTTATAAAAGCCTTTTTTATCTTTTTGACGTTTTCCATAGGCCAGAATAATGCGTCCTGAAGCGCCTCGATTGAGATCTAATCTGGAGCCTTGTTCAATGTTATGCCTTATTTCGTCTCGTGAGTGAGCCCTATAAAGACAAATACGATTATCATCCTCCTCGACGAAAAAAGAAGAAGTCTCTCCCGAAACATCACGAATGTAATCAATTATTGGGCGAATCTGTTCGAGATGGTTACTTTGGGTATAGATTGCGCTTAAATACAACGCCTGAGTTCCAATGACGTATTTTTTGTCTTTTAGACGTGATACATAACCGTACTCTTCAAGAGTTGAAAGAATTCGATAAGTAGTTGAAACGTTGAAATTTAATTGGTCACAAATCTCTTTAATTGAAAAACTGGATTTATCTAAGGAATACATCGATAAGATTTGTAAACATTTTTCAATGGCATTATATTTCTTATCAATAGATCTGTGTTTCATGCTGTTTTTCATATTATGAAAAAATAATATTATATAGTGAAATATATTAATAATCGCAATTTAACATTGGTATTATTTTAAATTAATGTATTTAGTTGTTTTTTCAGGAAGTTATACAAAACATAATAAACGTTAATTCTTTCAAAAAACTGACTTGAATGTTAAAAATCTTAAGTTAAGAGATTTTGATTATTAGCAATATATATACAAAATATTGTTACAAAATTGAAAATAAAAAGGAGAAGAAAGTGAACAGAAAAAATCAAATTAAAGCACTAGAAGAAGACTGGAAAGATAATCCAAGGTGGAATAATGTAAAAAGACCATATTCTGCTGAAGATGTCGTTCGACTTCGGGGCTCGATTCAGCCGGAATGCACATACGCAAGACGAGGTGCTGAAAAGCTTTGGGATTTGGTGAATGGTTCGTCAAAAAAAGGTTATGTTAATTGCATGGGCGCTATTACAGCAGGCCAAGCGATGCAACAAGCAAAAGCAGGTATTGAAGCCATTTATCTCTCTGGTTGGCAGGTTGCAGCAGATGGAAATACTTCTGAGACCATGTATCCTGATCAGTCACTTTATGCTTATGACTCAGTACCCACAATGGTTAGACGAATTAATAATACTTTTAAAAGAGCTGATGAAATTCAATGGTCGCAAGGTATAGATCCTAGTGATGATAAATATATCGACTTCTTTCTGCCTATTGTGGCTGATGCAGAGGCCGGTTTTGGAGGCGTGCTGAATTCCTTTGAGCTCATGAAAAACATGATAGCTAATGGTGCAGCAGGAGCCCATTTTGAAGATCAACTTGCAGCAGTTAAGAAATGTGGTCATATGGGAGGAAAGGTTTTAGTTCCAACTCAGGAGGCAGTTCAAAAATTAATCTCTGCTCGATTAGCCTCAGACGTCATGGGTGTACCAACTCTATTATTAGCTAGAACTGATGCAGAAGCAGCAAATTTACTTACCTCTGATGTGGATCCACATGATGCGCCTTTTATCACTGGTAAGAGAACTTCTGAAGGATTCTATGTTGTTAAAAATGGATTAGAGCAATCTATTTCAAGAGGTGTTGCTTATGCACCTTATGCTGATCTAGTATGGTGCGAAACTGGTAAACCTGATCTTGGTTTTGCTCGTGAGTTTGCAGAAGCAGTTTTAGCTGAGAATCCTGGCCAATTATTAGCCTACAACTGTTCGCCGTCATTTAACTGGAAAAAGAATCTTAATGATAGTGAAATCGCTTCATTTCAAGAAAAAATTTCAGAAATGGGCTACAAGTATCAATTTATCACTTTAGCTGGTATCCATAATATGTGGTATAACATGTTTGACCTTGCATATGAGTATGCTAAGGGTGAAGGTATGAAGCATTATGTTGAAAAAGTACAAGAGCCTGAGTTCAATGCTGCAAAGAAAGGTTACACATTTGCATCTCATCAGCAAGAAGTTGGTGCGGGTTATTTTGATGATGTCACAACAGTTATACAGGGTGGTGAATCCTCTGTAACCGCATTAAAGGGCTCAACTGAAGAAGAACAATTCAGTTAAGTCTTAAATGAATAATAGAATGCCCTTCTCTTTTTGAAGGGCTTCTAATGTTAATATAATTTATGCCTACTAGTTCATCTCAAAAAATCTCTTTATCAATTGCACAAAAGATTTTGATGGGTTTTGAACGCCATTATCAAAACATTAAAAGCGCCTCTATAGAAGCAAAAAGATGCTTTGAAGAGAAAGAATGGGAAAAGATTGAAAAGGATTCAAAGCTAAGACTGAATTTTTACGATGAGCAAGTTGATGATTTTTGTAAAAAACTCTCTCTAGAATTAAAGAAACAAACTTTGTATGGCGCTAAAGCAGAGTTTAATGAAACACAAAGTAGCAACAAATTCAATTCTGATTTTTGGAAAAATACAAAGAATGTCTACACAGAACTTATAACTTCACACAAACAACCTGAACTTGCAGAGACTTTTTATAATTCAGTTTTTTGCAGGATATTTTCGAGAAATTTTTACAATAATCAATATATTTTTACAAAACCTTGTGTGTCTCTTAATTACATTGATATGGATGAACCTGTCATAGATAGTTATTTTGTAGACAATGAACAACTCAATGACACATTTACATCTATTCTAAAGAATTATCAGTTTAAATGCGAATTTGGTAACTTTGAGCAAGACATAGAGAGACTTCAAGAACAGCTTTTTAGGCAAGTCCCAAGGCTAAACTCCGAGGTATTTGAGATGCAATTTATAAGTACGCCTTTCATTAGAGGTAAATGTGCTTATATTGTTGGAAAAATTGTTACCCAGCTTCACCCAGACATTCCAGTCCTTATAGCACTTTTGAATGATGAGGAAAAAGGACTGTATGTTGACAGCCTTTTGACTGATGTTGGGGCAATATCAATTGTGTTTAGTTTTTCGAGATCATACTTCTTTATCACAACCGACTATCCTTCAGCCATCGTTGAATATTTGAAAGAGCTATTACCAGGAAAAACCAGAGCTGTCCTCTACAGCGCTATAGGACTCCATAAACAAGGAAAGACTCTTCTATATCGACATTTTTTAAAATACTCAAAAATTACAAGCGAAAAACTCATCGTCGCACCTGGTATTAAGGGTATGGTAATGTCAGTTTTTACTTTCCCAATGTATCCATATGTTTTTAAAGTCATTAATGATAAGTTCGCTCCTCCAAAAATGGGAACAAAAGATATGGTTAAGGACAGATATTATTTTGTTAAAAACCATGTCAGAATTGGAAGGTTAGCAGACACCTGGGAGTTTTCTAATGTTGCCTTTCCTCTTAAGGACATTGACGATACTTTGTTGCAAGAATTAAAAAATAAAGCTAGCTCAAATATTGAGGTTGAGGATGACTTATTAATTGTAAAACATATGTACATTGAAAACAAAATGACGCCACTAAATATGTACCTTGAAACGGCCAATAAAAAACAACAAAACCATATAATTAATGACTATGGAAAGGCAATTGATGAGCTTATAAACTCAAATATTTTTCCTGGTGACATGTTAACCAAAAACTTTGGGGTTACTCGTCAAAATAGGGTTGTGTTTTATGACTATGATGAAATAACTTTAATGAGCACCCCAATCTTTAAAAAGATTCCAAAGGCAAAAACATATGAACAGGAAATGGCCTCAGAGCCTTGGTACTACGTGGGACAAAACGATGTATTCCCCGAAGAATTTAAATACTTTATGCTGCCAAACCCTTATATGAAAGAGGTGTTTAACAAAAAATATAAGAAACTTCTGGATGCAGATTACTGGGTATCTGTCCAAGAAAAAATTAAAGAAAATGGTGTTATGGATTACTACCCTTATGGCTCCGAAAAACGCATGTGTGAAATTTACAAGGAAAAATAATATGAAGTCAACGTGTGATATTTCTGATGAAATGTATCCAAATATTCAATATTTGAAACCAATTTTTCAAAGCTTTGGCAAAAAAAGCAGTTTCTCGGGTCGAATAGTTACTATTGAGTGCTTTGAGGATAACTCACTTGTAGAGGAAGCTCTAAAGACTGATGGAAGTGACTGCGTCCTAGTTATTGATGCTAGGGCATCATTAAACTGCGCAATGATGGGAGATAAAAGGGCTACAGACGCAATCAAAAACAAGTGGGAAGGAATTATTATTAACGGCCCAATCAGAGATTCTGCAGAAATCAACTCTATGAATATTGGCATCCGTGCACTTGGAACATGCCCTAGAAAAAGCATTAAAAAAGGAGCTGGAAAAAGAGACTTAAATGTAACTTTTTCAAATGTAAAATTTGTCCCAGGATACTATCTTTATGCTGATGAAGATGGAGTTATTGTATTAGAAAATAAGGCAGATTAATGAGCACTGATCATCAAATAATTAATGATATAAAGGTTGATAAAGTTTTTTTTAATTTTATTGAGAAAGAGGTTTGTGATGGGTTAGACATTTCGGCCACGGAATTCTTCCAATCGTTATCGAATATATTAGTTAAGCATCAAGATGATAATAAGAGTCTTTTACAAAAGAGAGAAGAGTTACAATCAAAGATTGATGACTGGCATCTAAATAATAAGAGGATTGACCAAAAAAAATACAAAAACTTTCTTAAAGACATCGGTTATATTACCTCAGATCCTGGTGAATTCATCATAGATGTTGAAGAGGTAGATGATGAGATTTCACAGGTTTCAGGGCCTCAGCTTGTTGTACCAATAACTAATCAAAGATTTGTTCTCAATGCAGTAAATGCAAGATGGGGTAGCCTTTTTGACTGTCTTTATGGAACCAATGTGATTCCAAATAGAGGAAGTATGACAACTTCCTTTGCACACAATCTTCAGCGTGTAAACCGAACTGCAGAACTTGCATGTGAATTTCTTGACGAGATAGCACCCCTAAAAGGCGCTTCATATAGACAAATTACTTCTCAAGTAAAATACACTGGGGCTTTAATTTTTAATCTTGATAATGACGAGCTAGCAACTTTAATTAACCCTGAGCAGTACATTGGTCTAACTGGCAGTGGAAACATATTGCTAAAGAATAACAACCTCCATCTAGAAGTTGTTTGTGACCAGGAGAAAAGCCTTCACAAAAGTGGCATATTCGATGTCATTCTAGAATCTGCTGTAACAACAATTGTTGATTTTGAGGATTCTGCCTCGACTGTTTCTGATGAAGAGAAAATTCATGGATACAGGAATTATCTGGGTCTTATGAAGCGTGATCTCAATTCAACATTCACAAAAAATGGACATACAATCAGTAGATCCTTGAACAAAGACAAAGAATATATTGATACAAATGGCGAAAAACTTACTCTTTCTGGAACAAGTTTAACCCTTGTTCGAAATGTTGGAATACATATGAGAACAAGAATGGTAAGAAATCTTGACGACACATCGACACCTGAAGGTATTCTGGATGCAATGGTTACCTCACTGATTGCACTTCATGATCTAAAACTCAAGATAAATTCAAAAAAAGGAAGTGTATATATAGTTAAACCAAAGCTTCATGGCCCAGATGAGGTCAAATTTACAATGGACTTATTTGAATCAGTCGAAAATGCTTTATCAATCAAGAAAAATACCTTAAAGATTGGAATTATGGATGAAGAGAGAAGAACCACTCTAAATCTCAAGGCTTGTATTTATGAGGCAAAGAGCCGCATAATATTTATAAATACCGGCTTCCTTGATAGAACTGGTGATGAAATTCATACATCAATGATGGCTGGCGCTATGCGATGTAAAAATCTCATTAAGGAAGAGAATTGGTTCTCTGCCTACGAGGAAAACAATGTAAGCGTTGGACTGGAATGTGGGCTATTTAAAAAGGCTCAAATAGGTAAAGGGATGTGGGCACAACCAGACCAAATGAGAGAGATGCTTGACAACAAAATGGTTCATCTAGAGGCTGGGGCAAGCTGCTCTTGGGTTCCATCTCCAACTGCAGCAACCTTGCATGCTACCCATTATCATCGATTTAATGTTTTTATTCAGCAACAAAAAATATTAACTAAAAACAAAAAACCTAATCAAGATGACTTGCTTGTGATTCCTTTTTTAAAGCTAGCCGATCAGCTATCTGAGGAAAAGATTATTAATGAAATAAATAACAATGCTCAAAGTATTTTGGGTTATGTTGTTAGATGGATTAACCATGGAATTGGTTGTTCTAAAGTTCAAGATATAAATCATGTCGGACTCATGGAAGATAGAGCCACGCTAAGAATATCTTCGCAGCATATGGCAAACTGGCTTCACCATGAAATATGCTCTGAGGAGCAGGTTATTGAAGCATTTAAAGAAATGGCTCTTATAGTTGATAAACAAAATAAACATGACCCTAACTATATGCCGATGGCTCCGAAATATAATTGCTATGCATTTAAAGCCTCTACAGCTCTAGTTTTTGAAGGTGCAGAGCAGGCCAATGGATACACTGAAGACATTCTAATCAAATATAGACGAAAATTTCTTGAAGCTAAGCAGGTAAAGTAAGTTAATTCTCAATTTTCTTGGAAACAGTAAGTTCAAATCTACTATGGTAAGCCGCCTTAAAGCAAATATTAAACCGCAATAGATGTGCCAGTTGATATGATCTAAATCACCTTTGATAATTACTAAATCTACTCATTGGAAATGTAGTTATATTATTGTATAAGTGATCAATATAAAGGAGATTTCATGAGTCATATTATCTATGAGTCAGTCAAACAGAGGTTTCTGCGAAGTGAATTAGCTGTTCGGAAAGTTAAATTATGAAACAAGTACTAAAGCTTACACTTGAAGATACAAATAAAATGATGGATAGCGCCATTAATAAAGCAATTGAGATAGGTATAGATATGGATATCGCTATTGTGGACGACGGTGGTCACCTCATGCTGTTTACAAGAATGGATAATGCAAAGATTACAAGTATTAATGTCTCTATCGATAAGGCATTTACTGCTGCGGCAGCCAGAAAACCAACTTTAGATTATGGTAAATCTGTCATCAATCACGGCCCAGCATTTGGTATCCAAACTTCCCATCAAGGTCGTTTTTGCGTAGTTGGTGGTGGTTTACCCCTTTTTGTTGATGGTCAGATTGTTGGAGGGATTGGTTGCAGTTCTGGCAGTGCTGACCAAGATATAGTAGTTGCTCAAGCAGGCATTGACGCATTACTTTCTGTTTATTAACAAAGCTAGTCCTAACCTTTAAATGCATTATCAGAAAGAAGATAATCTAATTCTTCCATAGTACTCATGCGCCCTAAAATTTCATTTCTATGTGGAAAACGACCAAATTTTTTAACAAGGTCTCTGTGATGCTTTGAAAACTCAAGGTTAAAGTTGTACTTTTCAAAAAGATAAACTTGAAGATTTTGATGGTCTAAATTTTCACTGTGCATTAATGGCATAAAGAGGAAAAGAAGCTTTTCATTATCCAACTCCTCATCAAACCCATTATTTATCGCAGTCAATGCAACCTCAATGGCCATGTTTTCAGTTTTGAAGCTTTTAGACTCAGATCTAAACATATTGAGAGGAAATTGATCAAGAATAATGATCAGTGCAACTGAACCTTCAGCTGTCTCTCTCCATGAACTAAAATCTCCTGACGACGCCTGCTCCCAAACATTCTCATATCTGGATTTAATCTCTTTATCTATTGTTGGAGTTGAAGCAAACCAGAATTGTTTGTTTTTTTCAGAAAACCAATAATCAATTATATCGCTAGGCTTTATTAGATTTTCATTCATAGTTAAGCTTAAAAAAACCTTCAGAGCAGCATAATATACCACCCTGAAGGTTTAAAAGTTAATACTTAACGATGAGGAGATTTTTCGCCGTAATCTTTGTACTTTTCTAAATGTCTAATTGGTTTACTTAGAGCATCCTTTCTAAACGGATCTCCAAGCTCTCTAGAGCACATAATTTCGATAATTGTTGTCTTTCTCTCATTCATCTGCATATCGATTGCTTTTTTGAGTGCTGGCCCAACATCTTCGAGTTTATCAACACGGATTCCTTCAGCTCCCATCGATTCAGCTATATTGACAAAATGTTGGTCAGTTAGTTCAGCTGCTACAAACCTTCTGTCATAAAAATCAACCTGATTCTTCTTCTCTGCTCCCCAATGACGATTATGAAAAACTACCGCTGTAACTGGGATATCATGACGCACACAAGTCATTGTTTCAACCATACTCATAGCCCAAGCTCCGTCACCCGCATAAGAAACAGCAGGCCTATGTTGAGCAGCTGCTTTAGCACCGATAATTGTTGGGAATGCATAACCACAATTTCCAAAACTCATTGCAGCAAAGAAGCTTCGAGGCTTCTCGAAACGTAGATAACTATTTGCAACTGAGTTAATATTACCAATATCAGTTGAAACCATAACATCCTCTGGCATCGCCTTTTCTAGCTCTCTTAAAACTTGCCTTGGATGAAGCCAACCTTCTTCTTTATTTGCAATCATATCCATACTATAAGAGTCTGTTTCATGAATCCACTCATCAAGCTCTAATTCCCATGCTGCTTTTTCATCTGCAATAGTTTTTGCTCTATCATTTTTTGTTGAATCACAACCAAGAGTTTCAGAATCTAATTTTTGACAAAGAACTGAAGCTACTGCTTTTGCATCACCACAGATACCAACATTAATTGGCTTAACTAGTCCAAGCATTTTATGATCTGCATCAATTTGAATAATTTGCGCATCCTTTGGCCAATAATCCATACCATGCTGTGGCAAAGTACCAAATGGACCTAATCTTGTTCCTAGAGCAATAACTACATCAGCCTTAGAGATTAACTTCATTGCAGCTTTTGACCCTTGATATCCAAGCGGACCACACCACAAATCATGACTTGCTGGAAAGGAATCATTATGTAAATAGCTATTCACTACCGGAGCACCTAACCGCTCAGCCAAGGCTGCACACTCATCTACACCATCAGCCATGACAACACCGCCGCCAGAAACAATAACTGGAAATTTAGCTTTTGCAATTAATGCAACCGCTTCATTAAGAGTATCTTCTCCACCAGAGCCTCGATCAATACGTCGAGGTGCAGGAATAGTAAACTCTCCATCAGCATAGAAATAATCTCTTGGAATATTTAATTGTGTTGGTGCCATCTCGCTCATGGCTCTATCAAAACAACGACCGGTAAATTCAGCCATTCTCATTGGATTCACAACATGGCCCTGATATTTAGTGAATTCTTGAAACATAGGAAGTTGATTTGCCTCTTGAAATCCTCCCAATCCCATACCCATTGTTCCAGCTTCAGGAGTTACAATAACGACAGGACTATGAGCCCAATATGCTGCCGCAATTGCAGTAACGCAGTTAGATATTCCAGGACCATTCTGTCCAATTACAACACCATGTCTGCCACTAACTCTTGAGTATCCATCAGCCATGTGGGCTGCTCCCTGCTCATGAACAACTGGAATAAACCTTATTCCTGCAGGCTCAAAGATATCCATTGCATCCATAAATGCTGAACCCATAATGCCGAATATATCTGTAACTTCATTAGCCACCATAGTTTCAACAAAGGCTTCACTCGAGGTCATTTTTGCCATTATATATATTCTCCTATTTTTAATTATTTAGTATATCCAAAGCAGGGACATAATCATATCCCAAATCCTGCGCAACTTCTAAACAAGTTACCCTGCCACTATGAACGTTTAATCCAGCTCTTAGATGCTCATCATCCAATAAAGCTTGCTTTACTCCTTTATTCGCAATACTCAGCCCGAACGGCAAGGTGACATTGTTCAGAGCATAAGTTGATGTTTTTGGAACGCCTCCAGGCATATTAGCAACACAATAGTGAACTACATCGTCAACTATGTATGTTGGCTCTGCATGAGTTGTGGCCTTTGAGGTTTCAAAACAGCCGCCTTGATCAATTGCAACATCTACAATCACAGATCCAGGTTTCATAGCTTTTATCATTTCTTTAGAGACTAATTTTGGAGCTTCAGCTCCAGGAATCAGTACCCCGCCAATAACCAGATCGGCTTGGAGCACATACTCTTCTACCGAACTTTTAGTTGAGAACACAGTATTCGTACTTCTACCAAATTGTTGCCAATGCTGCTCCAAAGTATCAGGATTATTATCCAGTACCCAAACATCAGCCCCCATACCGACAGCCATATGTGCTGCATGAGCTCCAACAACTCCACCGCCAAGTATCACTACATTGAGTGGGTCAACTCCTGGGACGCCACCAAGTAGTGCGCCCATTCCGCCATTTGGATGCTCTAAAAAGTGGGCACCGGCTTGGACAGCCATTCTGCCAGCAACCTTTGACATCGGTGCCAGTAATGGTAGGCCACCTCTTGGAGAGGTTACCGTTTCATAGGCAACACAGATTGCTCCACTTTCCACAAGCCCTTTTGTTTGCTCAGGATCTGGGGCAAGATGAAGATAGGTGTAGAGAATTTGTCCTTCTCTCAGCATAGTAATCTCTTCTGCTTGAGGTTCTTTTACCTTTACAATCATCTCTGCAGCATCAAATACCTTTTTAGCAGTAGAAATAATCTCAGCACCACTATCGACATACTCCTGATCAGAAGCACCAATACCAACACCAGCATTAGTTTGGACTATAACTTTATGACCATGATTGATAAATTCTCTAACACTCCTAGGTGTTAAACCTACTCTGTACTCATGGTTTTTAATTTCTTTTGGGACACCAATAATCATTTTAATTTTCCTATAAATGTAAATAAATTTTTATGTGTTTGCAGCAATAGCGTTGTCAACTGCTTCTACAATTTGATCAATTTCATTCTTTGAACAAATAAAAGCTGGGCTAAACAGTAGGACATTGTTATTGTATTCGAAGCTTCGATTTGTTCTTCCAATCATAACTTTATTTTTTAAACAGTGTCCTGCAATAGCCATTGCCACACTCTCGTGAACTGGTTCTTTAGTTTTCCTATCTTTAACTAGCTCGACGCCACAAAATAGCCCTTTTCCTCTAACATCTCCAATGATGTCATACTTTTCTTCAAGCACGCGTAACTGATCTTTAAGGTAATCACCCATATTTTTAACGTTTTCAAGTAGATTCTCTCTTTTAATAATGTTAACAACTTCTAGCGCTGCAGCTGGTCCAGCAGTGCACCCACCAAATGTAGATATATCTCTGAAATAGCTGTCTGGGTTAGAAGGATCTTGCTTAAATCTTTCAAAAATTGCTTCTGATGTAATAGTGACGGAAATAGCAGCATAACCTGCAGCAAGACCTTTGGCAGTAGTTACAATATCGGGCTGAACATCAAAGTGTTGATAACCAAACCATTTACCTGTTCTTCCAAGGCCACAAACAACTTCATCTATGTGAAGCAAAACATCGTATTTATTACAAATAGATTGGATTATTGGAAAGTACTCTTTAACAGGCGGAATTACACCTCCACCAGCAGTAATTGGCTCTAGGACTACAGAGCCTACCGTATCTGGATCTTCTCTTAAAATAATATCTTCTAGAACGGTTGCACATTCTATGTTGCACTCTCCATATTTTTTACCAAAAGGGCAGCGATAACAGCAACAATTGGGCATTTCAACAAAACCTGGGGCAAATGGACCGTATTGTTTTTTTCTTTGGATTTGAGCAGAAGAACTCATTGCGCCAATTGTAGTTCCATGATAATCACGATCACGAAAAATAATTTTATGCTTCTTGCCATCGTTATCGAAATGAGCTAGCTGACGAACCATCTTGTAGCCTTTTTCATTTGCCTCTGAGCCAGAGTTTGAATAATAGACACGATTCATACCTGGCATTAATGAAGTAATTTCTTGTGCATAATGTGAAGCTGGTTCATTACCAAATGCACCCGCAAAATAAGGAATCTTTGAGATTTGATCACTGACGACTTTAACCATCTCATCTCTTCCATAACCCAGATTCACTGTCCAAACACCACCAGAAGTTGCATCCAGGTATTCATCACCTTTTGAATCAGTTATAATCATTCCGTTAGCATTTGACACAACAAGTGGATCATTAGCCTCAAAAGCCTTGTGTTGAGTTAGATGGTGCCAGACATGGTCTTTTGCATTATCGACAACTGTAGTATTAGACATTCTCCCTCCTAGAATAGATTTCTACGCAATTTTTAAAAAAAGAATTATTGCAAATTTTAAATAAAGAATTATAAAATTTAACTGGTCCTGATTTAACATATATATAGAACCAGAAAACTTACAATTAATAGGCCAGAAAAATGGATGAAATGTGGAATCAATTTTTTTCTCTTAGACATGACAAACCCAGAACTCTTCAATTGCAGATTCGTCAACAGTTAATTGATGCCATAACCAATGGCTTAATTGGGCCTAATGAGCCTCTTCCATCATCTCGAAATCTTGCAAGCGCTCTTAAAGTTGCCAGAAATACTGTGATTGCCTCTTATAAAGAATTAGAATTTGACGGCTATATTACACCACAAGAAAGGAGGGGGTATTTTGTAAACGAACAATTTTACGAGAGCTACACTTCAAACAACAAAGGTCAACAAAGTGAGCCTCAATCTCCAGTATGGCATGACAAATTAATTACAAAAAAACCATCTACTCAAATCAATATCCATAATCCAGAAAATTGGCAAAACCTTCCTTATTCATTCACAATTGGCCAACTTGATAAGAGTTTAATACCCTACTATGAGTGGAGAGAGGTTGTTAGGCACTCATCAACACTCCCAGAAATTCAAAAATGGAACATAGATCATGTAGATAATGACGACCCCTCTCTTATTAAACAAATTCAAGCCAAGGTTTTACCAAAACGAGGGGTTTGGGCAAACAAAGATCAAATTTTGATAACCTCAGGAAGTCAAAATGCAATCTACATGATAGCCAGTCTTCTAACCAGACAAGGCACTATTGTAGGAATGGAAAATCCAGGATATCCGGATGTAAGAAATATCTTTCATTCTAAAACCAATAATATTGTCCCAATAAGTATTGATCAAGAAGGAATTGTTGTAAAAGATATTAATCCTGATACAGATATCATTTTTACTACTCCAAGTCATCAGTACCCAACAGGCGTTACAATGAGCATGGAAAGAAGACACGAATTACTTAATATTGCCAGAGAAAACGAAATAGTAATCATTGAAGATGACTATGAAGCAGAAATTAATTTTCAAAAAAAACCACATCCTTCTCTCAAAAGCTTAGATAAAAATAATAATGTAATATATGTCGGAAGCTTCTCAAAAGCTTTCGCCCCTGGACTGAGGTTGGGCTACATGGTAGCACCAGAGAGTCTTATAAAGGAAGCTAAAGCTCTGAGAAGACTAATGATAAGACATATACCAGCAAATAACCAAAGATCTGTAGCACTTTTTATAGGTCTTGGACATTACCACAACATGTTTACAAAAATTCAAAAAACCAACAAGGAGAGGTGGAGGTTGATTAATGAAAAAATTAATAATGAGCCATTATTATCATGCACACCAACTCTTGGCGGTTCAACTTTCTGGATTAAAATCCCAAAATCAATTGACAGCGAAAATCTATGCAATAAACTTCTCTCAAAGGGAGTTGCAGTCAGGTCTGGTAAAACACATTTTTTAGAAGATGATGCACCATTGAACTATTTGCATCTTGGTTATTCAGCTATAGATACAAATAAAATAAATAAAGGAATGGAAATTATCATCAAAGAAATAAAGTCGATGACGACTTAGCTAACAAAATATTGATTCATTAGAAAAAATAGAAAGGGTAAGATTTATTTGAAATTAAATTCTAATTTTTTCGTTCAAAGGGTCATACATTGGCTGAATTGAAACCTTACACTTTTCAATCACACCCTCTACCTCAATTGTGTAATCAGCACTTAATATATCTTCATGGCTTTGGTTTGGTTTACAAGGAACATAGCCAAGACCAACAGCACCTCCAAGAGTATGACTGTATGTTCCACTAGTTAAGTGCCCAACTATCTCTCCATTCTTTAAGATTGGCTCGTTGTGGTAAAGCATTAATTCTGGGTTAGTTAATAAAAATTGCATAACTCGCATTTCATATCCAGAGGCTTTTTTAGCTTCAATAGAATCAAAGCCAATAAATTTTCCAAATTTTGAGGGTTTCTTTTCCAATTTAACAGTAAAGCCGAGCCCTGCATCAATAACATGATCTTCGTCAGTAATGTCGTGTCCAAAGTGTCTATATGCTTTTTCAATTCGACAACTATCAACTGTATGCATTCCACAGTGCCTCAAATAAAACTTTTCACCTACCGAGTCAATAAGCTCAGCAACATAGTTTGAAAACTCAATCGGGAAGTATAACTCCCAACCTAATTCACCAACATAAGTGATACGATGAGCACGTACATTTGCCATACCAATTTCAATATTACGCACATTTGCAAACGGGAAGCTTTCATTACTCATATCGGCATTGGTTAGAGATTGAATCAAATCTCTTGAATTTGGACCCATAATAGCCAAACAACCTTCTGAACTTGTTGCATCAAAAAGCGAACAATCAGCTTCTTCAGGCATATTCTTTTTTAGCCAGTGCAAATCTCTATTGAGACACATTGTTCCACTCACAATTAAATAGTCATCGGATTCAAGCCTGGTAACAGTCACATCTGCCTCAATACCACCTTTTTTATTTAACCATTGCGTGTAAACCATTTTGCCTGGTTCAACATCAACATCATTTGCGCAAATTAACTGTAAGAAATTCATAGCATCTTTGCCTTTTACTCTTATTTTGGCAAATGAAGACATTTCATACATGCCAACTGTTTCTCTTATAGCTTGCTGTTCTAATTTATGGTATTCAAACCAATTTTGCTTTCCCCACGAATATTCATAATTAGCCTTTACTTTACCAATCAGTTCTTTTGGTACAAACCAATTAGGTCTCTCCCAGCCAGCTACTTCACCAAAACAGGCCCCACGTTCTTTATAGAAATCATAAAGAGGTGTTTTTCTTAAACCTCGTGCGGTTTCATATTGATGGTAGGGAAAATGGTTTTCATAGAGATACCCCAAAGTTTCAGTAACTCTATTTGCTAAATATGTTTTGTTACTTTGGAAAGACTGGTTTCTTCTAATATCTACATCCCATAAATCACAGGGCGGCTCTTTACCAACAATCCATTCAGCAAGATATTTTCCAGCCCCTCCAGCGGCCTGGATTCCGATTGAATTGAATCCAGCAGCAACATAAAAATTTCCAAGTTCTGGAGATTCGCCAATTTGGAAATTATCGTCTGGTGTAAAACTTTCTGGCCCATTAAAGAGTGTTTCAATACCTAAACTCTCCATTACTGGAACCCTGCTCATTGCTAATTCAAGATAAGGCATACAGTGATCTAAATCATCTTGGATTTGATCGAAGCAAAAATCATCTGGTATGCCGTTTTGAGCCCAAGGCTTTGCGTTAGGCTCAAATAATCCAACTAATATTTTTCCAGCGTCTTCCTTGTAATATGCAGACTCATCGGGCACTCTTACAACCGGCATATCTCCCAATCCCGGAACAGCCGAAGTCAAAAAATAAAAATGTTCGCATGCATGAAGTGGAACTGAAACGCCAGCCATTTTTCCTACTTCTCTTGCCCACATACCACCACAATTCACAACTACCTCAGATTGAATGTCTCCAAAATCTGTTTGAACTCCAGTTACCTTTCCATTCTCTTTAAGAATTCCAGTAACTTTTACATCCTCAAAAATTTTAACGCCATTATTTTTAGCACCCTTTGCTAAAGCCATTGCAACATTTGCTGGATCAGCTTTGCCATCTTTAGGTATCCATGCGCCACCAACAACGTCATCAAGATTAAAAAAATCTAATTTCTTTCTTAACTCATCTGTGGACAATATTTGAACATCAACCCCATGAACCTTTGCAAGAGATGCATTCCGCTTGTATTCAGTTAGTCTTTCGTAATTTGTAGCAAGACTTACTGACCCAGTTCTTCGATAGCCAGTAGCCATTCCTGTTTCTGCTTCCAATGTTTCGTAGAGATTTCCAGAATACTTCACCATTTGAGTTAGATTAAGTGAAGAGCGCATTTGACCGACAAGACCGGCAGCATGCCAAGTTGTCCCAGAGGTCAATTTTTTTCTCTCTAGAAGGACAACATCCTTGTATCCAAGTTTTGAAAGGTGATAGGCAACAGAGCACCCCACAACACCACCGCCAATGATTACTGCTTGAGCATGCTTTGGTATAGTTGTCGACATATCTCTTTAGGTGATAACTAAAAAACAGAATTATAGAGCTATTTGCCTTTCCATGGTACGAGATAATTTTCTGAAATACGCATCAAAATATCAATCGCATAACCAATAACTCCAATTAATACAATACCCATAATTACCAAGTCGGTCATTTGAAACTTGGATGCGTTAATAATCATCATTCCAGCGCCTTTTTGAGCCGCTACTAATTCCGCTGCAACTACTGTTCCCCAGCAAACTCCCATTGATACTCTTGCACCTGTAAAAATCTCAGGCAAACTATTAGGAACAATTACCAATCTCATAATCTGCCACTTTGAAGCGCCTAGTGAGTATGCTGCATGAATTTTTGCAATGTTCACACCCGAAACACCTGCTCTTGCAGAAATCGTCATAATCCAGAGTGAAGCTAAAAATAGTAATATAATCTTACCTTGCTCTCCAATTCCAAACCAAATAATGACTAACGGAATAAGAGCAAGTGGTGGAACTGGTCTCATAAATTCAACTATTGGATCAAACCAGCCTCGAAACCATCCCGATAAACCCATTGCATATCCCAAAGGAATTCCGATGATAGCGCCAGATAAAAATCCTACAACAACCCGAATAAGTGACCAACCCAAGTGCTCTAAAAGAGTGAAGTTTTTATAACCTTCAGAACCAACTTTGACCAATCTAGACCAGACTGTTTCTGGTGCTGGAAGCCAAACAGGCTGCATCTGCCAGCCCTTTTCAGGGGTAACACTCAGTGTACCTTTTCGTGTCATAAAGATGCGAGCATTATCAATAAAAATCTCCGTATCAGGCGATATCTCCTGACCATTAACAGAGATTACTTTATAACCTTTTTCTTTTCCGCCAACGTCATTTTTTTGAACTTTGACTAGTCCACTTCTGTATGTAATTATTTGGTCGGTATCATTAAGGGCGAATCCAGAACCTGGGTCTATATCCAATTTTTCAGGTATATCACCACTCTGAACATCGTACACCGTTATAGTTACATCTGCATCATCTGTTTCACCTGATGAGTTCATTGCAGTATAGCTAAAGGTTAGTTCGCCAATAAATGGTCCAGGCACATGAATTGGAATTAGCTTAGATCCTGTAAATGCAGCCCATATAGCAAAGACAGCAATCACAGAGATAAAAGATGCTGCCCTGTTAGGTGAAACCGCACTCTCATCACCAAAGGTTACAGTTTTTAAGCTAGTAAAGTCATCTTGAGATTTTGTAAATGAAGTAGCAACTTTAACAATATAAAAAGCAGCAACAAAAATTATTATATAAAAAATTAAAATAGCCATCAGTTTTCTTCCGCTCTGCCCATGATTTCTTCTTCCATTTCCCAAATAATTGAGAGAATTTCATCACGAGTTTCAGTGTATCCATCAGCCTTTTTTACTTCTCTAAGGTCCATATTTACCCCCATTTCGGCAAAAGGTAGTGTGTATTCTTTATGAATTCTTCCAGGCCTTGGAGCAAGAACCAATAACCTTTCCCCAAGGAGAACTGCCTCCTCTACTGAGTGGGTAATTAAAATAATTGTTTTGCCGGTCTCCTTCCAAAGCTTCAAAACAAGACCTTGCATTTTTTCACGTGTTAAAGCGTCCAAAGCACCAAGTGGCTCATCCATTAACATTACTTCTGGGTCATTAGCAAGACATCTAGCTAAGGCAACCCTTTGCTGCATCCCTCCTGATAACTCATAAACCGCCTTATCTTCAAAATCTGCAAGACCAACAATGTCTAAAAGGTGTTTAACTTTTTCGTCTTGTTCAGCCTTTGACATTCCTTTCATTCGAGGCCCAAAAGCGACATTTGAACGAACATTCATCCATTCGAACAAAGCGCCTTGCTGAAAAACCATTCCACGCTCCGCACCCGGTCCTTGAACAACCTGCTCATTTAAGACAACATTTCCCTCAGTTGGGGCTAGAAATCCTGCAACGATATTTAGAAGAGTAGTTTTTCCACAACCTGACGGACCAAGTACGGTAATAATTTGGCCTTCATCTATGTCGAGAGAAACATCCTTGAGTGCTTGAACTGAAGAGCCATTCTTCAAATCAAAACGCATCGATATGTTATTAATTGATAAACCTTTCAAAACTGGCTCCGAATTTGTTTTTCATTAAAAAGGTGGCACACTCTTTAGTGCGCCACCTTCGGTCTAACTAATACTAAATTTCAGACTATAAAAGTCCAAAAATTTCGTAACTTATTGTGCAGCTAGTCCTTCTAAGCCATCTGTATTGATAGCATTAGCATATGAACCACGAGCACTTGGAATGTTTCCGCTATTAACGAACACATCTGCTACACCTTTAAGGAAAGCCGCACCAGAACCACCTAACCAGTTATCACCAAGTTGGTTACTTACTGATGGGAATACAAATGTAGCCATCGTATCAGCAGTTGCAGCTTCATCCATACCAGCATCTTTAGCAATAAGCGGAAGCATCATTGAAGTAAATCCTCCAGAATTCCACATTGCATTAGAAGCAGCAGTAACGCCTAAGAACGTTTGAAGAACTTCTGCATTCTCATCAGCAAAGCTTGCCGGAGTAGAAGTTACGTCCCAAACCAAGATTCCAAGAGCAGTTTTTTCTGCACCAGTTAATAGAACATTACCATGTTCTAGAGCACGACGGAGTGAACCACCCCATCCACAGAACATGTCAACACTTCCTTGTGCTAAAGCAGCTGCACCTTCTGGTGGAGCCATATCAACAACTTGCATTGAATCTACAGAAACACCAAAATGCTCCATTTGCTTCAAGAAGCCATAGTGAGCAGCTGTTCCAATTGGAACTGAAACTTTTTTACCAGCCAAATCTGAAGCGTTACTAGCATCAATTTCTAAACCTGATGCTACAACACAGTTGTCGTTGTCAGCATAACTTACTGCTACGTCAACGATTTGGATATCCTGACCAGTTGATGCAGCCACAATAAATGGAGGCACACCTTGGCTGACAGAAATATGAATATCACCAGAAGCCATCGCTGCTGACATTGCTGTACCTGTTCCAAAAGCTTTCCAGTTAACTTTCATACCTAAAGCTTCATCATAAGCACCTATCTGCTTAGCATACTCAAACGGCATTGGCCACTCTTCAAAATAAGCAACATTTAACTCATCAAGAGCCATTACATTTACTGAAGCAATAGCACTTACAACCGTTGCTCCAATTTTTTTATAAATACTTTTCATTATTTCTCCTAAATTAATATAAATATTAAAACCAACCCTATTTTCAGCAAAAAAAGAAAGCCTGAGTTATAGAGTGAAACCCGTTAATTAGCTAACTAGATTTGAATGCCGAAACTAAATACTACCATGAAAAAAGATAAAATCAATCAAATTTTCGAAGATGAGTTTAATTTATTATTGATTAAAAGAAAATAAGAACTATGGTACCAGAGTGAGATTTATTAATAGTCCAAGTGAAATACGTTCAATATTTGAAATGTAATCATTACAGTGAAATTTAGTGAGGAATAGTGCTTTAGGCAAATTCTATAGACCTCAACTCTAGAGCAATTTTATCTAATGAAGAGTTAACGAGTTTAAAAGATCCTTCTGCACCATAAAGCTTAGCTAGTTCTACTGCTTCATTAATCACAACTTTGTATGGTACTTCGAGTTGAAATTTCAGTTCATAAGCTCCCAGATACAATATTGCCTTTTCTGTGGGGCCTAATTTATCAATATCTCGATCAAGTGTCGGCTGAATAATGTCCTCAAGTACAGCAATGTTCTTGGGAATATTTAACAACAAGTTAGAAAAAAAAGCCTTAGAAATCTTTCCTTCTTTTTGGTTTAAAAACTGTTGTTCAATCTTTTTGATATCTTCACCAGAAACTAGCCATTGATATATAGCCTGAACGACTCTTGCTCTCGAGCGTTGTTTAGGAGTCACAGTTTTTCTATTAAGCTAATCATTCGGATAGTGCTTTCTGCAGCTTCAGCGCCTTTGTTTTCGGAGCTTCCTGAGCGCTCTATGGCCTGCTCAACTGTATCTACAGTTAAAACTCCAAAGGCGATGGGTATTTCTGAGTCAAGTGCAATTTGAGAGATTCCCTTGACACATTCTCCAGCAACATACTCAAAATGAGGAGTACCGCCTCTTATTACAGCCCCTAAAGCAACAATCCCATCAAATTTACCAGTACCCACTACCTTTTTCAGTGCCAATGGAATTTCAAAAGCTCCAGGTACATAAAAAATTTCAATATCGGCCTCTTTGGTACCACTCTTAAGTAAAGCCTCTTTAGCACCACTAATCAAATGCTCAACAACAAACGAATTGAAACGAGCAGCAACTAGTGCTACTTTTTTATTTTTAATAGTTAAATCACCTTCAATAGCTTTCAATTTACTTACTCCTTAATGTTTACGTACTCAGTAATTGTTATCCCAAAACCATCTAGACCAGGCCATTTTCTCGGTTTTCCGAGCGACTTCATATTTGAAACACCTAGATCAGATAGTATTTGAGCACCAATTCCAAAAGTTTTATCGTCATCACTACTTCTGTAGTCCTGATTATCAATATTCTCAAGAATGGCTTGATTAGTCTGCTTCCTTAATAGTAAAAAAACGCCATTATCAACTCCTGAAATCATGTCCAAAGCACTATTGATACTGAAACCTCTCTGAACCTCTTGAAGAACATCTTTAAAGATATTTTCCATATGAACTCTTACATAAGGTTCTGTCTTATTACTTACTGAACCTTTTACAAGTGCAATATGAATGTCATTATGAATAGTATCTAGATAGGAGAAGAGCTCAAAGTCACCATATTTGGTTTTAAACGGCCTCTGACTTATTCTCTCCACTGTTTTTTCATTTTCTACTCTGTAATGAATTAAATCAGCAATATGACCTACTTTTATTCCATGCTTTTTACCAAATTTGTATAAATCATCACTTCGAGCCATTGAACCATCATCATTAAGAATTTCAACTATGACTGACGAAGCCTCAAAACCAGCTAGACGAGCTAAATCACATCCTGCCTCAGTATGGCCAGCACGAATTAAAACGCCGCCCTGTTGAGCCATCAGTGGAAAAACATGGCCAGGCTGAACTATGTCAATAGGTTTTGCATCTTTTGCAACAGCATCGAGGATTGTTTTTGCACGATCTGAGGCTGAAATTCCTGTTGTTACGCCCGAAGCAGCCTCAATTGATACTGTGAAGTTTGTAGAATGAAGGTCGCTATTTTGCGACACCATGAGAGGAAGATTCAATTGCTGACACCTTTGCTGAGTCAGAGTCAAGCAAATTAATCCTCGGCCATGTGTGGCCATAAAATTAATATCTTCTTTTGTAACCTTTTCAGAAGCAATCAAAAGATCCCCTTCATTTTCACGATTTTCATCGTCCATGAGAATAATCATTTTTCCTTGCTTATAGTCCTCTATAAGTTCCTTTATTGAAGCCTGCATAATCACCTATATTCGTTTTGATTTAAAAGTCTTTCAACATATCTAGCAACTTGGTCAATCTCTAAATTAACTTTTGAATTAAGCTTAAGATCTCCAAGCGTTGTAACCGAAAATGTGTGAGGAACTATATTAACATCAAAAATATTATCCTCAACACTATTGATAGTCAGGCTAACGCCATTGACACATATCGAACCTTTTTTAGCAATATATTTGACAATATCACTTTGAACTTCAATTTTTATCCGAACACTCTCACCATCTTTATCAATTGAATCAACTGCGCCAACCCCATCCACATGACCACTCACCAAATGACCATCAATTCCTTGGTTCAGTCTGAGAGACTTTTCAAGATTGACATTTTGCCCTTGTTGAAGTTTTGAAAAAGTCGTACAGCTCATTGTCTCATTTGAAACATCTGCAGTAAACCAATTGTCTGATAGTTCAGTTGCCGTTAGACAGACACCATCAACTGCAATACTGTCGCCCACTTTAGAGTCAAGCAAGTTCAATTCATTTGAATTAATTTTCAACTGGGCGCCCTCTTTGGAAGAGTTAACCTCTCGAATACTTCCCTTAGCTTGAATAATTCCTGTAAACATTAAATCAATCGTTCAGTTAATAAAGGCCTTTCATTATCATAGTTGTATTTAACCATCAAATACTATCCAGAATAATTAATAGATTTCGATACGAGAGTTAATTAAATTCACACTTGAGACAACAGATAATCTTCGTAATTTCCAGAGTAGTAGTGTGTACCATCCTCTTTAAGTTCAACTACTTTGGTTGATAAAGAAGACACAAACTCTCTGTCATGGCTTACAAAAATTAAGGTGCCTTTATAGTTATCTAGGGCTAAATTCAGAGCCTCAATAGATTCCATATCAAGGTGATTTGTAGGCTCGTCCATCAACAAAATGTTAGGTTTTTGAAGCATCAGTCTTCCAAAAATCATTCTTCCTTTTTCACCGCCTGATAAAGATTTGACAGATTTTTTAACATCCTCCTTGCCAAAAAGCATTTTTCCTAAAACAGAACGCATCATTTGAACGTCATCTTTTTCATTCTTAAACTGGGTCATCCAATCTAAAACACTCATATCTTTCTCAAACTCTTCATTATGATCTTGGGCATAGTAGCCAATATTAGAGTTTTCACTCCATTTTTTATTTCCACTGTCAGGCTCAATTTCACCAAATAAAGTTTTAAGCAATGTGCTTTTACCGATACCATTTTGTCCAATTATTGCGACTCTCTCTCCAGTTTCAATCATTAAGTTAATGTCTTTTAAAACTTGTTCACTATCAAAACTTTTAGACAAGCCTTGAACCTCTAGTACATTTCTAAACAACTCCTTGCTTTGGTTAAAAATAATGTAAGGACTAACTCTTGAAGAGGGCTTAATATCATCTAGCTCAATTTTATTTAACTGTTTTAGACGAGAAGTAGCTTGCTTAGACTTTGAGGCGTTCGCTGAGAATCGAGAGACAAAGTGCTTTAAATCCTTTATTTTTTCTTCCTTTTTGGCATTATCTGCTCTCATCCTTTCCTGTATCGCAGTTGCCGCAATCATAAAGTCATCATAACTTCCTGGAAATACATTTAGAGCACCATAATCTAAATCTGCCATGTGTGTGCATACGCCATTCAAAAAGTGGCGGTCGTGAGAAATAATTACCATTGTTGATTTTCTAGCGCTCAAAACCTCCTCTAACCACCTAATAGAGTTGATATCTAAGTTATTCGTCGGCTCATCCAATAATAGTATCTCTGGATCAGAAAACAGTGCTTGAGCTAATAGTACTCGCAGCTTCCATCCTGGAGCAATTTCACTCATCAATCCATAGTGTTGTTCCAAAGGGATATCTAGACCTAGCAATAATTCGCTAGCTGAAGATTCGGCTGAGTATCCATCCATTTCAGCAAATTCCATCTCTAATTCGGCAACCTTAATACCGTCCTCCTCACTCATTTCTGGAAGGCCATATATTCTGTCTCTTTCTTTTTTGATTTGCCAAAGTTTTTTGTGCCCCATGATGACAGTGTCAACAACACGAAAGTCTTCAAATGCAAACTGATCCTGAGATAGCACCCCTAGCCTTTGACCCTCTCCAACTAAAACTGAACCATGAGTTGGTTTTAGCTCGCCTGTTAAGATTTTCATTAAAGTTGACTTTCCGCAACCATTGGCGCCAATCAAACCATATCGATTACCACTCTGAAACTTTACTGAAATATTTTCAAAAAGTGGTTTTTCACCAAATTGCATGGTGACATTTGCGGTAGAAATCATCGTAAATTTGAATTTATAAAATAAAATATTATCCCATAATGACTTATTGAAAGCTTAACTATTAAGCTTATAGATATCTAGGAGAACTTTTCAATAAATAAAAGTATAAAATATATTTGTCTATGAGATTAAATCCAAACATGCGAACAAGGCAAATGCCAGATAAGGCGTTGATATCATCGATTTTGGCCTTGTTGATTTTTGGTTGGATTATGATGCTCTCAGCATCTCTAGCTCATTTTTCTAGCTATTCATTTTTTATAAAACAGACGCTATTCATCGTTATGGGTTTAAGCGCAGGTCTTATTACTTTAAATACGCCTATCTCTATTTTCCAAAAATACTCAATCCCTCTTTTTCTTCTGACAATTATCCTTTTAGCTGTTGTATTTCTCCCAAGCCCAATTGGTCATTCTGCAAATGGATCAACCAGATGGATCAATTTTGTATATTTTAAATTTCAACCTTCTGAGTTAATGAAACTATCGATGATCTTATTTATGGCAGGTTTTTTAATTAGGCAAGAAAAAGATATCAGAAGACCCTGGATGGGCTTCTTGAAAACTATTGCTATTATTGGTATTGCAGATGTTCTACTGCTTTTTGAGACGGACTTAGGGGCAACTCTTATTATTTCATTAACCGCTTTAGCTATGCTTTATGCAGCTGGCTCTTATCTCAAGCAACTAGGGCTTATTACACTTGGTATGTTTGGCCTTATTGGAATTATTATAATTAATTATCCAAATCGCCTTGATCGATTAGTATCTTTTTGGTCAGAAGATTTATGGAGGGATGATGAAAAAATTTATCAAACTCAACAAGCATTAATTGGAATCGCTAGAGGGGACTGGTTTGGAACTGGCTTAGGTGCTGGCATTCAAAAATATTATTTACTTCCCGAAAGGCATACAGATATGATTTTTGCTGTCATTGGAGAAGAATTAGGAATCTTAGGAATGATGTTTGTATTGCTTTCCTTTTTATTTATCCTTCTAAAGGGATTTAAGATTGCCAAAGTCGCACTGCAAAAAGGGCGACACTATAGCTCCTATGTAGTCTTTGGAATCTGCACTTGGTTCGCAATGCAAATTACGGTAAATATTGGTATGAATTTAGGTCTTTTGCCTCCAAAAGGATTTACTTTACCATTGTTAAGTTATGGTGGCACATCAATGATTTTTTCAATAATTGCTTTAGCAATTGTATTAAGAGTTGATATGGAAAATAGAACGAAGTACTCTAAACAACGTAACTATGTCTAAAAAAATTTTAATTATGGCTGGTGGGACCGGTGGCCATATTTTCCCTGCATTATCAATCTCTTACGAGTTAAAAAAACGCGGAGCAAAAGTAGAGTGGCTAGGTGGTAAAAAATCTATGGAGAGTGAATTAGTTCCAAGTCACAAAATAAAATTTCATGGTGTTTATACAAGTGGAATCAGAGGGAAAAAAATAATCACACTAATCAAAGCTATCTTTCTATTAGGTTATGGCTTTATTCAGACAACTTTTGTCTTTTTAAGATATCGACCAAATGCGGTGATTGGAATGGGAGGCTATGCTTCAGGAATTGGAGGCTTGATTGCAAAAATATTTTTTGTACCCTTGTTTATTCATGAACAAAATACGATTCCAGGATCTACCAATAAACTATTAAGCAAGATTTCAACAATTAATTTTCAGGCATTTGATAACTCATTCGACAAAAAGGTCAATGCTATTACAACAGGAAATCCTATTCTGTTTGAACCAAATTTAAAAAAAGCACCTAGCGAGGTAAATAATTTACTTATCCTGGGAGGCTCGTTAGGATCAAAAAAAATTAATGAAACAATTCCCCAGATTCAATCACCATTAAATATATGGCATCAGACTGGAAAAAATCATTTTGACGAAGTTAAAGCCTTATATTGCACGAGTCATCATACTGATGCTAAGATAGAGTCATTTATCAACAATATGGAGGAGGCTTATGCATGGGCAGATCTCGTGATTTGCAGAGCTGGAGCAATGACAGTTTCTGAACTAATTGCGACAAAGACCATTGGCATACTTATTCCATTTCCATATGCTATCGACAATCACCAAACCGTTAATGCTCAGCACTTATCTAAGAATGGAGCAGGGATACTAGTTGAAGAGTCAAATCTTAGCCCAGATGCCATAGATAGAGAGATATCTCAATTAAGCCATGAAAAACTCAACAAGATGACTAATAACCTTGAATTACTTACAGTGCAATGTCCTGAGCAATTGATTGCTGATTATCTTCTGAATTAATTCCAAGGCGGTTAAAAAGAAGCTTATCGTTAGCTACCGTTGGATTTTCTGTAGTCAGCAATTGTTCGCCATAAAAAATAGAATTAGCCCCTGCAAAGAAGCAGAGTGCTTGCATCCCTTCTCCCATATCAAGACGACCAGCAGAGAGCCTGACAACAGAATGAGGCATTAAGATTCTTGCAACCGCGATGGTTCTTACAAACTCACTTTCACTAGGAGGTTTTACATTTTCAAATGGCGTTCCTGGTATTGGAACAAGCAAGTTAATTGGGACGCTGTCTGGGTGCTTTTCAAGGTTAGCTAGAGATTGAAGCATTGAAGCTCTGTCAGTCTCAGTTTCACCCATTCCTAGAATGCCTCCACTACATACATTGATATTGGCTTCTTTTACAGCTTCTAAGGTATCTAACCTATCTTGAAATTCACGTGTTGTTACAACATTAGAGTAGTTTTCTTTAGAGGTATCAATGTTATGGTTGTAATAGTCAAGTCCAGCCTCTTTTAAAACTGCAGCTTGCTTAGAGGATAACATGCCCAGAGTCACACAGGTTTCCATGCCCATTGCTTTTACCCCTTGGATCATCGGGATCACTTTATCTAAGCTTTTGTCCGTTGGGTTTCTCCATGCGGCACCCATACAGAATCGTGTTGCTCCCTTATTTTTTGCATTTTGAGCTTGCTTGAGAACTTCCTCAACCTCCATTAGTTTTTCACGCTCTAATCCAGTGTCATATTTTGAACTTTGCGAGCAGTATGAGCAATCCTCGGGGCAGGCACCAGTTTTGATATTTAATAATGAACTCACTTGAACCTTGTTTGGGTCAAATGTTTCTCTATGAATCGAGTGTGCCTTAAAAAGAAGGTCGTTAAAGGGAAGCTCAAAAAGAGCTTTAATTTCACCTATTTGCCAGTCATTTCTCAGTTCAATCATCTTTGTTTTAAAATATTAAAATAAATTATTATGTATTTTAACGTATCCATAAAGTTGTGAATAGATAATAAAAAAGCCGCACAGAGCGCGGCTTTTTTTTATTTTTTATATATCACTTTTAGCAACTGTAATATAAATCAAACTCAAGTGGTTGAGGTGAAGCTCTCATAGCAGTAACTTCTTGCATCTTTAGATCAATGAATGAATCGATCACTTCATCAGTAAAGACTCCGCCTTGCTTTAGAAAATCACGATCCTTATCTAACTCTTCAAGAGCAATGTGAAGCATACCACTAACTTTAGGAATTGATCCATCACTGTCTTCGTATAGATCCTGATCAGCTGGCTCACCTGGATGTATCTTATTTTTAATTCCATCAAGACCGGCCATTAGAAGTGCCGCGAAGGCAAGATATGGATTCGCTGTTGAATCTGGGAAGCGAACTTCAATTCTGCGCCCTTTAGGGTTTGATACGAATGGAATTCTTATGGCAGCTGAACGGTTCTTAGCTGAATAAGCAAGCATTTCTGGAGCTTCAAAACCTGGCACTAATCGCTTATATGAATTGGTAGATGGGTTTGTAAAAGCATTTAATGCCTTTGCATGTTTAATAACACCGCCAATATAGTAAAGTGCTGTTTCACTTAAGTTTCCATAGCCGTCACCGTCAAATAAATTTTTACCATCTTTCGCAATTGACATATGGACATGCATACCGTTTCCATTGTCAACAGCAATTGGCTTTGGCATAAATGTTGCTGTCTTACCATATAAATGAGCTACATTATGAACACAGTATTTTAGAATCTGAGTTTCATCAGCCTTCTTAACCAGAGTATTAAATAATGCTCCAATTTCACATTGTCCAGCTGTTCCCACCTCGTGATGGTGAACTTCTGTAGTAACTCCCATCTCTTCAATTGCTAAACACATTTGAGAACGAAGGTCATGCAATGAGTCTACTGGTGGTACAGGGAAATAACCACCTTTAACTCTTGGGCGGTGACCTTTATTACCACCCTCCATATCCTCACCAGAGCTCCAGGCAGCCTCTTCAGAATTAATTTCGAAGAAAGCCTTACCCATTCCATGGCCTGTATCCCACTTCACACTGTCAAAAACAAAGAATTCTGGCTCATTACCAAAATACGCAGTATCACCAATCCCTGAATCCTTCAAGTATGCTTCAGCCCTGTGAGCAATAGAGCGAGGGTCTTTAACGTATCCCTTCATATCTGAAGGCTCAATAATATTACAACGAATATTGAGTGTTACCTCTTCAGTAAATGGATCAATGATTGCGGTATCACAATCAGGCATTAGAATCATGTCAGACTCGTTAATATCTTTCCAACCAGCAATTGAAGAGCCATCAAACATCTGTCCTTCTTCAAGCTTTTCAGCATCAACTGTATGAGCTGGAACACTAACGTGCTGCTCTTTTCCTTTTGTATCTGTAAAACGAAAATCTATAAACTTAACGCTTTGTTCTTCAATCGTTTTCATTACATCTTTTGCAGACATAGCTATACTCCCTATAAATAATAGTAAATTTAAAATTGACAGGCATTGTCAGAAGTCTGCGCCGTTGCAAACGATATGTTGACTCTTAATGAGAACAACAATAGATATTTCAAACGTGGATTATATCCTAGTTTTAAGCGTTTTTCACTAGAAATTTATTCAAGTTAAGTTGATATTTATGAAATCCAATTTCTTGGTTTTAAAAAGTAACGAGTAAGTTTTTCTTCTTCGCTATTTGGTTCAATATTATATTGATATGACCACTTTACTGCTGGAGGAAGAGACATTAAAATTGATTCTGTTCTGCCACCACTTTGAAGACCAAATAACGTTCCTCTATCTTGAATTAAATTAAATTCAACGTATCGACCACGCCTGAAAAGTTGAAATTCTTTCTGTTTTTCAGTAAAGGGTGTTCCCTGCCTTTTTAGAACTATTGGCTTGTATGCTTTACTAAAATGATTACCAATACTTTTCATAAATTCAAAGCAAGAATCAAACCCTTCTTCATTCAGGTCATCAAAGAAAAGACCTCCAACTCCTCTCTGCTCCCCTCTATGAGTCAAATAAAAATAATCATCACACCAGTTTTTATACTTCTCATAAACCTTTTCCCCAAAAGGTTTGCACGCTTTATTAGCTACTTCATGCCAATGAATTACATCTTCCTCAAAGCCATAATATGGAGTGAGGTCAAATCCTCCACCAAACCACCATATAGGGCCTTCCCCTTCCTTTTCAGCAATAAAAAACCTTACATTTGCATGTGTGGTTGGAATAAAAGGATTTTCAGGATGAAAAACCAGAGATACTCCAAGAGCTGTATATTTTCTGCCCTCTAATTCAGGCCTTAGCTCTGTTGCTGATTTAGGCATCTTTTCACCACTAATAATCGAAAAGTTGACGCCGCCTTTTTCGAATATACTTCCATTAGAAATGACTCGAGTTATCCCGCTACCTCTTCCATCACTTCTTTGCCAAACATCCTTGTCAAAGCTAGATTTGGAGTCTAGCTCTCCAAACTCTTCACAAATACCATTTTGGAGATTCAACAAATACTTTTCTACTTGCTTTATCATCTTTTGTTAAGTTGTATTGATTAAACTACCGGTCATATTTATGGTTATTAGTGATTACCTAATACGCTTACCAGTTATCAAATTAATTATCCTTGAAGGTTGAGAATTATACCTACTCGGAGGTAAAGCATAGTCTAGCTCATTTCCAAAGTATCTTTTTATTTCGCGCTTTGTTGTTGCCGCTTTTTTTCCTTGTAAATTTGCACTTGTAGAAATAAGAGCTGAGTCTGTTTTTTCACAAAAAAACTTAATAAGTGAATTAGAGGTGATTCTTATTGCTAAAAACTCATTTCCTCCAGCTAATAGCGGAGACAACTCTTCCGACTTTGGCACTAAAAAAGTCGTTGGATTTTCTGAAGGTAGTGATATTTTTTTTAGTAAATCTCTACTTATAGCTGAATTTATATAGGGCATCAAAAAACGAATATCGGAGGCAAGAAGAATAAAACCTTTATTTAGATCTCTATTTTTTAATTGAATAATTTTTTGAATTCCAACTGGGTTGTTGGCTAGACAACCAAGACCATAGATTGTATCTGTTGGGTGCGCTATAACTCCTTTTTTTAGATGATGTAATGCTAATCGAATCCTGGTATTGATTATCATTTTTTGGCTCTCGGATGAAATTCATCATAAACTTTCGATAATTCTAGGAAATCTAAGTGGGTATAGACCTGGGTACTTTTAATACTCTTGTGCCCCAAAAATTCTTGAACCGTCCTCAAATCATGGCTTGATTGTAGAAAATGTGTGGCTGCTGCGTGTCTCAACATATGAGGGTGTACGTTAATTGAAACACCCACTTGAAGCGCTCTTTTTTTAACAACATTTTGGACTGTTCTTGTAGAAATTCTTACCTTTTTTTGATTTAAAAATAAGGCATCTGAACTACAAGCTGGTCTTTTTTTAATATAACGCTTTAGAACATCAATTGTTGTTTGTCCCATTGGAGAAAATCGAGCCTTACCCCCCTTTCCTATAACCTTTACAAAGCCCTCATTCATATCAATATCTTCAAGATTAATTCCAACAAGCTCTGACACTCTTAAGGCACAAGAATACAACAATTCAATCATCAATACTGATCTTAACTCTTTGTATTGAGATGAATTAATTGTCATCATTTTTTTCAAGTCATCAAAATCGATAGTCTTTGGAAGATCACGCTCAATTTTTGGAGTTTTTATTGAAAGCGCAGGGTTTGTTTCAACTTCATCTTTTTCCATTAAAAAAGCAAAGAAAACCCTTATTGAGGACAAATATCTTTTTAATGACTTTCCAGATGTGTTGCCATGCCTCAACTCCATAACAAACATATTGAGAGTATCAGAGTCAATCCTTTTAAAATCAGAAAACTCTTTCTTATTTAAGAATGATGAAAATTTTAATAGGTCTCTTTTGTATGAAGAAATTGTATTTACCGCATAGTTTTTTTCAACACTCAGGTGTTCAACAAAATCTTCAATTTGTTTATTTAAAATTCCGTTTTCGTACTTGTTTTTTTCGTTATTGACCATATCTTTACATTTTACGTTAAACGATAGGGGATTTTGAATGAGTAAAAAACAAACACATGAATTTCAAACTGAAGTTTCTCAACTTCTTAATTTGATGATTCATTCTCTTTATTCAAATAAAGAGATTTTTCTCAGAGAGCTAGTTTCAAACGCTTCTGATGCAATTGATAAGCTAAAGTTTGAATCATTATCAAATGACAAGCTCATTGAAGGAAAGCAAGAGCCAAGCATCCATATTGATGTTGATAAGGACACAGGAACAATTACCATTAGAGATAACGGTATTGGAATGACTCAGGATGAGGTTATGGAAAATATTGGAACCATTGCCAATTCTGGAACAAGAAAATATCTTGAAAGTTTAGATAAAAATCAAACACAAGATTCTAACTTGATTGGTCAATTTGGTGTTGGTTTTTATTCAGCATTTATAGTTTCAAATACTGTCACTCTTTTAAGTAGAAAAGCTGGCGATGATAAAGCAAACGGAACTAAGTGGTCTTCAAAGGGAAAGGGTGAATACTCAATTGAAACTGTTGAATTAGAGGATTATGGCACTACAGTGATTCTTGATGTCAAAAAAGCTGAAAGCGAGTTTATTGATGGTTTTCGTTTGCGCGGAATCGTGTCAAAGTACTCTGACCACATCACCGTTCCAATTATGATGGTTAAGCCTTCAGAAGAAGACGAAACTGAGATTGTTTATGAAACCATCAACAAGGCTACAGCCTTTTGGATGAAAGACAAAAAAGAACTCTCTCAAAGTGACTATGATGAATTTTATAAATCATTGACATACGACTTTGAAGGCCCATTAACCCAATTACACAACAGGGTTGAGGGCAAGTTGGATTACACCTCTTTATTATTTATCCCCAAAAAGGCGCCCTTTGATATGTGGGAACCAAAAAGAAAGGGTGGCGTTAAACTTTATGCCAAACGAGTATTTATTATGGAAGGTAATGAAGAGCTACTTCCTCAATATCTTCGTTTCATTAAGGGTGTTATTGATACTGCAGACCTGTCGCTAAATGTCTCTAGAGAGATTCTGCAAGGTAGTAAAGTTGTTGATACTATCAAAAAAGCATCCGTAAAAAGAATTCTTTCAGAACTTGAAAAAATGTCCAAAAATAAGCCTGAAGATTACGCAGCTTTTTGGAGTGAGTTTGGAATGGTTATTAAAGAAGGGGTCGTCGAAGATTTTGCAAATAAAGATAAAATTTCAAATCTTTTAAGGTTTACATCTACCGCAACTGATTCTTCTGAACAAACTGTTTCACTTAAAGACTATATTAGTCGAATGAATAAAGATCAAAAAAATATTTATTATGTTACTGCGGACAGCTATGATGCAGCAAAAGGGTCTCCGCATCTTGAGATTTTTAAGCAAAAAGATATTGAAGTTTTGCTTCTCTCAGATAGAGTTGATGAATGGCTAGTTGCTAATTTTGGAGAATTTGAAGAGCTTTCTTTGAAATCTATTGCCAAAGGTGATTTAGATGATCTGGATTCTAAAGAAGACAAGAAAAAGAAAGAAAAAACAGTCAAGGACTACGAAAAAGTTATCTCAAAAGCTCAAGAAATTCTTGATAATCAGGTTAAAGAAGTTAAAGTTTCAAGTCGCTTAAGTGAATCACCTTCTTGTCTAGTCGCAGACGAGAATGAATTAGGAGGCAATATGGAAAGGATTATGAAGTCACTTGGGCAGGATGTTCCAGAGACCAAACCAATTCTTGAAATAAACCCGAGTCACCCATTAGTCATGAAACTCAAATCGAAAGTTGACGAAGATATCGTTAAAGTGTTGTTTGATCAAGCAGTTCTCAGTGAAGGTGGACAAATCAAAGAGCCTGCAGAGTTTGTAAAAAGAATGAATAAACTAATGCTTGGCTAAAAGCCAACTGATATGACTCTAAATAAAGCCCGAATTTCGGGCTTTTTTATTTATGGCTTGTAAGGCTTTATCTTGTTAAGAATTCCTCTTAATATAGCAATCTCCTCTTTTTCAGGTGTGCTTCTTCCAAAAAGTCGCCTTAAACGTCTCATCAGTAGGTTTTTTGGTTTTCTTGAGTCAAAATAACTAATGTACTCAAGAACTTGCTCAAGATGCTTATAAAAGCTGTTTAAATCTTCAAAACTTGCAATATCCTTAGGAGAGTTATCAAACTTTCCATCAATGCAAGTAACAAAGTTCTGATAAGTAAAAACTTGTATAGCTGAAGCCACATTTAACGAGAAATATTTAGGATTACCAGGAATGGTCATTAGGATTGAGCACAAGTCAAGCTCTTCATTTGTTAACCCAGAATTCTCAGTTCCAAAAACTACTGCCACTTCCTCATCATTTGACGCAAGAGTAGATTGAATTTCACTGCATGTATTAATAACATCTAATTGTCTCCACTTTATGTTGCGTTGACGGGCACTAGCACCAATGACCAATGAAGCCCCCTTTAAAGCCTCCTCAAGAGTTGAACAGACTTTGGCATTTGATAAAACATCATCTGCACCGCTTGCTCTAGCAGTTGCAACCGCAGAAGGATAATTTGACGGAGATACAAGATAAAGCTGACTTAGCATCATATTTTTCATTGCTCTGGCTGCTGCACCAATATTGCCAGGCTCAGTCGTATTCACCATGACAATCCTTACTTTATTAAAATTCGTCAAGGTATAATTCATTTCATTATTTATTTGGCTCATTTACGATGCATCCTACCGTTAATATTGCAGTTAGAGCTGCCAGAGCAGCTGGTGATATTATTTTAAGGTATCACAATCAAGTCGATTTATTAACTATTGAAAATAAATCTGAAAATGACTTTGTCTCTGAAGTTGATAAGACTGCTGAAAGTGCAATCATTAAAGAAATCAAGAAGGCATTTCCCCAGCACTCTATCCTAGGTGAAGAGAGTGGAAAAATGATTGGTGATAACGACTATCAATGGATCATTGATCCTTTAGATGGCACCACCAATTATCTTCATGGCTTTCCTCAATACGCTGTATCTATTGCTCTATTAGAAAAAGGAATTACTACTCATGCTGTTATTTACGACCCTTTTAAAGAGGAGCTCTATACGGCATCTAAGGGTGAAGGCGCCTATCTAAATAACGAGAGAATTCGGGTAACCTCAACCAATGGCTTAAAGGACACTCTTATTGGAACAGGTTTCCCGTTTAAACATCCTCAGCACTTAGACTGCTATATCGAAACTTTTAAAGCTATACATCCCCATGTTTCTGGGATTCGAAGAGCTGGAGCTGCTGCACTAGACCTAGCCTACCTTGCAGCAGGAAGATTAGATGGATTCTGGGAAATAGGACTTAATTCATGGGATATTGCTGCTGGTGCACTAATGGTTAAAGAAGCTGGAGGGTTTATAGGTGATTTTTCTGGAAGAGATAAATACATGGAGACGGGCAACGTTGTTGCTGGCAATGCGGACGTTTATAAACAAATTTTAAAGAAAATTCACCCACACCTTACCGAAGACCTTCAGAGGTAGGTCAATCTGAAATCGTCAACTGCTCACCATTAATCTTTGGACTAGAGCTAGATAATAAATAAGTAATTGCCTGACTCTTTTCTTCTGGTAATGGGACTGTGGATGAGTCTTCTGCAGGGTAAGCCGTCCTTCTCATCTCTGTTCTCATTTTTCCTGGGTTAACTGTATTGACGCTAATCTTAGTTTTTTCAAGCTCTTCAGAAAGCGTTTTTGCAAAGCCCTCAATTCCAAACTTACTCACACTATAAGCTCCCCAATAAGCCCTGGCCTCTCTTCCAACAGTCGAGGACATGAAAATAACTCTTGCATCATCTGATTTCAAAAGAGCAGGCATCAGAAACTGAGTTAGCATAAAAGGAGCACTCAGATTAATTTGCAAAGTTGAATACCATAATTTAATATCGTATTGTTCTATTGGCATTTGAGTACCTAGAATGGATGCATTATGAACCAACCCATCGAGCTGTCCAAACTGATTTAATAGGTTATCTTGAAGTTCTTGATAATTTTCAGGAGTTGCGCCCTCTAAATCCAAAGGGTAGAGAATTGGTTCAGTTAGTCCAGCATCCACTACTGCATCGTAGGCATGCTCTAGTGAACCTAAGTCTCTTCCAAGCATAATGACCGTAGCACCAGCTCTAGCAAGGTCCATCGTAATTGCTAATCCAAAACCTCTATTTGCCCCTGTGACAAGAACAACCTTGCCTTTAAATTCATCTTCCTTAATAGAGTGTTCTCTTTCAATTATCATTCACTGATTTCCTTGTTCGACTTAACCCCAAGTGCTTTAAGTCTCTCTGCCCTGCTAATTAAGTTCCCTTTGCCAGTCGATAATTTATTCCTAGCACTGGTAAAGCCTTCTTTTGTTTTTTCAAGTTGATTCTCAATCTTATCGAGATCTTCCACAAATAAAGCCAACTTGTCATACATTCCTGCGGCTTGCCTAGCAATCTCATCAGCATTTTTATTTTGTTTATCGGTTTGCCACATAAAGTTCACAGTTTTTAAACTCATACTCAGCATTGATGGCGATACAAGCATTATATTTTTCTTGAGTGCATCATCAAATAAGCTATGTTTGTGCTGGAGAGCCAATAAGAGTGCCCCTTCGATTGGAATAAATACAAAAATGAAATCGAGACTTCTGACGCCCTCCAAATTCTCGTACTCCTTAATACTTATATTTTTAATCTGATTTTCAATTGAGGTAATGTGCCTCTTCAAAGCCAATTCATTAGCTTGATCAGCTACATAATCAACATAATCTTTTAGAGACACCTTTGAATCAATAACAACGTCCTTTCCCTCGGGTAAATGGAGAATAACATCAGGTTTGAATTTTTCTCCCATTTCATTTTTGTACTGTTTTTGAAGGTCAAATTCCACACCCTCCTGAAAGCCATAACTTGATAGAAGAGAGCTTAATATTTCCTCACCCCAATCACCTTGAATTTTATTATCATAAGTAAGAGCATCAGTTAAATTTTTTGCCGACTGCTGAGTTTCAATATTAGCTTCATGTAGTGACTTAATTTGTTCTTTGAGAGTCGTTCTCTCCTCAACCTGCTCCTTGGTAATTGTCTCAATTCTCTCCCTAAAGCTTTTGAGTTGAGTTTGAAGAGGAGTCAATAGGTCAGAGTTGTTAATCTTCAGTTTATCCCGATCATTTTTCAGTATATCTGAGGCAATAGTTTTGAATTCATTATTAACCTGGCTTTTAAGGTGTTCTACAAGTTGGAGCTTCTCAGCATAGTTTTTTTCTTTTTCATCTAGTTTTGTCTCCAACTGAATATTCCTCTGAGAGATACTAAAAAGCCTTTTATTGAGGACATAGAAGCTTATTGCTGCGCCAATTAAGAGAGAAACAATACCAATTAAAATACTCATAAGAGAGTTATTAGTTGAAAAATAAACAATTGTTTTACTGTATTCATAAAATAGATATAACAGTGGACACTAAAGTTAGTAAAATTTTAATTAAATTATAACGCTTAGACTTCGATAAGCCATGTTACTTTTAAGATCACTATTGTACTTTGTTGGTTCAATTATTAGTTTAATTTTGATTTCTTTTATTGGTCTATTTCTCGTCTTTACAAGTTACCATACACGCCAAAAATTTCTTTCGCAATGGGCTATCTTTTGCATCTGGTGGCTTAAAATTACGCTCAACATCAAAACTAAGGTTATTGGGAGAGAAAATATATTGCAGTCACCTTGCATTATCATTTCAAATCATCAATCTACCTGGGAGACACTTGCCTTTCAAACTATCTTTCCAGCACACACATGGGTATTAAAACGTGAGCTATTATGGTTACCAGTCTTTGGCTGGAGTTTAGCTCTATTGAACCCAATTATTATTAATCGTGGTGACAAATTAAATGCTATTAAAAAGGTTATTAGACAAGGCTCTGACAGACTAAAGAAAGGGATATCAATTGTTATATATCCTGAAGGCACAAGACAGCCATACAAAAAATTGGGTGCTTATCAAAATGGTGGAAGTGCAATAGCAAAAAAAACTGGATACAGTATTGTGCCTGTATATCACAACGCGGGTAAACTATGGGCTAAGGGAAGTTTTATCAAAAAACCTGGGGAAATTACTGTAGTTATTGGTAAAACTATTTCTCATTCCAATATAAAGCCTTCAGAGATCACAGAGCAAATTAGGCAATGGACTTTGGAGCAAGAGAGTAAATTTAATTAATTATTATCAAATAAGACATGTCTAAATTAAACTATAGCCTTTTTCATCTCAGAACCGCTGAAAATATTAGGGTTGAAATTGGAAGATTAAGAGACTCTCTACTTTTTGGAGACAAGAATAAAGTAGATAGATTTGGAAAAGTTGATATTCAATGTGATATCGCAGCTCTTGAAATCCTGTTGTCGGATTATATTTTAGACTTTAAAACCCCTAATCCTAATGAAAGACAATTAAAAACTCGTCAAGAGTGGCATGATTTTTTGACTGACACTAATCAACTTAACTTTAATGAATGCCTTTTGATACTTTTGGGAATCAGCCCTACTCTCGCAGATCTTATTGAACCCTCGCTTTACAATGTTAAACTTAATGAAATAAAAAAACTTCAGGACAAGCATTTAAGCTTGATTTTTTTTCAAAGGGTTGAAAACCATCTATTAAGGGAAAGATTTAGAAGCAATAAAATCAAGACTAGTGACTTTATTAAATGGGCACTTGATTACAAATATTTAAGAAAAATTGAGAATGAGTAGTCTTATTTATCTATTTTTTTAGAATTAAAGATTTTACAAAAAAGCTCTGAAGTTTTTTGTGTGTCATATAGCGCCGAATGCGCCTCATTATTGTCCCATTCTATTCCAATCTTGGAAATCGCTTTAGCAAGAACAGTTTCCCCGCAATACATTGCTGCCAAGGTTACAGTGTCTATTGTAGAGAATTGATGAAATGGACTTTTTAGACCTGCCCTTATTGTTGCTGCTTTAACAAAGCCCAGATCAAAGAAAGCGTTATGACCAACCAAAATAGATCGTGAGCAATCTTCAGCTTTTAGCGCGCTATTAACTTGCTCAAATATCTCAGCTAGTGCCTTCTCTTCGCTTATAGCAAGCCTAAATGGGTTATCAATATCGATACCATTAAATTTAATTGCTGATGGTTCGATGTTAGCGCCTTCAAAAGGTTTCACGTGATAATGGAGCGTTGTTTTTGGAAAAAAATACCCTTTGTCATCCATGCTCAGTATGATTGCACAAATTTCTAATATGGCGTCAGTTTGGTCATTGAATCCAGATGTTTCAACATCAACCACAACCGGAAGGTATCCACGTATTCGATCTTTAAGTTCCATTAGTTAGCTTTGCTACAAAACACTATAATCAAGATTGGCTCAAAGATTCCTTGAATAAATCGTTGAGCTTCTTACGTAATCATAGCTCTTTTGTCTCGACTCAGGAAGAGAATTTAATTCGACCTCATTAAAATTAAACCTAAAGAAGAACCTTCCTCCATATTTTGATAGCGCAAAAATTGAGGTTAACTTCAAACTAGAAGCTTTCTGTATTAGTAAATGCATTAATTTTGAAGACACTTCAGTATTGTGAAATTTCTTACTTACAACCAAGGCATATATTTCGCCTACCTTTTCCTGTTGGTATACCTTTAAACCAGCGCACGCAATAATTTTGTCTTCATCTTCAATGACAACGAAATCATCAACACAGTTATTAATAGTTTCGAGGCTTCTTGTTAGGAGCCTCCCTTCCTCAACAAATGGCTCCATTAATTCGATAATTTGCTTAGCTTTACTCAACTTACAGCCTTAAATTGATATTAGAAGCGGGTTATTTTAGTCTAAAATTTATATTTTTTTGTTAATTTAAAAGTAATGTCAAACTCTAGAAAATATTCATCTGTCGTAATTGATGGTTATGAGCGAGCAGCTTCAAGGGCAATGCTCTATCCGGTAGGCTTCAAAAAAGAAGATTTTAAAAAGCCTCAAGTCGGCATTGCTTCAACTTGGTCTATGGTAACCCCATGCAATATGCACATTAATGATTTGGCTAGTGAGGCCGAAAAAGGTGTTAATAGTGCTGGTGGAAAAGGTGTTATTTTCAATACTATTACTATCTCAGACGGTATTTCCATGGGCTCTGAAGGAATGAAGTATTCCCTAGTCTCCAGAGAAGTTATAGCTGATTCAATAGAAACTGTGACATCTTGCCAAGGGTTTGATGGGGTTGTAGCGATTGGTGGCTGTGATAAAAATATGCCGGGCTGCGTGATGGGTCTTGCAAGACTGAACCGTCCCTCTGTCTTTGTTTATGGCGGAACTATTCAGCCGGGTGCTAACCATACTGATATTGTTAGTGTATTCGAGGCTGTTGGAAAGCGAGCAAATAATGATATTAATGATATAGAGCTAGAACAGATTGAATCTAAAGCAATTCCAGGACCTGGATCCTGTGGAGGAATGTACACGGCAAATACTATGGCCTCTGCGATAGAGGCATTAGGAATGAGCCTTCCAAATTCATCCGCCCAAGATGCAGTCTCTGATGATAAAAATAATGACTGCTCTCGAGCTGGAGAGGCTGTCCTTAACCTTCTAGAAAAAGACATTAAACCCAGTGATATCATGACTAAAGAGGCATTTGAAAATGCCATCACCCTGATTATAGCTTTAGGCGGCTCGACCAACGCAGTTCTTCATTTGATTGCTATGGCAGATGCTATAAATGTTGACCTTTCTATCGATGACTTTACTCGTATAGGCGCCAATGTTCCGGTTTTAGCTGACCTTAAACCTTCAGGCAAATATATGATGAGTGAACTTGTGCAAATTGGTGGAACACTTCCTTTAATGAAAATGCTTTTAGACGCAGGTATGCTTCATGGAGACTGCATGACAGTTACGGGAAAAACACTAGCTGAAAACTTAAAAGATGTTGAGCCTTATCAGTCAGATCAAGAAATAATCATGCCGTTAGACAATCCTATCAAAAAGGATTCACACTTGAGAATACTAAGAGGAAATCTTGCCACTGAAGGGGCTGTTGCTAAAATCACCGGAAAGGAAGGCTTAACCTTCAGAGGTAGCGCAAAAACTTTTGCCTGTGAGGAGGATGCTCTTCAAGCAATATTAAAAGATCAAATTGTTGAGGGTGACGTTATTGTGATTAGATATGAGGGACCTAAAGGTGGTCCTGGGATGAGAGAAATGTTAGCGCCTACTTCAGCAGTTATGGGTAAGGGACTTGGAGGCAAAGTTGCTCTCATTACTGATGGAAGATTCTCTGGTGGAACTCATGGGTTTGTTGTTGGACATATCACACCTGAAGCATACACAGGCGGGGCATTAGCCATTATTGAGGATGGTGATGAAATTCTTATTGATGCTGAGAGCAATCGTCTCGAGCTCATAGTTGATGAATCAATCATTAGCGATAGACTTTCAAACTGGAAGCAGCCAGAGCCAAGATATAAAAAGGGAGTGTTAGCCAAGTATGGAAAGCTTGCTCAGTCAGCTTCACGCGGAGCAATTACTGAATAATTTAGTTTTAAACCGGAATAAACTCTATTTTTCTATCATCAAGGTTGACCGAAGCTACCTTCACGCTGATTAAATCTCCTAGTCGATAGACCCTTCCTCCCCTCTGACCTTTGAGCTGATGGTGAACATCATCAAATGTAAAGTAGTCTTCTTTGAGGTCGCGAACGCTAACCAGACCTTCAACAAATACTTCTGTCAGCTCCACGAACAGCCCAAAACCTGCAACGCCAGATATGACGCCATTATAACTTTGGCCTACCTTGTCTCTCATGTATTCACATTTAAGCCACTGCTCAACATCACGAGATGCGTCATCAGCCCTTCTCTCTGTCATAGAGAGATGAGCGCCTAATTCAACCATTTTATTGGACTTCTCTCGATGCTTTTTAGACAATGCTCTTTTGATTGCTCGATGCACTAGAAGGTCAGGATAACGACGAATTGGAGAAGTGAAGTGGCTATAGTCTTCAAACGCCAACCCGAAATGTCCTTCATTATTTGGAGTATATGTAGCCTGCTTCATTGTTCTTAAAACTACAGTCTTTATTACATTCTCATCCTCTCTTCCAGCAGCACTTTTAAGTAACTTAGCAAAGTCACTTGAGTCTGGCTCCAAACCCCCATCTAGCTTAAGATCTATTGCATCAAGAAATTGCCTGGTTATTTCAACTTTCTCTGGTGTTGGCTTTGGATGAACCCTGTAGAGAAAATCTTCGTTTTCACTCTGAAGGTATTTTGCTGCAGCTTGATTGGCCATTAACATGCATTCTTCAATTAACCGATGAGCATCATTTCTTTTGCGAGCAACAATGTTTTCGATTTTTCCTTGATTATCAAACAGAATTTGACTCTCTATTCTGTCAAAATCCATGACTCCTCTTTTTTGTCTAGAAATTCTGAGTGTTTGATATAGTCCATACAAAAAATCAATGTTACTTTCAATTTTTTTATATTTTTTCCTGAGATTGCTTTTCTTGTTCTCTAGCATATCATTAACCTCAGTATAGGTTAAGCGAGCATGGGAAAGCATCACTGCTGGATAAAATTTATACTCATTTAGAGATCCTATAGAGTCAATCTCCATTTCACAAACCATGCAGAGCCTTTCTACTTCAGGATTAAGAGAGCAGAGTCCGTTAGATATTGCCTCAGGAAGCATTGGAACCACTCGGTGAGGGAAGTAGACTGAATTACCTCTCTCCAAGGATTCAGAATCAAGCTCTGAACCTTCTTTGACATAATGTGACACATCTGCAATTGCAACAATTAATTTCCAGCCATTTGAAGATGGGATTGCGTATACCGCATCATCAAAATCTCTAGAGTCTTCGCCATCTATGGTCACTAATTCAAGATTTGTTAAATCGACCCTACCTTTTTTATCTTTTGCAAGCACTTTATTTGGCAGTTTTTTGGATTCATTCAGCGCTTTATCTCCAAAATTGGCAGGGATTGCATGGCGATGAATAGCTGAATCCACTTCCACCCCCTCATCCAAATAATTTCCAATAATGGACATTACTTTTCCCGAGGCATTTTTTTCGAGGGTTGGTGAAGTTATCATCTCAACTACGACCACTTGATTATCTTTACAACCTTCTAGAATTTCCACAATATCAATTTGATGTTTTATTCTTCTATCATCAACTACAACATAACATTCATCTTTGTTAATATGGAGTCGACCAACCAAAGTTTTAACTGTCTGAGTCACTTGAACGATTTCCGCATCAAGCTTTCGATTTAAAAGGCGCACCTTAACCTTGTCACCATGAAAAGCCAATTTCATTTGTTGACTTGAAAGTCTTAAATCTTTACCACCCTTATCTAGAGAAACAAAACCAAAACCTTTAGGATTGGCAATTACAGTTCCAGATATCAGTCCTCTGTTAGAAAAAGGCCTGTATACGCCACTTTTATTGCAGCTTAGCTGCTTATCTCTTACCATTGCCCTTAGTCGTCTCTCAAAGGCTTTTTTTTGATCATCCTCTATTGACAGAATCTCGAAGAGTTGCCGCTTACTTTTGGGTTTTTTTTGAATAAAACTTAAAATATGTTCTCGAGACGGAATCGGGCTTTCATATTTTTCCGCTTCACGAAGATAGTGAGGGTCTGACATAATGTGCTAAGTATAAAGCAAGCTTAGTCTTGTTTATAACTAATCAAATGGATTTTTCAATATAAGGGTCTCATCTCTATCGGGGCCTGTTGAGAGAATGTCTACTGGAATCTGACTTAACTCTTCTATTTTTCTGATGTAGTCTTGAGCCTCTTTAGGTAAATCATTAAAGGAATGAGTTCCAATAGTTGAAGTTTTCCAGCCCGGCATTTCAATATAAATGGGTTTTGCTACGCTATAACCTTCAGCAGAGAATGGAGGGGTTATAGTTCTTTGGCCATTAATCTCATACGCAACACAAATTTTGATCAAGTCCAAATCATCCATTACATCGAGTTTTGTTAAGCATATACCACTAACCGCATTGAGCTTGAATGAGCGGTTCAGTATCACCAAGTCAAGCCATCCACACCTTCTTTGACGTCCCGTTGTTGCGCCAAATTCATGTCCTTTTGAACACAGCTCTCTTCCAACAGCATCGCCTTCATCACTATTAACATCATAATCTAACTCAGTTGGAAAAGGACCGCCACCTACTCTTGTAGTGTAAGCCTTGACAATACCTAAAACATAATCGATATCTTTTACTCCAACTCCGGTGCCAGTTACTGCACCACCTGAAGTTGTATTAGATGAGGTTACAAAAGGATAAGTACCTTGGTCTATATCTAAAAGCGCGCCCTGAGCACCTTCAAAGAGAATGTTTTCCGAATTTTTCATCTGTTGATGAAGTTCATCAGCAACATCAAGAATCATTGGTCTAACAGTCATAGCTTGGTCTAGTGATTCATACAAAACTTTTTTATAGTCAACTGGTGACTGCTTGTAATAATTCTCCAGACTGAAATTATGGTAATCAACTACTTCTTTTAATTTTTCAGAGAATAATGCTTCATCTAATAAATCACCAACTCGAAGCCCTCTTCTTGCCACCTTGTCTTCATAGGCCGGACCAATTCCATTGCCAGTGGTACCAATTGCTGCTTTGCCTCTATGTGCTTCGCGTGCATTATCCAGTTCGATGTGGTAAGGAAGAATCAATGGGCATCCAGGGCTTATCTTTAATCGAGATTTGACATCGACACCCGAATTCTCAAGTTCAGCTATCTCTTTTAAAAGAGCGGTCATTGACAAAACTACGCCATGGCCAATATAGCAGTTAACGTTACTTCTTAAGATGCCAGATGGTATTAGGTGGAGAACAGTTTTTTTACCATCGATAACTAGAGTATGACCTGCATTATGTCCACCCTGAAAACGGACAACAGAACTTACCTTATCAGTAATCAAATCAACTATCTTGCCTTTTCCTTCATCACCCCATTGAGTACCAATAATTACTACATTTTTTCCCATCTTATTCCTTCTTTAACTTCCATTTCCCGTTTTCGTTAACAAAATCCCCATCATTTGAGCTTCTTAAATCCGTTCTAATGATGTGACCTCTAGATCTTAACTCGTTTACAAACCCTATAAAGTCAGGATTATCGATATTTGGAGCATTTAACACTCTCTTATTTTTGAATGTAATAATCTGTTGATTAATTAAAAATTTAAGGTCAAATGAGAATCCTGTCGCCTCTCTAGATGACTCAAATGATTGACTTAAGTCATCATATCTACCGCCCTGAGCGATGGCTTTTGAATACTTTTCACTGTAGGCTGCAAACACAATTCCATCATGATATTCATAGGCTTTAACCTCACCTAGGTCAAACATTAATTCGATGTCATAACCATCAAAAAAATCATTTAGTTTTCTTAAGTCATTAATTGCTTCAATAATTGAAGGCATATCCTTAAAAATTTCAAGTGCGTCATCAAGTATTTTTTCGTCACCATCAAGGGAAATTAAAGAGTTAAATTTGTCACCCTCCTTAATCTTGTTTTGACTGATAAAATTTTCAAGGTCCGGTATTGATTTTCTTCTAAATATATCTCTTAGTGCTGATTTATCATTATCTTTGATATTGGCAGATTCGCATAAAGCATTGAATATTGCAGTATTACCAAGACTGAGAGTTAGAGTTGAAATTCCTAAAAGGTTTAAGGAAGATAACATCAAAATAATTACCTCTATATCCGCGTCTATTCCTTTAAAACCATATAGCTCAACGCCAGCCTGAATCGGAGACCTGGAAGCATAAAAATCATCCGCCTTAGTTTGCAGTATAGCGTTGATGTAACAGTACCTATTAATATCCCCTGGGTTGGCTCTTTTAGAATCAATTCTAGCAATTTGAGGGGTTATATCAGAATGAACTCCAAGCATACGAGCGGATACTGAATCAAGAAACTTGAAGGTTTTATCATCAACTGATTTGGAATTTAAAACCAGATTGTCGGCATACTCAATCATTGGAGGTACAACGATATCGTACCCCCAACTTTGATAAAGATCTAGTAAGGCTCTTCTCGCACTTTCAAATGCATTGGCTTGATCACCAGTGAGCTCATCTATGCCCTCAGGTAACTGCCAATTACTCATAATCTTAAATTACTTAGATGGGTTGAAGTAACGGAAAAACTCTGATTCTGGATTTAAGACCAAAATGTCGCCTTGATCACTGAATGACTTTTTGTAAGACTCAAGTGAGCGATAGAACGAATAAAAATCCACATCTTGATTGTAAGCTTCAGCATAGTTGCTTGCAGAGATAGCATCGCCTTCACCTCGAATCTTTTCAGAATCACGGTAAGCGTTTGCTAAGATAATAGTTCTCTCTTTATCTGCAAAGGCTTGGATTTTTTCAGCCTCCTCAGCTCCCTCTGATCGATACTTATTGGCAAGACCCTTCCTTTCAGTTTCCATTCTGCTGTATACAGAGTTTCTTACTTCTTGAGAAAGCTCAATTCTCTTAATACGCACATCAATCACTTCAATACCATACTCGTCTTCAGCAATTGTTTTTAATTTAGCCTTAACACTAGCCATAATTGCTTCACGTTCATCTGAAACCACTTCAATAATAGTCCTTTTTGAGAATTCGCTTCTAAGTGCATCTTGATTATTCTGAGCCAATCTCAAATTTGCTGATGCCATAGCGCCGCCAGTCGAGATATAGAATTTCTCAGTATCAACGATTCGCCATTTAACGTAAGAGTCAACAACCACATTCTTCTTCTCAACGGTTAAAAATGATTCCGCTGCTGAATCTAGAGTCTGAATTCGCTTATCAAACGAGACGACATTGTTCACAAAAGGAGTTTTAAATTTAAGCCCTGGCTCACTTTCTACCGACACAATTTCACCCAACCTTAATTTAATAGCTACTTGGGTTTCATTAACTGTGTAAAGGCTTGACGAGAGTAGAATAGCGCCCAAAACAACTAATACAATAATTATTCTTTTCATTATCTATTCTCCCTTGAACGTAAAACACCTTGATCACTTGAACTTCCTGAAGGGGTTTGCTGGAATGAGTTCATTGTGGACGTTGATTTTGAAGTCTTTGAAGAGTTGATTAACTTATCAATAGGTAGATACATCATTGAGTTTGAACTCGAGTCAACAATAACCTTATTGGTTGAACTAAGAACTTCTTCTAAGGTTTCCCTGTAAAGTCGCTCCTTTGTCACTTCAGGAGCTTTTGTATACTCCGTTAGTATTTGACTAAAACGGTATGCTTCACCTTCAGACTTTGAAACAACTTCTGATTTGTAAGCTTCAGCTTCTGCAAGAAGCCTCTGACTAGCACCTCGAGCCTTTGGAACAATATCATTAGCATATGCTCTGGCCTCGTTAATATATCTTTGCTCATCTTCACGAGCCTTAACAACATCATCGAATGAAGCTTTAACCTGAATTGGTGGCTGAGCATCCTGCATGGTTACAGCTGTAATCATTAAACCAGCGTTGTATTCGTTAAGCAAAGATTGCGATGCAGTTTTAACATCCTGAGCAACCTGCTCACGGCCAGTCGTTAGCACATAGTCCATCGTGTTATCACCAACCACTTGTCTAATAACACTTTGTACCACATGACTAAGAGTGAGTTCAGGATTATAAACATTGAATAAATAAGCCTGAGCATCAGCAATTTTATACTGAACGGCGAGCTTAACATCAACCATGTTTTCGTCCTTGGTGAGCATTAGTGATTCAGAACTTACAGCACCACCATAAGAGTTCTGAACGTTTCTGAATCCAATCTCTGCAGCACGGATTTGTTCAACGTTCACCTTGTAAACGGATTCAATTGGATATGGAATATGCCAGTGTGGCCCTTGAGTTGTTGATGCTTGAAAAGCACCAAATCGAAGAACCACTCCTCTTTCAGCAGGGTCAACAATATATATTCCTGTAGCTAGCCAAACAATAAATGCAAGAATAAAAATATATTTAAAACTTCCTTTAGCTGCTTTACTTGCACCTGAACTACCTGATGACTTACCTCCAAAAGTGGAGTTAAATTTATTTTTAAAATCTTTAATAACTTCATCTAACTCAGGAGGAGTTTGATTGTTATTATCATTCCAAGCCATTTGGGCTCCATTTTTATTATTACTCACGCAGTATCCTTAAAATTTTAAGATGAAAATGAAATATGGTCATTTATGAAAAAAACAAGGTGTAGATGTATTAAAAAAATACTTTAATAGATTCACAACAACATTTTACCTATAAATGAAATTAAAAATATAATTTAAAGAAATGAATAATCATTCTAAATCAGAATGATTTTTTTACTAGTTATAATGATAAAATAACTTTTTTCGTTGGCTCTTAACATATGAAGAAATATTTAATTTTTCTTGTTCTAATTCTTAGCCACTTTTCAGTCAATGCAAATGGAGTCAATCTAAGTTGTGCACTCGACCAGAACTTATGTGACCGCTGTCCAGAATATCAAACAATATTTCCAATCGAAACCTTTTCAGAAAATTTAGGCGCTCTTGATATAGAAGCTGATGAGAGCGAAATAATTAAAGAAAAATATATGCTTTCAGGAAATGTTGAGGTAAACTCGCAAAATCTTTATCTTTCAGCAAATGATGTTGAAGTTTCATCAGCTGATAGCTCTATTGTGGCTACCAATAATGTTAGGTTTCAAGATGAATCTTATCTTATTGTTAGTGATTATCTTTCTGCAGCTAGGGAGGATGATAATTTTGTTGCAACTGCTACAAATGCAAAATATCAAGATTATTCATCAGGCCTTAGAGGAGCAAACGGTTTTACTGAAGTCATAGAAAAAACACCGTCGAGCGTTCTTCTTACAAACTCAACTTATAGCCTTTGTCCAATTAATCAAAATGACTGGTTAATTGATGCAGAACAAATAGAGCTTAATCTTGAGAAAAATAGAGGATTGGCTGATAATGCTACTGTTAAATTTTATGGAGTACCAATTTTTTATACTCCAAAGTACAGCTGGGTTCTTTCAGGACGTGGTTCCGGCTTTTTAACTCCAAGTTACACAAGCTATAATGAAACTGGTCAAAATGAAGACTCATACAGCTTAAGAGTTCCTTATTACTTTAATTTAGCGCCTGATCGTGATCTTCTTTTAGCTTTAACTTACATGTCAAGTAGAAGATTAATATACGAAGGAAAATATCGACAACTTATTGCACCAAAGATTTCACCCGATCATGAAGACTCTATTTTTTCAATTGAGGCTAAGTATTTACCAGAAGATAAAATCACTGGCCTTAAAAGATGGCTTGTTAATTTTACAGAGGAGCTAGATTTATCTGATAAAGTTCATCTAAGTGCCAAATATAATCGAGTTTCAGATTCAAAATACTTGGAAGAAATTGATAAAAACGATATAGATGCTTCATCTCTTAAATCATCTTTAAAGTATTCATATATAGATGAGGAGGAAAATCTTTCTGTTCATGTTTTAACTGAAGATGAGCAAATCGTTAATGCTGGGACCCCAGGGTACACAAGGGCGCTGGAAGGCTCAGCATCTAAAACTCTCAACGCAGATGGCAAAATGCCAATTCAAATTGACCTTGTTAGCACACGTTTTGCACATGATACCGCTAGCAAAGAGTCAGGCACAAGGAATCATGGAAACATTGGAATTTCAAGGAAATTAAATATTGAATATCCTCAAGTTACTCCTCGTGCAAGTGTTTCGATTACAAATTATTCTCTAAAGAATAATCCCAATATAAATCGAACAATTTTTGGCTCTGGTTTAGATATTGACTTCACAACTTATAGAAATACCTCTTTATTTGGATATGAAGTCAATCACCGAATTAGTCCAATAATTACATACAATTACAGAGCTAAGAAAGTTCAGGGAAACATACCATTATTTGACAGTACTGATAAATATAATGACATTATTAGTTTTTCTGATTTAACTTCTGGAGAGAGATACACAGGTTTAGATCGAATAACTAATGCCAATGACGTCACTTTGAGTCTTGAGTCGACTTATCGAAAAGTTGATTCATTAGATGATGATAAAGACTTGCTTGGCATGAGAATTGCACAAACATATTATGCTGATGATGAGGTCGTTAGTGATACCGCAAATACTAATTATGAGACAAGATTGTCATACTCTGACATTGCAGCCTCAATTGATATGGCAGTTAATGACTTTTCAATCAGCTCTGCTGCTCAGATCAATCCAGACACTTTTAAAATAGTTAAAAAGGTAAATACTTTTGCCTATAGCCCATCTTCAAGAAAATTTGTCTCATTAAGCTTCATTGATGACGGCACAAAAGAAACTGAAAAATTTTACGGCGCATACCCTATTACTGACTCGGTTCATGTTTTTGGGGGTTTAGATAAAACAACATCGACCGGCGTTACTAATTCTGAAACATCTGGAATTGCTTATGAATCTTGTTGCTGGTCTATAAGGGTAGCTCATTTTAAAGATAAAACCTCATCTGATAAATATAACTATGGTACCCGTATGGAGTTAGTTCTTAATGGTCTTGGCTCAACCTCGTCATCACTTAGTAAAAAGATCGAAAGAAAAATTCCAGGGTATTCAGCAAATCTTAGGTAATGAAAAAAATCTTAGTTCTTTTTCTTGTATTTATTACAGGGAATGTATTTTCTGAAAATACAGTTATCGCAATAGTAAACACTAACCCAATTTTACTAAATTCAGTCCAAAGTGAGATTTTTCCTTCAAGTTCAAATGAAGAGATTATTGAAGTAGTGAATGCTCAAATCTATATTACTCTTCAGCTTCAAAAAGTTAGTGAACTTAATTTATGGCCAAGCGAAGCAGACATAAATCAAGTTCTAATTGATATTGCAAAAAGTAACAGTCTTTCAATAGAAGAGCTTTTGAATTTTGACGAAATAGATTCAATAAAAAAAGAGATTTCAAAAAAATTATCAATTTTAAACCTTCAGAGATTTATTACTAGAGAATTAGAAAAACCAACAAAACAGATTCTAAATGAATGCTCAAATTCCAATTTAGAACGAGATCAAAAACAAATCAAGATTGCTCAAATAATTATTTCTGAAATTGATTCCGATATCAAAGACCCTGAACAAAAAAATACACTAATTAAATCCTTTTTAAAAAAGCTCTCCAATCATATTTCTAAAGGTGCGTCTTTTGAAGCATTTGCAAAGCTTCATTCTCAACACCCAAGCTATAAAGATGGCGGGGTTACTGATTGGCTATCAGTCAACAACCCTACTCTAGAAATGCTTGATTCCCTCAAAACAAATGAAGTTTCAGAGATCTATTCAACTATTTTTGGCTCAGCAATTGCAATTAAGATTGATGAGCAATTTATAAGTAGTAAACTAAAAGAATGTGAAGAGCGAGTAATATATCAAAATGCTGAAATACATTATGCTAACTGGCTTGAGAATCTCAGAGAGCAAGCATTTATTGAAATATATTATGACAAACTTTATTAAATCTGATTTTAATGTCTAAATCAATCAACATTTTTGGCTTCCATAGCATTGAAAGTATACTAAAAACTAATCCAGAATTAGTTATAAAAGTATTAATACAAAATGGAAGAAAAGACAAAAGAATTATTGATTTAACCAATACGCTTTCTTCTCAAAAAATAGCTTTTTCAATTGCTGATAAATTGAATTTAGATAGAATTTCAAAAGGGGAGATTCATCAAGGCGTCATATCTGAAATTCTGATTCCTCCAATCCTAAATGAAGAATCTTTTTTTAACTCAATTGCTAATTTTGAGCAAAAGCCATTGATCCTTATACTAGACTCAATCCAGGACCCAAGAAATTTAGGAGCTTGCCTCAGAAGTGCAAATGCAGCTGGAGTTTCTCATGTGGTTTTAAATAAAGATGGCTCCGCACCAATTAATTCTTTGGTCCATAGAACGTCAGCTGGAGCTATAAATAGCCTTCAAATTTTTCATGTAACAAACCTATCAAGAACAATAAAAGAAATTCAAAAAAGGAATATTTGGGTTGTAGGTCTCGATGGAAACACTCAATCATCTCTTTATAATGTAAATCTTACTGGACCAATGGCTATTGTGGTTGGCTCAGAAGGCAAAGGAATAAGGCAGTTAATCAAAAAAACTTGTGATCAGATTGTCTCAATTCCAATGTCTGGAAATATAGAAAGTCTCAATGTTTCTGTGGCAACTGCAATTACTCTTTTTGAGATTAAAAGACAGAGAGAAAGCTCTTAACATTGAATAAACTATTGGGTATAATTTTCGGCTTTAGAAATTAGATAATGGAAAAGGTTAAAGAGCTTCCTAAAAAGATTAAGTTATTTAACTTTGCTAAGAAAGAAGTTAAATTAAATGGGGAATATAAAATTTCCAACTTATCGAGACTATCTGAAATTGCAAGTAATGGCAATGACAGAGTTGAAGTAGATTTATCGTTTCACTTAGAAGTTGGAAAAACGCCATGCGTTAAAGGGATAATAAACTCTCAACTTGTTTTAGATTGTCAGCGCTGTTTAGATGATCTTAATGTGGATTTAAGAGTCCCTTTTAATATAGCTTTTGTTAGAAATGAAACTGAAGCTAGTGGCTTAGATGATAAATATGAGATTTATCTTGTTACAGAAAATGAGGAGCTAGAAACCAAAGACTTAATTACTGATGAAATTCTTTTATCCATTCCTATGGCACCTTCTCATGATTTTGATTGTGGCTTAAAGCTTGATAAAAAAGATACTGGTGATGAAGTTCGTAAGCATCCTTTCGATGTTTTAAAAAATATAAAAATAGCCGATTTTGGCAAGGAGTAAAAATGGCAGTTCAAAAAAGCAGAAAGACACCCTCAAAGAGAGGAATGCGTCGCTCACACAATGCATTAAAAAATCCTGCATTGTCTGAGGATCAGGAAACTGGAGAGACACACCTAAGACATCACATCACTGCTGATGGATACTACAGAGGAAAGCAAGTTATTAAAGCTGTTGACGATATTGAAGAGGTTGAAGCCTAACTAAATCATGTCTATAAAGGTATCAATAGATGCCTCAGGTGGTGATTTTGGATTCCCTGTTACCATTAATGCTGGTATTAATGCTTTAAAGGTCTATGACGATCTTTTGGTTAATTTTGTAGGTGATAAAACTGGGATTGAGAAAGAGCTTGAAAACAACCCATTGTTTTCAAAATTCTCAAATCGAATTATTATCACTCATGCCAGTGAAGTTATCAAAATGGATGACTCTCCATCTGTTGCGCTAAGACACAAAAAAGACTCTTCAATGAGGGTAGCCATAAATCTTGTTAAAAATGGTGAGGCCCATGCATGTGTTAGTGCTGGAAATACTGGTGCATTGATGTCTATTGCAAGATTTGTGCTCAAAACAATATCTGGCGTTGATAGACCAGCTATTATGTCTGCAGTACCAACAGTCACTGGTCCAACCCATGTTCTTGATTTAGGAGCAAATATAGACTCAAAGCCAAGCACGCTTCTTCAATTTGCAATTATGGGGTCAATTGCAGTTCAAAATACTGAAAATATTGATAGCCCTTCTGTTGGACTCTTAAACGTTGGAACAGAAGAGCTTAAGGGTAATGAAAAAAGTCAAGAAACATCAGAGCTCTTAAAAAATTCATCTCTTAACTACATAGGTTTTGTTGAAGGTGATGATATTTACAAGGGAAATGTAGATGTCATTGTTTGTGATGGTTTTGAGGGCAATATTGCACTTAAGGCAAGTGAAGGGGTTGCCAAAATGTTTTCCTTCTTTATAAAAAAATCTTTCACTAGAAACCTTTTTACTAAATTAGTTGCCCTTATAGCAAAGCCTGTTATGAAGGATTTTAGATCTAAAGTAAACCCTGGAAAATATAATGGAGCTAGCTTGCTTGGCCTCAAAGGTGTCGTTGTAAAGAGTCATGGTAATGCGGATATTGATTCTTTCTTGCAAGCAATTAAAGAGGCCTATCTTGAAGCACATGCTAAAATTACAGATAAAATTTCTGAGCAGTTAACGCGCGAACTAGAAGACCATAAATAATGAAAAATTTTGCAAGAATAGTCGGCACAGGAAGTTATCTTCCTCCAAAAATTGTTACCAATTTTGATCTTGAAAAAACCCTTGATACCTCAGATGAGTGGATTACTGCAAGGACAGGAATTAAAGAAAGAAGAATAGTCACAGATGAGAGTACATGTGACCTAGCACTAGAGGCTTGTAAAAATGCATTGTCTATGGCTGAAATTAATGCTCAAGACATTGATCTCATTATTCTCTCAACTACAACGCCAGATAAAATCTTTCCTGCTACTGCAACGATTCTTCAGGATAGACTTGGAGCCTCATGTCCAGCTTTTGACCTTCAGGCGGTATGTGCTGGTTTTGTCTTTGCATTGAGCACCGCTCAGCAATATATTGAAAATGGAAGTGCTAAAAATATTTTAGTTGTTGGAAGCGAAACAATGTCTAAGATTGTTGACTGGAGTGATCGCTCTACTGCTATTTTATTTGCTGATGGTGCTGGAGCTGTTGTTTTATCTGCCGATAGTAATACGGGTATTAGACACTCAAAACTCTATAGTGATGGAAGTTACCTTTCTTCGCTCTATGTTAATAACAATGGAATCAATGAATTGGGAACAATCGAGATGGAGGGAAATGAGGTATTTAAAATTGCTGTGAATCGCTTGTCTGATTTAGCTGAAGATGCACTCAAAGACTGTAATATGACTTCAGAGAATCTTAATTGGATGGTACCTCATCAAGCCAACATACGCATCATAAAAGCTGTTGCAAAAAGAGTAAATTTACCTATGGAAAAAGTCATCCAGACTCTTGATATACATGGAAATACATCTGCTGCCTCAATACCCCTAGCCTTGGATGTGGGGGTTCGTGATGGAAGAATTAAAAAAGGCGATACTTTGCTTTTTGAAGGTATCGGAGGTGGATTTAGTTGGGGCAGCATACTAGCTGAGTTTTAATAGGAACGCGTCATTAACTGCCTAGTTATTCCAATTAAGGGTTCTGCATCAACACTCAATAAGGATAATTCATCAAGCGCCTCCTGATAAAGGTTTTTGAATACCTTGATAGACTCATCAATACCAATAATTGCAGGATATGAAGGTTTATTTTTAGTTGCGTCTGAGTTTTGACGCTTACCTAAAATATCATCTGAAGTTGTAACGTCAAGCACATCATCTTGAACTTGATAAGCAAGCCCTATTTTGTTTGAGAACGAGTCGAGTACTGAGAGATCTTTATCACTAGTGTCACTCAAAAGTGCTCCAAATTTAATAGAACAACCAAGAAGAGCTCCTGTCTTTTGGTTGTGCATTTCATTTAAAAGATTTAGATCAGCACTTTGAGAGACAATAGACAAGTCTATTGATTGTCCCTCTGCCATTGCATAAGATGAGTCTGATAATAAGCTAAGCAATTTTATTTTTTTCTCAGAGTCAAGCAATGGGTCATTAGAGATTACTTGAAAAGCTAATGCCTGCAGACCATCTCCAGCAAGTATTGCTTGCGCCTCGCCAAAAACTTTATGGCTGGTAGGCTGATTATGGCGCATATCATCATCGTCCATTGCTGGTAAATCATCATGAATGAGAGAGTAAATATGGATTAACTCAATTGCACAGGCACAAGAGTCAACTTTTTTGATTTCAACACCATAAAGACTTGCTACAGTATAGGTAAGAATGGGTCTAAAACGCTTTCCACCGGCCAAGACGCTATACTTCATAATGTCTTTAAGTCGATTTTTGGAAGATTTGATTGATTGTATCGAACTTAAAAATAAATTTAACTGGGAGTTGACTCGCTCCCTGTAAAAATCATGAGTCTTCAAAGGGTTTTTCTTCATTATATTCATCGCTCTCAGTTAAGATACTTATACGCTGTTCAGCATCTTTAAGTGCTGCATGGCATTGCCTATGAATTTTGACACCCTCTTCAAAGTATTTTAAAGATTCTTCTAAGCTTAATTCACCAGAGTCCATCTTGTTAATGATTTCTTCAAGTTTTAATAAGCCTTTATTGAAATTGAATTTTTTAGTCATCAGTTTTACTACCCTTAACTTATGCTCTATTCAGAATGTAATCCATCCACTTACTAGGCAATATGTTACCTAACAAAGCAAACAATTTTGTTGGAAAGGTTACCCGGTAATAGTTTTTTGGTGAATTTGACTCTAAAGCATGGATTGTGCACTTTAAGACGGCCTCAGGAGGCAGGGTAAATTTGACATTTTTGCCAGATTGGAGCCTTTGTATCATTGATTGATATTGATCCAAGTAATGACTATTCGATGTATCAACATTTTCCTTAAATGCCTTGTAAGCGTTTTGCCTAAATCTAGACTCTATTGGACCTGGCTGAATGACTGAAAATTTTATGTTTGTATTGCTTAATTCAAGCCTGAAAGTTCTAACCAGTCCTTCAATAGCAAACTTTGATGCTACATATGGCCCCCTAAAAGGCATAGCTACAAAGCCTAATACAGAACTAATGAATACAACTCTACCTGAGTCTGTATCTCTCATTTTTGGAAGTATTAGGTTGGTAAGCTCATGCCAACCAAAAACATTAGACTGAAATTGTTTATCCAATGCTTTCCTTGAAATATCTTCTAAGGCTCCTGCTTGCCCGTATGCACCATTATTTATTAGAGCATAAATAGTATCAGTTTTTTCATAAAGCTTGAAAACAGCAGCTTTTATTGACTCTGAGGAGGATAAATCTAAAAGAAGTGCCTCAAAACCTAGGTTTCGAAGGTTTTTTACATCATCAGCTACTCTTGCTGTAGGAAAGACACGATATCCTTTTTTCTGAAGCCCTAGAGCTATACAAAGTCCAATTCCAGTTGAACATCCAGTAATTAAAACTGACCTTACTTTTGAATGTTTGTCCAATATTCTGCCTTAGCTTTTAACTGTTTATCGATACTTTGTGAGCGTAAAACAAAAAAATCATAAGCCATTCTAAATCGAGGATTACTTAATAATTCTTTAGATTTTTTAGGGTTGTAGTTCTCAAGGCGATATTGCATTAACCAAATATCCTTTACTCGAGTTGACAACCACCTAGGCATCATAACCTGTTGAACTTGTCTTTTTATAACATCTTCAGAAGCTTTAATCATCAATTCTATTCGAGACATTTTTTTCTTTTTTAGCTCATTAAAACGCTTATTTTGAGCCGACCAAAGAAAGACAGCAAATAGAAAAGCTGGCGTAACAGAGCTTCCAATCTTAATCCTTTTAGAAGTATTAACAAGAGAGGCGGAGATAAAAGCATTCTCTTCAGTCTGCGAAAATAAATATTTAAGAATACCTAAATTTGACAATTCACGAAAAACCGCTAGTGAATTTTCATTATGAAACAACTTAATAACCTCTTCGTAAAGTCTTGCTGGAGGAACATTTGCAATTAAATGAGCATTTTTTACAATACTATGATTTAGCTTTGAGTCAATTTTAGCGCTTAATTTAGCCATAAAGCGAACTGCACGAATCATCCTTACTGGGTCTTCTTCAAACCTTTCAGAGGGATTACCAATCATTTTAATTTGTAATTCTTTTAAATCCTGAAGACCTCCAACATAGTCGATAACTTGAGAATTTTTAATATCAAAATAAAGACCATTAATTGTGAAATCTCGTCGAAAAACATCATCTTTTAAAGAGCCGTAGAAGTTATCTCTTAACACCATGCCTTTGGCGGAGGTTGGATTACTTCGACTAGAACGAAAAGTGGCAACCTCAATAAATTTTCTAGCTGAAAACATGATATGAACTAATTTAAATCGCCTTCCAATAATTCTTGAGCGTTTAAAAAGTTTTTGAATTTGTTCTGGCGTTGCATTGGTAGCAATGTCAAAATCTTTTGGCTCAAAACCAAGAAGTAAGTCTCTAATACAACCACCAACTAGATATGCCTCATAACCGGTCTTGTTTAGTTTTTTAACAATCTTTAAGGCATCTGGGTCAAGAAATTTTTTGTCAAATTGAACACTTTGACGAATTAGACTCATAAACTAACTACTTCTCTTGGCGTCCATCCCTCTTTTCTGTGTTCACATTCAACATTAGTGTAAACACCGCCTCTTACATTAAAAACTGCTTTGAGTCTAATAAATCTTGGGTTCATAGCCACTACCAAGTCATCAAGCATTCTATTAGTCACCGCCTCATGAAAAGCCCCTTCATTTCGATAAGACCAGAAATAATTTTTTAAAGCTTTCAGCTCTACACAATGCTTATCAGCAATATACTCTATATGTATATCCGCAAAGTCAGGCTGACCTGTTAATGGGCAAAGACAGGTGAACTCAGACGTATCAATTCTTATTACAAAGTCTCTTTCTTCGTTTGGATTGTCAAATACTTCTAAAATTTTACTTGGAGAGCTAGACATAGTTTTTTTAGTTTGTTATAAAGGTGATATTTTAGCAATAAAAGAAGCCGATTTCCCTTGTCTAAACTGATAAAAAATTATCATTAGTAGAGCAAGAAGAATATGAATTGACCAAAGACCCAGAAAGGGGTTTAATTGGCCACTCTCAATCGAGTTTTTTGCAATCAATAAACCGTTGTTGTAGAGCATAAAAATAATTACGCCAAAAAGCAGATTAACTCCTTTACCAGTTCTCGGTGAAGTTTTCCCTAAAAGCACCCCAATAATTGAAAGAATAAGTATTGAGATAGGCTGTGATAAACGCCATTGAACTTCTGCATTAGCAAGCCTACCACCTTCCAACAATAAGTCGATTGATGTTTTTTCTTCAATTTCAGAAAAATTTGAAAGAGATTTTTGAACTTCTCCCGACACTATTTCCAAATCATATTTATCAAAGTCCAAAATATTTACATTTTCATCTCCCGGCAAACCTTCATAGCGCACTCCATCCTTGAGCCTCAAATAAATACTTTCATTGTTAGAATCAGTATATTTAGTCGCTTCAGACGCCAATACAACAATGGGGCTATCTTCATTTGATACATAGATAAAAATCTCCTCCATATTTTGCTCGTTAGCATTGTCGACTAGTGAAGATTCAGAAGCATAAAAAACTATCTCGCCATTTTTAAAGTTTTCAAACTTTCCTTCAGAAATAAAAGAAAACTCTGAGGCGTTTACTGTTTCGTCTTCAGCAAAACTTTTTTGCTGTTTCGCCCATGGAACTGCATATGTTGACAAGAAAAATATTAAGATAAATATTAAGAAAACTAGAGGTTTGATTATATTTAAAAAGTTTTTTTCACCGATTCCGACCGAATTCAAAACTATGGCTTCTGAACTTTTATAAAGCTGTGAAATAGAAACGATTATTGATAAAAAGAATGACAGTGACAATATTATGGGCAAATCTCTCACCATTTTAAACCCAGCTAGCGGCATCAATTCTTGCAAGGGTATTCCATGCTCTACACTTTTTTGAGTAGTTAAAACAAATTGGTTTCCAAAAACTATTAGTCCAATTATAAAAAATATAGCTATAAAAATAACTATTAAGTTCTTAAGTAGATATTTTGAGATGATTGTTCTTGGATATTTAAAGGTTCTTTGAGTCATAGAGCTAATTATAAAATACTCTAGTTCAAAAACTGACCATTACTTCTTTTGTTTCATTGAATTAAAGAATTCATCATTGGTCTTAGTGAATCTAAGTCTTTCAATTAAAAATTCTGCAGCCTCAACAGTATCCATTGGGTGAAGAATTTTTCTTAAAATCCACATTTTTTGAAGCTCTTGTTCATCAGTAATTAACTCTTCACGCCTTGTACCGGATGCATTAATATTGATAGCTGGAAATATGCGTTTTTCTGAAAGTCTCCTTTCAAGATGAAGCTCCATATTACCAGTACCCTTAAATTCTTGATAAATGACCTCATCCATCTTAGATCCAGTCTCAATGAGAGCTGTTGCAATAATTGTAATACTACCACCATTCTCAATGTTACGAGCTGCGCCAAAGAATCGCTTTGGCCTTTGAAGAGCATTGGCATCAACACCACCAGTTAAAACTTTGCCTGATGAAGGAGCAACAGTATTGTAGGCTCTTGCCAAACGAGTAATCGAGTCAAGCAAAATAATAACATCCTTGCCCTGTTCAGCTCTTCTTTTAGCCTTTTCTATAACTATTTCTGCAACCTGAACATGTCTTTTAGCGGGCTCATCAAACGTTGAGGAAATAACCTCACCTCTAACGGTTCTCTCCATTTCTGTTACCTCTTCTGGCCTCTCATCAATCAAAAGTACAATCAGCTCACATTCAGGATGGTTCACAGAAATTGAAGAGGCAATATTCTGCATAATCATTGTTTTTCCAGCTTTTGGAGGGGCCACAAGAAGACCTCTTTGACCCTTTCCAAAAGGCGCTACTAAGTCAATGACTCTAGCAGTAATATCTTCAGTGCCACCATTTCCAAGCTCAAGACCAAGTCTTTGATTTGGATGGAGTGGGGTTAATGAAGAAAAAGGAATTCGATTTCTTATATTTTCTGGTGAATCACCATTAACCTCAGAAACTTTTATAAGTGCGAAGTATTTTTCACCTTTTTTAGGCGCTCTAATTTTTCCAGTGACTACATCTCCAGTTGATAAATTGAAGCGCCTGATTTGATTTGGAGAAACATAAATATCATCCGGACCAGAAACATAAGAATCATTTGAAGACCTTAAGAATCCATAACCCTCTTGCAATATATCTAAAATACCATCACCAAGAACCTCCTCTTCATTCTCTGCTTTATGCTTGAGAATCGCGAAAATTAGAGTTTGTTTTTTTGCTCTTGAGATATTTTCTATTCCAAGAGACTGCGCAAGATCAAGAAGCTCTGTAGGCGATTTAATTTTTAATTCTGATAGTTTCATTTATTTGTTATAGTGTTTTAGTTTGATTTGGCTTTATGCCTAAACATTGAAGCAAACAATAGATGTATATGTTTATATGTTTGTTATGATGATGAGATTATTTTAGTGTTTGTCTATGAGTTTAAAAGGTTATAGGTTTATAGTTAAATATTAGAATCTAAAAAAGCATTTAGATTGGCCTTTGATAGAGCACCAACTTTTGTTGCCTGGACTGCTCCATCTTTGAATAAAAGCATTGTTGGAATTCCCCTGATGCCATATTTTGGGGGTAATTGAACGTTTTCGTCTACATTGACTTTTGCAATAGTTAACTTACCCTCATACTCATCAGCGATTTCATCAAGGATAGGTGCAAGAGCCTTACAGGGGCCACACCATTCAGCCCAAAAATCTACTAAAACTGGTTGTGAGGAGTTTACAACGTCAGCCTCAAAAGAGGCGTCACTGACTACTTTAATTTTGTCGTTCATGTACTCAATAATGGAATGATTGTCACTGAGAAGATTTATCTCTGGAAGTAATTATAACACTTCTTTTAAAGATTTCTGTTTTTTTGTAAAGATAATTCAATAAATATGATAACTGCATTTATACGATAAAGGCAAGCAATAGAGGAATGGTTATAAAAGATAAAGCTACTTGGGTGCTCAGGATAGCCCTCATTAGCTGATAATCCGCTCCAAACTGTTGAGCTAAGGTGTAAGACATGATTGCAGTTGGCACTGATGAAAAAATAACCGCAACAACTATCTCGGTTTGGCTTAAGCCAAAATAACTAGCCACATAATATACAACAACAGGAAGAATGATCAATTTAAGCGAATTTGATATCAAGATAGGAGTTATTTTTAGTGTCAAGTCTCTGACTTTTATCTTAGCGCCTATAGTTAAAAGCATTATTGGTAGTGCGGCTGAACCTAAAAGTTCAGTAGTATCAATAAGAATACTCATTTTTTCTAAAGGAAAAAATGAAACCAATAACCCTGCAATCATAGCCAAAATGAATGGATTTTTACAGATTTCTATAAATACGTTTGATAAAGCTTTTTGCGAGTCTTTTTGATTAATTTTTTTCAGACTCGTTACCATTGTCGTTATGATAATAATATTAATAGTAGGAACATAAATAAACATAAATAGTGAGGCAATTTTTAAACCTTCAGCGCCGTAAAAACTTCCAGCTATAGCAAGAGCAATAAAAGCATTCTGCCTCATAGAGCCCTGCAGAATTGAGGTCCACACTTCAGGAGAGTAGCCAAGTAATTTTCCAAGAATAATTGTAAAACTGAACATGACAACAAAACCAGAAAATACAATTGCTGCATAAACATAGAGCATTTCAGAAGACAAGTTGACCTGAGAGATGAAGTGGAATAACAGAGCAGGAATTAAAACCCAGTAACACAACTTATCATTAACCTCCCAAAAAGAAAGGTCAGGCACTCCAATCCTTCTAAGAATATTTCCTAATATAATAAGAAGAAATACTGGTGAGATTAATAAAAATATTTGGAAAAAATTTGCAAGCACTGAATTTATTCTAATTAAGTCAATTGTTTTGACTATTTATCCAACCTATAGCCATCTTTAATCGCGATAAAGTTCGCTCCTTTCCCACAAATTGTGCACTTTTATCTATACTTCCCGACTTTCCATCCCCGCTAAGTGCGAGCCTGAAAGGCTGACCAACCTTACCAAAACCAACGCTTCTGGCTTCACAGATCGATTCAATGATTGAATGGATATTGTCAGAATCCCAATCCTTAATTTCGCTGAGCTTATTCACTAAATCTTCCAGCACTTCTTTTGAGTTTGATTTGAAAGTTTTATTGGCTTGAACTGCATCAAAATCTTCAAAGTCTTTATAAAACATAACGCAGCTTTGAGCCAAATCAACTAAAGACTTTGACCTTTCTCTTAAGAATTCAACAAGTTCATTAATTTTAGGTCCATTATCTAAATTAATATTAAGCTGCTCAAGGTGGAAACTCAAGTGCTCAATAAGATTGCTTAAAGAAGTTGTTTTAATGTAGCTTTGATTCATCCAATCCAGTTTTTCTTGGTTAAAGCTTGCAGGAGAATTGTTAATATTATTTAAATCAAACAGCTCTATCATCTCGTCAATCGAGAATATTTCCTGGTCTCCATTTGACCATCCGAGCCTGACAAGATAATTTAATAATGCGTCGGGCAAAAAACCTTCATCTCTATAGGATAAAAGATTGAGTGCACCATGCCTTTTTGATAAACGTGAGCCATCTGATCCCAGAATCATTGGAACATGAGCAAATTTAGGGGTTTCCCAGTCCATAGCTTTGTATAGGTTAATTTGTTTTGGAGTGTTATTGATGTGATCATCACCCCTAATGACACAATCAATTTGCATGTCGTGGTCATCAACAACCACAGTTAGGTTGTATGTTGGCGTTCCATCTGACCTTGAAATAATTAAATCATCCAACTCCGAATTGGCTATAGCAACCTCCCCTTTGACGTAATCACTAAAACTAACAATGCCATTGTCTGGGTTAAGAAACCGAATGACACCATTTTTTAAGGATTTTTCACGACAACAACCGTCATATTTTGGCTTCTCATTGTTTTTAATTTGATTTTCTCTCATCAACTCTAAGCGCTCTTTTGAACAGTCGCAATAGTATGCCTGACCATTTGAAATTAATTCTTGAATAACTTCATTGTATCTAGCAAATCGATCGCTTTGGTAGATAGGACCCTCGTCATAATCAAGACCAAGCCAATCCAAACCTTCAAGTATCGCATCGACAGACTCTTGAGTTGAGCGCTCCTTGTCAGTATCTTCGATTCTAAGAACAAAATTACTCTTATTTTTTTTTGCCCATAGCCAAGCAAAAAGAGCTGTTCTAGCACCGCCAATATGCAAAAAACCTGTTGGAGAAGGAGCAAATCTTGATTTCATCTATTACTTTTTTTAATAAATTAATTGAAAATTTGTTTTGAAAGATTATTTAAATAATAGTAATTTAAAGTTCAATTAAATCAATGCCAATTTTACACTGTTATAATATTCAACCAACACCCAAATATGCATGCAAATTAATGGAATTCACCCAGCAAAATGCCAATAAAAATACCATTATTTCGATAGACGAGTCTTCAGTTTTTCTCTCACATATCAAATTAAATAAACCTTGTTTTGTCTCTGCCACTTCATCTAATGAAGTCTCCACTGTAGATATCAAAGAAATTGGAAAAGAATTTTTATTTCCTCTAATTACTAAAGATTCAGTCGATTTATTAATTATTGGAACTGGGGCCTCTCCCAAATTTCTCTCACCTAAACAGCAAATCGAACTCTCAAACATAGGCCTTGGTGTTGAGTGTATGAATAACACCTCGGCATGTTCTAGTTTCAACCTTCTTCTGGCAGATTTAAGGAAAGTCGGATTACTGTTGATATGATTTCTTTTCTATTAAAAAAGCTCATTCTTTTTTATAAATTTTTCAAAATCGATACGCCACTTTTTATTCTTCTTGTTTTGCTATCATCTTTTGGGCTATTAATTTTATATAGCAGTTCGGGCGGCTCACTTAATCTTGTTTACAGGCAAATGGTTCACCTTGGTTTGGCTACTTCAGTCATGCTTGTAATAGCACAAATACCGCCAATAATTATGTTAAGAGCAGCGCCAATACTCATGATTCTGGGAATCTTTCAATTAATTCTGGTTCTATTTTTTGGAAGCTCGGGTGGTGGCGCTCAAAGATGGCTTGATTTGGGCTTTGTAAGATTTCAGCCATCAGAATTAATGAAAATTATAGTACCAATGACAATTGCTGCAATTCTTAGTGAAAAAACACTTCCCCCTAAAGCGTTTCCGGTCATTATTTCGCTGATTACGATTGGCACTGTTGTACTTCTGATAGCAAGGCAACCTGACCTTGGAACCTCATTATTGATAGGCGCTTCAGGAGTCTATGTTTTATTCTTTTCAGGTTTTAGGGTAATGCTTGTTAAAAATATTTGGCTAAATTTGGCCATCTTAACAAGTGTTTTTACCGGGTCACTCTATTTTGCTTGGAATTATTTGTTAATTGCCTATCAAAAAAAGCGAATTATAACTTTATTTAACCCTGAGTCCGATCCTCTTGGATCAGGATATCATATCATTCAATCAAAAATTGCTATTGGTTCTGGAGGGTTTACAGGTAAAGGTATCGTTAGAGGGTCTCAGTCTCAGCTTGATTTTGTTCCAGAGCAGTCAACTGATTTTATCTTCTCTGTCTTGGCTGAAGAGCTTGGGTTTCTTGGGTTTTTATTACTTGTTATTATTTATGCGCTAATCATTTATAGATGTATGAGTTTGTCGCTTCGATGTGAGGATAACTTTTCTAGACTTTTAGGTGCTAGCCTTACATTCGTATTTTTTACCTATATCTTTGTAAATATAGGCATGGTATCCGGTCTTTTGCCTGTGGTAGGAGTCCCATTGCCTTTAATTAGTTATGGTGGTTCCTCTCTGATTACCCTTATGGCAAGCTTTGGAATTATTATGTCGATTCACAAGCATAAAAGTCCAAGATATTTACAGTAAATCGTTATAATCACTCTGTGGTTAAAATTTACTTAATTTTAGGTCTTCTCTTCAATACACAGTTTCTGGACAAATAATATTTCATGAAATCAAATATTCTTACTCTCTTAAAAACATTTTTTTTAGTACTTTTTTTCTCAAATGTAAATGCCGAAGAGCCTCGCTTTTATATTCCAGAGTCTCCTCCGATTGCAGCCAAATCCTATGTTCTTATGGACCATAACTCAGGAAAGGTTCTTGCCGCTGAAAATGAAAATGAGAGAAGGTCACCCGCTAGTTTGACAAAAATAATGACATCTTATGTGGTCTTTAAGCGCCTGAAAGAAGAGTTTATTTCTCTTGATGATGAAGTTAAGATTAGCGAAAAAGCTTGGAAAACTGGAGGCTCAAGAAGCTTTATTGAGGTTGGAAAAATGATTAACCTTGAAGACCTTTTGAAAGGAATGATCATTCAATCGGGTAATGATGCTTCTGTAGCATTAGCAGAGCATGTGGCTGGCTCAGAAGGAACATTCGTTCTCTTTATGAATGACTATGCTCAAGAAATTGGAATGACTAATACTCGCTTTGAAAACGCATCAGGTCTCCCACATAAAGACCAATATACAACAGCAAAAGACATGGCACTGCTCTCTTCTGCTATCATTAAGGATTTTCCAGTTTTTTATGAGTGGTACGGCCTAAAAGAATTCACCTACAATAACATTAAACAAATAAATCGCAACAAACTGCTATTTACCGATAGCACCGTTGATGGCTTAAAAACGGGATGGACTGAAAAAGCAGGTTACTGTCTTGCTACAAGTGCAAACCGTGTTGGAATGAGGTTGATTTCTATTGTGCTAGGCTCAGCAAGCCCTGCCATTAGGACCTCAGAAACAGAGAAGCTGCTTGATTACGGTTTCCGTTTCTTCGAAACCCAGTCGGTCAATGATATATCTCACCAAGTCCCAGTATTCAAATCAAAGAAAGGGAATATGAAAGTTGGAGTAGCAGATTCTAGCTTCTTGACCCTTCCAAGAAATCAATTTAAATACACAACTCAAACTATTGAGCTAGGAGGAGATTTGATTGCTCCAATTAATCAAGGTGACCGCGTGGGCACTCTTGCAATAAGCTTTAATGACGAAGATATTGCAACACTTCCGCTTATTGCCCTTGAAAATGCCGAGGAGGCAGGATTTGTATCCAAAATGATTGATACGGTCAAACTGATGTTCAGATAATTTTGGTTTATTTAAACGGAAACTTTATAGAAAAAAATCAAGCATTCATCTCTGTCATGGATAGAGGATTCCTTTTTGGTGATGGTATCTATGAAGTCTTTCCAGTATATAACAGAAAAATTATTGGTTTAGATGCTCATTTGAATCGCTTGCAGGATGGTCTTGATGCAATCAGCATTAAGAATCCTCACAGCAAAGACGAATGGAAAAATTTAATCGACAAGATTATCTCATTTGACCCTATTAACCAAAACCAAGCAGTCTATTTACAAATCTCTAGAGGTAGTGACGAGAATAGAAAACATACTTATGGTGAATTAAAACCAACAGTATATATTCAATCAAGTGTCATCAATCCTAGAGAGAAAAACACCCTTCTAAATGGACTCTCAGCCATTACAAGGGAAGATATTAGATGGCTCAAAAGTAATACTAAGGCAACGTCTCTTTTAGCAAATACTCTTTATGCACAGGAGGCAAAAAACAACGACATGGAGGAAACTATTCTTTATCGAGATGGGATAGTGACTGAAGCCTCAAGTTCAAACGTATTTATAGTAAAAAATAACTGCATATATACTCATCCAAAGGGTCCAAATATACTTCCAGGAATTACTCGTGAAAAAACAATTGAAAGTGCAAAGGTCAATAACATTATTGTTAAAGAGACTTCATTCACAAAGCAACAACTAATGGACGCTGATGAAGTATGGATTACCAGCTCTACTAGAGAGATTATGCCAATCACCTCTATTGATGGTGTTCAAATTTCAGATGGATACGCTGGGCCGATATGGTCAATAATTTATGATCAATACCAATCCCTAAAGTCATAAAAAATCTTATTTAATCATTTAATATTGAATAATTAGAATAATCATTTCAAGTAAAATCTTGGGTAGTGTCGAGGGTAAACCGACAATAAATAGTTATGAACCCCGCCAGGCCTGGAAGGGAGCAACGGTAATAATTTTTTTATGTGTTGGATTCTATTCTCGGCACTACCTTTATTCAATAATCTGATTACTAATGAGTGAACACTACGAAGTTTTAGCTAGAAAATACAGACCTCATAATTTTAAAGAGCTAGTAGGCCAAACTCATACCATCAGAACCCTTGTTAATGCCTTAGACAATAATAATCTTCATCATGGTTTTTTGTTTACAGGGACTCGAGGAGTTGGCAAGACCACAATCGCAAGAATTTTTGCTAAATCAGTAAACTGTGAAGAAGGAGTTAGCTCTACCCCATGCGGTAAGTGCCCAACCTGTCTTGAGATTGACAAAGGTCAGTCTGTTGACCTAATAGAGCTTGATGCAGCCTCAAATACTGGTGTCGATCATATGAGAGAGATTCTTGAAAATGCGCAGTACACTCCGACTAAGAATTTATACAAAATTTACCTGATTGATGAGGTACACATGCTTTCAAAAAGTAGCTTTAATGCTCTTTTGAAAACCTTAGAAGAACCCCCTGCTCATATTAAATTTTTACTAGCCACCACTGATCCAAAAAAATTACCAATCACTGTTCTTTCGAGATGTCTTCAGTTCAACCTGAATAAGCTCTCACACAAGGAAATTCTTAACCATCTTCAGTTTATCATGAATGAAGAAAAACTTAAGTTTGACAAGGGTGCTCTATCGAAGATTGCAGAATTTGGTAATGGTTCAATGAGGGATGCACTTAGCCTTCTAGATCAGTCTATCTCTTATGGAAATGGAAGCGTCAAAGAGAAAGACCTTAAAGAAATGCTTGGACTGGTCAACCATGATGAAATCATAAATCTTGCTAAACTAATCAATGAGAGAAATGCAGAACAAATTTTGTCGTTTGTAAAAGATTTAGCTCACAAAGGTGAGAACTTAGTTAATGCGCTGAGAGACTTGACGTCGCTTTTTCACCAAATTTCTTTAGCTCAAATCATCCAAGATAAAAAACAAGTTTCCCCTGATATTGCCAAACTTGCCAATAGCTTTTCTGCCCAAGATTTGCAGTTATACTACCAAATTGCAATCAATGGACAGAAAGATATGAATCTGTCTCCTAGCGAACAAATTGGTCTTGAGATGACACTTCTGAGAATGATTGCCTTTCATCCAGATTATGAGAGTGTTGAAAAAAAAAATCTAAAGCAATCTCCAAATAAAAAATCAAAAGTTACAGACTTCCAAATTCCAAAGGATTCTTCTAAGATTGTATCAAATCCACAAGCACCTGAAAAAGATACAAATCAACTCGATATTAAATCGCAAAAGGAGTGGGAAGATATTATTAAGACTTTTGATTTCAATGGTGCAGCAAAAATGCTCGTAAAAAATACTGTATTCAAGTCGCTTAAAGGTCAAACACTGATACTGACATTGAGCTCAGATTTTGTTAATCTTCACACCCCTAAAACAGAGGAATCAATTAGAAATGGGCTTCATAAGCTATATCCTTCAGTAGAGTTAATTTTTGAACCTGGAGAAACTAATGGTGACTCTTTGTCTCAAAAAGAGTCAGTTGAGAAAGAGAAAAAACGAAAAGAGACAGAAAGCCAATTTTTAAGCGATGATGGACTTAAAGAATTACAAGAAGTGTTTAATTCAAAAGTCGATCTTAAATCTATCAAATCAATAAAGGAGTCGGATAATGTTTAAAGGCGGAATGGCAGGAATGATGCAAAAAGCAAAACAAATGCAGGAGGATATGGAAGCTGTTCAAAAAGAGATAAAATCTCTCAGCTGTGAAGGTTTAGCAGCCTCAGGCGCTTTAAAAGTTGAAATGAATGGAGACTACAAAGTCACTAACATTTCTATAGATGAATCACTTTTTTCTGACCAAGAAATGTTAGAAGATTTGTTAATAATAGCTGTTAACGATGCCTCTTCAAAAATAAATGAAATTTCCAAGAATAAGATGAAAAATGTGACTGGCGGCCTTAACCTGCCATTCTAGTTAACTATTTATAATTTAAGATGATTGAAAAATTAAATAAAGCTTTTAGCAAACTCCCAGGAGTAGGGTCTAAAACTGCACAAAGGTTTATTTACCACCTTCTTGAGAGAGATAGACTCGGCGGACTAGAGCTTTCAAAAGCACTCAAGGAGGCAATGGAAAATGTCAAAAACTGTGAAAAATGCAGGACCTTGACTGAAAAAAATATCTGTGAAATTTGTTCCAATGATTCTCGTGACAACTCACAACTCTGTGTCGTCGAAACCCCCTCTGATATTCATGTGATTGAACAAAGCGGTGTATACAAAGGAAAGTATTTTGTTTTAAGCGGATACCTGTCACCAATAGACGGCATTGGCGCTTCCGAACTCGGTCTTGATGAGCTCGAAGTTTTATTAACAAATCAAGAAGTAAATGAACTCATTCTAGCTACAAATGCGACGATCGAGGGTGAGGTTACCGCTCACTACATTCATAATCTAGCAAAAAAATATCAAATAAAAACCACAAGAATAGCTCACGGAATTCCACTAGGAGGTGAGTTGGAGTATACCGATATAAATACAATTGCGCATGCACTATCAGGGCGAAAAGATTACAGCCAGTGACCTTTTAAAGGCTTATTCTAGTCAGCACACTTATTGTATAATGTGTCAGTTTTATCCGACACCTCGCCTACATGGAAAAAACATATAACCCAGAACTTATCGAACAAAAATATCGTGATTTGTGGGAGAAAGGCGACCTCTTTTCCTCAAAAGCTAATTCATCAAGTAAGGATGCATTTAGTATTGTTCTACCACCACCCAACGTTACTGGAAGTCTGCATATGGGTCACGCCTTTCAGCACACGATTATGGATGTCTATACTCGATACAATAGAAGTAAGGGAAATCAAACGCTTTGGCAGCCTGGGACTGACCATGCAGGAATAGCAACCCAGATGGTTGTTGAAAGACAGCTTAGCATGGACAACATTTCCAGACACGACCTGGGTAGAGAAAAATTTACTGAAAAAGTTTGGGATTGGAAGTCAAAATCTGGAGGAACAATCACCTCTCAGATGAGGCGACTTGGAGCATCGGTAGACTGGGATAGGGAGCGTTTCACGATGGATGAGTCTCTCTCACAAGCAGTAAGAAAAGTCTTCGTTGAGCTATACAACGAAGGACTCATTTACCGAGGAAAAAGATTAGTCAATTGGGACCCAGTCCTTTTGACAGCTGTGTCAGATTTAGAGGTCATTAGTAAAGAAGAAAATGGATTTTTATGGCATATCAGGTATCCAGTCGTTGGCTCTGATGAAACATTAGTTGTCGCCACTACAAGACCAGAAACAATGCTCGGAGACTCTGCTGTCGCTGTTCATCCAGATGATCAGCGCTATCAACATTTAGCTGGAAAATCTATCAAACTGCCACTCTCAAACAGAAAAATCCCAATTATTACTGATGATTATGTTGATATGGAATTTGGGACGGGCTGTGTAAAAATTACCCCAGCGCATGACTTCAATGACTATGAAATTGGCCAAAGACATGACTTAGAAATCATCAATGTGTTAACTGACGATGCCAAAATAAATTCAAATGCCCCTTCTAAATATCAAGGATTAGATCGGTTTGAAGCAAGAAAAATAATTGTTGAGGATTTAGAGAAGCAAAACTCAATTGAAAAAATTGATCCACACACGCTCATGGTGCCTAGAGGTGACAGGACAAATAGTATTATTGAGCCCTACATGACAAACCAGTGGTTTGTTAAAGTTAAACCTCTGGCTGAACCTGCTATCGAGGCAGTTAAAAACGGAAGTATTCGCTTTGTCCCTGAAAACTGGGAAAAAACTTACTTTAACTGGATGGACAACATTGAAGACTGGTGTATTTCTCGTCAAATTTGGTGGGGTCATAGAATTCCAGCCTGGTATGACAAGGATGGTAAATTTTACGTTGCAGATAGCCTTGAGGATGCCCAAATTCAAGCCGGAAAAGGCATTGAACTAACCCAAGATGATGATGTTCTAGATACATGGTTTTCTTCCGCCTTATGGCCTTTTTCAACGCTTGGATGGCCCGAAAAGACTCCTGAATTATCGAGATTTTATCCAACAAGTGTGCTCGTAACTGGGTTTGATATTATATTTTTCTGGGTAGCTCGAATGATAATGTTTGGCCTTAAATTTGCCGACGATGTTCCTTTTAGAGACATTTATATCACTGGATTAATTAAAGATGGTAATGGTCAAAAAATGAGTAAATCTAAAGGTAATGTACTTGACCCTATCGATCTTATTGATGGAATTAACCTTGGAGACCTACTAGAAAAAAGAACTCAAGGCATGATGCAGCCAAAGCTAGCTGAAAAAATCAAAAATCAAACTAAAAAAGAGTTTCCTAATGGGATACCATCCTTTGGAACAGATGCAATTAGATTTACTTTTACCGCTCTAGCTTCATTCGGTCGTGACATCAAATTTGACTTAAAACGAGTCGAAGGTTACAGAAATTTTTGTAACAAGCTATGGAATGCATCCCGCTTTGTATTAATGAATTTAGAGTCAAAAAAAATAAACAATAATGCAGCATTGTCTAGCCAAGATAAATGGATTTTATCTAGACTACAGCATGTAAAGATCGAGGTCCAAAAACACCTCTCAGACTATCGATTAGATCTAATGAGTCAAACGTTGTACGAGTTTGTCTGGCATGATTATTGTGACTGGTACCTTGAACTCTCTAAACCTCTTCTTGAAAACAGCCAAACTAGAGAGGGTTGTGAGTCGACCTTATTTAAAGTATTAAATGAAACACTAGTTCTACTTCATCCAATCATTCCTTTCATTACTGAAGAGATATTTGAACAATCTCAAAAAATACAATCACAATCTAATGATAAATTGATATCTCAGCCATTTCCAGAGGCCGAAGATGAGCTCTTTGATAACAGTGCTGAAGCAGAAATAAATTGGTTTAAGGAGTTTATTCTTGGTATTAGGAAAATCAGAGGTGAGATGAACATTCCTCCTGGAAAGTCGCTACCCTGCTTTATCAAAAATTTTAGTTCTCAAGACAAATCTTATATCGATAATAACAAGTCAACCCTATCTACTATTGCCAAGTTAGATTCTATAGACATGCTATCTCCTAATGAAGAGGAGGAAGAATCTGCAATTGCCCTGGTTGGAGAAATGAAAATACTGATACCATTGGCTGGACTGATTGACAAAGGAGCTGAACAAGATAGGCTCAATAAGGAGATTGACAAATTACTTAAAATGAAATCTCAATTTTCAGCAAAACTAAGTAACGAAAAATTTATTAATGGAGCCCCTGAAGCCATTGTAAATAATGAAAAAGAAAAACTTACCTCTACCGAAAGCGCCCTGAAGGACCTAGAGCAGCAACTAGAGAAAATTTCTAATTTATAGAGAAAGGACTGTAATTCATTGAAAAAACACATAAAAATTATATTCAAATCTTTATTGCCAAGATACAATATGAATAATTAAAAGATATTTATGAACAAACTTAAGATTCTTACTTTTGCACTAATTATTCTAACTTTTAAAGTTAGTGCGGAGTCTTTTGTCTATATTACTGATCAGCTTGATCTTCCTATCCGTTCTGATAAAAGTTTTGGGAATAATATAATTCGCCTACTACCATCTGGAACTGAACTATCTTTATTGCAAAGTACTGAGGATGGATGGGCTCAAATACAATTCGATGATACGATTGGGTGGATTAAGTCGTTTTATCTATCACCTGACCCCTCTGCAAGAGAGAAATTAAAAAAGTTAACTAGAACATATAATGCCAACAAACTTTTAATAACAAAGTTAAGCTCTGAAAAAGAAGAGCTTGAAAAACAGTTATCGTCTTTAAAGCAGGAAAACACAGATTTAGTTGTTCAAAGCTCAAAATCGCAAGCAGAAAAAGAGCATATAGAGAAAATATATCAAGACGCACTCAAATTAGAGCATGACAATGAAAAACTCATTCAAGAAAAATTGCAATTAAAGGCAGAACTTCAGCTCGCTGAAAACAATACTCAAATTCAAAAAGATACTAGCTCAAGAAATTGGTTTATAGTTGGCGCAATAGTTCTTTTCTTTGGAATGATGATTGGGTTTGTTGCCCCTGGTCTACTTAATAGAAGACGATTTTAAAATATAGGAGAACCTTATGAAAGAATTAAAAAAAGCACTTACCTTTGATGACATATTATTGGTTCCCGCGCATTCTGAAGTTCTTCCAAAGGAAGTGAAATTAACCTCTAAACTTACCAATAAAATCACCTTAAATACACCTATTATTTCAGCAGCAATGGATACAGTAACTGAGGGCAAGCTTGCTATTGCTATTGCTCAGGAAGGAGGCATGGGTGTTATCCACAAAAACATGTCTATTGAGTCTCAAGCAAAAGAGGTTCGAAAAGTCAAACGATTTGAGTCAGGAATCATTAGAGATCCTATTACTATTGACCCTTCAGCAACGATTAAAGATGTCTTTGATCTTCAAGCACATCATGGCATATCAGCAATGCCAGTTGTCTCCAATGACACTCTAGTTGGCCTAATAACGAGTCGAGATGTTCTATTCGAAACTCGCCTGGATGAATTTGTTGAGAATGTGATGACTCCTCAAAAATCTCTCATTACAGTCAAAGAAGGTGCTTCAATGGATACAGTTCGAAAACTTCTTCGAAAGCATCGTATTGAACGTGTTCTAGTTACTGACAAGCAATTTAAACTAGGTGGAATGATTACTGTTAGTGATATCAAGAAAACAAGTGATTTTCCCAAAGCAGCAAAAGATGACCAAGAAAGATTAATAGTAGCTGCTGCAGTTGGAGTTGGCAAAGGCTCTAGTGATAGAATAAGCGCTCTTGTTGAGGCTGGTGTTGATGTGGTTGTTATTGATACAGCCCATGGCCACTCTCAAGGCGTAATTGATCGGGTCGCTAAGACTAAAAAAGATTTTCCAAATTTAGAAATTATAGCGGGCAACATTGCAACAGCTGAGGCAGCTATAGACTTAGCTAAAGCCGGTGCAGATTGTGTCAAGGTTGGAATTGGACCTGGAAGCATTTGTACAACACGAATCGTTGCTGGCGTTGGAGTGCCTCAAATTAGTGCCATTTCCGATATCGCTGACGCCTTGAAAAAAACAAATGTCACAGTCATTGCAGATGGCGGCATACGTTACTCTGGAGACGCTGCTAAAGCCTTTGCAGCTGGCGCTCACTGCGTGATGTTGGGTTCAATGCTTGCTGGAACTGAAGAATCACCGGGTGAAGTTGAACTATATCAAGGAAGGTCATATAAGGCCTATCGTGGAATGGGCTCAATTGGAGCAATGGGTCAAGCGCATGGCTCATCCGATCGTTATTTTCAGGCTGAACTTGCAGCTGAAAAATTAGTTCCAGAGGGTATAGAAGGCAGAGTCCCTTATAAAGGCTCTATACGCCCTATTATTCACCAAATGGTGGGTGGAATTAGATCATCCATGGGTTACACTGGATGCAAAGATCTTAATGCCATGAGAACCAAAGTTCAGTTTGTCCAAGTCACCTCAGCAGGAATGACAGAATCTCATGTCCATGACGTATCAATCACCAAGGAAGCGCCAAACTATCACCAGTAAATATTAGTTAGTATATTTATGATTAATTGACTCTGGCAACGCAATAAAAACCCATGACGTTTTTCTTAGTCATGTAATCTTGCTTACAGAATTCAAGAAGTTTCCATACTTTTTTGGTCTCAAGTTCTTTAATGACCTTATCAAAACCATAGGATTCGTATACATCTTCATTGACAGTAAAACATAATAAACCCTGTGACTTAACTATTCGAGTTAGTTCCTTTAATCGACTCGGACCAACATGGCCATGAGTGAATACTCCGACACAAAGCGCAGCATCATAACTATTGCTTTCTAAATGAAGAGACTCATTCAAATTACCAAGAAATAGCGACTGATAACCTCTATCTTTAGCTATATTAATCATCTCTTTAGAAATATCTATTCCATCAAAATTCGTGTAACCAAGTTTTTTAAGCTCTAGGCCAACCAAACCTGTTCCGCAGCCTACATCAATAATTTTTTGATTTTTATCACTTAAATGTTTATGAAAAATTTGAACTGAATTGGGCTGTGATACCGTCCCAAGAACATCATCATTGTCTTGATCATAAATTGAAGCCCATTTTCTATAGACTTCAAGCAAATCTTGATCATTCTGACTTGCTGAAAGGTCTAAGTTGTCATAGAGCCCTAAACCTTTATTGCTCTCTTTCATAATTAATTAAGTTTTCCAAAAAAGGTCATTCTAGCTGTTTTCGAGAGCTTTACATTAGGCTCTGAATTGTATGCTAAGACCGATAATATTCGGGTTTTATTTCCAATGGTTGGGGTCACGCGATGAATAGCATCTTTGCCTCTAAAGAGTACCAACGAGCCATTTTCCATAGTCAGTTTATTAGCCTTACAATGACCATTAATCAATTCCAATACTTGATCATAGTTGTTGTCATTATTTTTTGTATTTCTGAAATCTCTAATATACTCAAATTCACCGCCCGTCTTAGGCTTCTGTATAAGCAAGGTAATTGCGAATGACGAATTATCAAAATGCCAGCCAAGCTCTTGACCATCCTTTGCATAGTGGATGTTAATTGAAGATAAATTATCATCATATTTGTAGAGAGCTTTCTCATCAAGAACATCACAAAGAAAACTCTTAAATTCGCTTGAGTTATAAAGAACTCTTAATGATGAGTCGCTTGGCACCTGATCATCAGTTATGCAGCCTTTTGAAGAGACTACAGTTCTATTTCTTGGGTGACTTTTTTTGTATTGATTGTCGAAAGGTTCTAAATAAACATTATGCTCATTAACACAGTAATATGCTAAATTTTCCTGCTGCTTGGCCTCTTCAAGAATACTTTGGATTGATTCAATTGAAAGGAATTCTTTAAGCACTAGAACGCCATCTTTATTTAACATTGATTTGCATTTAGACCTATACTCAGAATCATCAATAGGATGACTCTTTAAATCTAAAATTGACGCAAGTTTATTTATTTCTTTATTCAAAGCACTAATTTAAAATAATTATCCTAAACAAGATCTATTAAAGATAATTTGTTGGAAAGAGTCTATATGTTAATAGATAATTAAACAAAAAAAATAAATAGCAACAAAATGATTCATTTTGGTCAGATATCTAAAGAAAAGTTCTTAGCAGATTATTGGCAGAAAAAGCCTCTGCTTTTAAAGAGTGCTATACCTAATTTTACCTCTCCATTATCCCCAGATGAGCTAGCTGGACTATCTTGTGAAGATGAGTTTGAATCAAGAATTATTCAAGGGTCAACTAGAAGCAACACCTGGTCTCTAGAGAATGGCCCCTTCGATGATTATTTTTATGAAAATATGCCAAAAAATGATTGGACACTTCTAGTCCAAGGTGTCGACAAACACATTCTTAAAGTCTATGAAATGATTGAAGAATTTGACTTTATTCCTAGATGGCGTATTGACGATGTAATGGTTTCATTTGCGGCCCAAGGTGGAAGTGTTGGCCCACACTATGACCACTATGATGTTTTTTTACTTCAGGGCCTTGGAAGTAGGCTATGGCAGATAAGCTCACTTGATTGTAATCCTGATAACTATGTTGAAAATAGTGAACTGAGAATAATGAAAACCTTTCGAGAGGAGGATGCATTTGTTACTGAGCCAGGTGACATTTTATATATACCACCTGGGATTGCACACCATGGAGTCAGTCTTAATAGTGAATGTATTACTCTCTCATTTGGCTACAGATCATACTCAGCGAATGAGATGTTGGAGGCGCTTGACCTAGAGTGTGATAAGAAAAACATTAGCTATTATATTGACCCTATTTGGCTATTCGATAGGGGTAAATCTGAAATCTCAATATCCTCAATTAACCAAGCTTTAAAACTTTTAAATGTTGATAAATTACCGGTCGAATTCTTTGGATGTTTTGTAACACGCCTGGATCCTTTTGATCAACAAAAATTCAACGAAATAATGGTATTTGAAGGGCCTATAAAAATTGAAGAGTTGGCATCATATATCTTAGCTCCAATATGTCGTATAGCCTACCAAATCATTAGTGGAAAACTGCATGTTTTTATAAATGGAGAACCATTCAATACTAAATATTTCGATAATGATATGTTAATTGACTTTTGTAACTCAAGAGTGATAAAAGTTAACAAGCAGAACATTTTGCTAGCAAAAAAACTATCTTCTTTATGCTTACTAGAAAAAATTTCTGATCATTTTTGAATGACTTTAAAGCCAACTTTAGATTAACTTAACTCTGTTTAAGGCATTATTACAACTACTAAATTAGTATATTTAGAGAAAGAATTAGGGGATAATTCAACTGTTTTATGGATTTTGGTAAGTTTTATCTCAAGCATACCTAGACGGTATGTTTTATATAAAGCTTATTGCGTTAAACCATAAAACACTTTTAATTTTATTGGAGTAACACAATGGACATGAATATAGTTCAAAAAAGTTTTACGTTTGGCAACAGCCAAATTTCATTTGAAACGGGAAGAATCGCTAGGCAAGCTCATGGAGCTGTTTTAGCTAGCATGGATGACACGCAAGTTCTTGTATCAGTTGTTGGTGCAAAAGAAGCAAAGCCTGGTCAATCCTTTTTTCCATTATCTGTAGATTACATTGAAAAAACATATGCTGCTGGAAAAATTCCTGGTGGTTTTCTGAAAAGAGAAGGTAGACCTAGTGAGAAAGAAACACTCACCTCACGACTCATTGACCGCCCTATTCGTCCGCTATTTCCAAATGGCTACATGAATGAAGTCCAGGTGATGATTCAGGTTATATCATCAAACAAAAATGTAGATCCTGATGTTTTAGCAATGATTGCTACATCTGCCGCTTTAGCAATCTCTGGAGTTCCATTTAATGGTCCAATAGGTGCTGCTCGAGTTGGCTATCAAAATGGCAACTATACAATCAATCCGACATATAGTGATCTTGAGTCATCAGAACTAGATATGGTTGTTGCAGGAACCAAAGATGCGGTTCTTATGGTTGAATCCGAGGCAAGTGAGCTATCTGAAGATGTTATGTTAGGTGCGGTAATGTATGCACATGAACAATTTCAGGTTGTTATCGATAGTGTTGCAGAATTTGCAAAAGAAGTTGGTATATCTCCACGTGAGTGGGTTGCACCTGAAGAAAATGAATCTCTACTAACATCTATTAAATCGAAGTTTGAAAGTCAAATTTCTGAGGCTTATCAGACAGTTGATAAGATGGAACGCTATGAAAAAATGGGCGAAATTAAAGACGCTGCTGTTGAAGAATTTGTGAGTGAAGATGACTCAATCAGTGAGGATGAGGTTAAAAATTATATTAAAAAAATTGAGAAATCAACTGTTAGAGAGCGAATTTTAGCTGGCGAACCTAGAATAGATGGAAGAGATAACTCAACAGTTAGAGAGCTTGCTATTGAAACAAGTGTTCTAGAGAACACTCATGGCTCAGCACTTTTCACAAGAGGTGAAACTCAGGCATTGGTAGTTACCACTTTAGGTTCTAAGAGAGATGCTCAACTCATTGAAACTCTTGAGTCAAATGATCGCATCGAAGATCACTTCATGCTTCACTATAACTTTCCTCCATACTGTGTAGGTGAGACTGGACGCGTTATGGGTGTCAAAAGACGTGAAGTTGGACATGGAAGACTAGCAAGAAGAGGTATCTCAGCTTGCCTTCCAAATCTTGAGGAATTCCCTTACACGATTCGTGTTGTCTCTGAAATTACTGAATCTAATGGGTCAAGCTCAATGGCAAGTGTTTGTGGATCATCTCTTTCTTTAATGGATGCAGGTGTCCCTCTTAAAGCTCCTGTTGCTGGAATTGCAATGGGGTTAGTCAAAGATGAAGATCGATTTACTGTTTTAACTGATATTCTTGGAGATGAAGACCATTTAGGTGATATGGACTTTAAAGTTGCTGGAACGTCAAAAGGAATTAATGCTCTTCAAATGGATATTAAGATTGATGGAATTACAGAAGATATTATGTCTATCGCACTCAAGCAGGCAAAGGATGCGAGACTTAATATACTTGGACAGATGAATCAGGTCATTTCAGAGCCAAATTCTGCGTCTAAAAATGCCCCAAAAACCAAGGTAATTAAAATACCTACCGATAAAATTAGAGATGTTATCGGCAAAGGCGGTGAGACAATTAGAGGAATTGTTTCTCAGTCTGGAGCCAGTGTTGATGTGGATGATGATGGCAATGTAAACATCTTTGCAAATGACTCAGAAAGCTTTGAAAAGGCGGTTCAGATGGTCAAAGACGTTACCGCAGTACCAGAAGTCAATAAAGTCTATACGGGCAAGGTTGCCAAAATAGTTGAATTTGGTGCCTTTGTAACAATTATGCCGAATCAGGATGGTCTGTTACATGTCTCTGAAATTGCTCATGAAAGAGTTGAAAAAGTTGAGGATTACCTTAAAGAAGGTGAAGAAGTTGAGGTCAAGGTTCTTGGAATTGATCGAGGACGAATCAAACTTTCTAGAAAAGTTTTAATCGAAAAGTAATAAACAAAGCCACCGCAAGGTGGCTTTTTTATTTAGAATTATATTATGTCAGAAAAAAAAATAGTTGAGCTTGAAGAGAAAATTGCGTTTCTCCAAAATATGATTGATGAACTGAATATGGTTGTTTTTCGTCTAGGCGAGAAACTAGATCAGCTCAATTCAAAGATCAAGGAAACAAATGAAAAAATAATAAGTCAGTCTGAATCTCAACCCAACCTATCCGAAAAAATAGATAACAAGCCTCCACACTACTAGTTATATTGTAGTTTTAGTAATGTAATTGGTATATTATTAAAGCAATTGATAAAAAGCAATGTATATTGAAAGCAAATAGCTCTGAAATTAGAAAAACTCTGTTGTCAGAAGATGACGCTTCATCTTATATAATTCTTAATCCAAATTCAATTACTCCGGTACTTCTTGTTTGTGATCATGCTAATAATAGATTTCCAAAATCACTGGGAACAATGGGTCTTGATTATTTAGATAGAGTTAGCCATATAACATTTGATATTGGCTCTAGGGCTACTACAGAGAGCCTCGCAAAAAAACTTAATGTCACTGCAATCCTGTGTCAATATTCGCGATTGATTATTGATTGTAATCGCAACCTCTCAGATAACAGTGCCTACCTTGATAAAAGTGATGGTATTGATATACCTGGCAATCAAAATCTCAATAACATTGAAAAAAAGATTAGAGAATCTGAAATTTATTGGCCATATCACAATGCTATCGATGCTCAAATTTCTCGACTCAAGAGAGAGAATCCTAGCCCAATAATTATCTCTATTCATAGCTTTACTCCAGTTTTTAATGGTAATAAAAGGGAATGGGAAGTTGGTGTTCTTTGGGATAAAGATCCAACTACTGCAAAAATCTTTATAAATAAGCTTAAAGATGCAGGTTTTTTGGTGGGTGATAACAAGCCATATTCAGGAAAAGATCCTGAAGACTTTACATTAGATTATCACGCTGAATCAATTGGTCTGCCTCATGTTGGAATTGAAATTAGACAAGATCTTATCAATCATGATGATGGCGTTATGCGAATGTCAAATGCCCTACAAGAAGTAATTAGTTCACTTGTATTAACCAACAAATCTAATAATATTTACATTAAGAAATCTTTAAGATGAGTCTTGAAATACCACAATTCACAATAGGCATAGAGGAAGAATATCTTTTAGTTGATAAGACTACGCGAAGTCTTGCTATAAACCCTCCAAAATCTTTATTGAAAGAGTGTAAAGAGCTTCTCGGCAATCAAGTTACTAATGAGCTTCTTCTTTCTCAAATTGAAATTGGCACAAAAGTATGTAACAACATACAAGAGGCTCGTGAGGACCTATCTAGATTACGTAAAAATATAGTAGAAGTAACAGCTCGATATGGATTAGCTCCGATTGCCTGCTCAACTCATCCATTTAGTCGTTGGTCTGAGCAGGAACAAACGCCAAAAGATCGCTATGAATTACTAACTAGGGAGATGCAGGCGGTAGCTCGAAGAATGCTTATCTGCGGTATGCATGTCCACATTGGCATTAATGACGATGAATTACGTATTGATCTGATGAGTCAACTCGCTTATTTTCTTCCTCATCTACTCTCATTATCATGTTCATCTCCATTTTGGAATGGAGAAGATACTGGACTTAAAAGTTATCGTCTAACAATATTTGATAATCTACCAAGAACAGGTATTCCTACAGAATTCCAGAGTTTTTCTGACTACAAACGACATATTGAGATTTTAACTAATGCTGGCGTCATGGAAGATTCAACTAAGATCTGGTGGGATATTAGGCCAAGTGCTAAATATCCAACACTTGAAACACGCATTATGGATGTATGCACAAGGTTAGATGATGCAATTTCACTAGCAGCTCTCGTTGTTTCTACATTGCGTGCACTTTACCGCCTAAGAATGAAAAATCAGCGTTGGCGTGAATATAGCTCTATGTTAATTAGGGAGAATCGTTGGCGTGCAATGCGCTATAGTTTCGATGAGGGGCTAATTGATTTTGGCAAAGGCAGTATAGTTCCATTTGAAGAATTATTAGATGAATTTATAGAAATTTCAATTGAGGATGCAAAAATTCTTGGATGTGACAAAGAAGTGATGGATACGAAAAATATTTTGAAACGTGGAACAAGTGCACATCGACAACTTAAAACATACGAATTATCCATTGCTGCAGGTAAAAATAAAGATGAAGCACTAAATGATGTGGTCGATATGCTTATTAACGAAACTGCTGCAGATTTATAGATACTACTTATAACCCTAATCGCCTCATCATAATCAATAGAGCGATACCATTTAACCCCCATACTACGCATAATAAATACATATTAAAGGTTAAACTCAGAAACTCTGCCAAGTAACCTACTAAAGCAGGTCCAAAAATAAATCCAGAAAAACCAAGGGTAATTAAATTTGCAACTGTAAGATTAATTGGTTCATCAGTAATTCGTATTGCTAACCTAAATATTATTGCAATAAAATTCGCAGTTCCAAAACCAAAAAGTAACATACCAAAGGCAATAATATAGAAATTAGAGGTTAATATAGATGCAAACAAAACTAATCCAGCTACTATACTTAAATAACCACCAACAAGTTTTTCACTTGATTTTTTAATCATTTTTGAAGCCATTAATCTAGAAACTATTTCACCAATATTAAATGCAAATATGATGGCACCTCCAAGATATAATGGAACCAATAAATCCTTTGTTAACCAAAGGGCTGACCAATCTAAAATAATGCCCATCGTTGCATAATTTAGCATCATTAAAATACCAAATATTAGTATTGAATTTTTTGGTAGTTTGAATTTTGGAGTCTTTTCAAGATTCTCAAAGGACTTATCCAGTCCAAATTTATTAATCAACAACGCTCCTAAGATGAGCGCAGTCCCAGTTACAGAGAATATTAGAACAGGACTATCGATATACCTGATAGTAAAAAATGCACTAAAAGCGCCCACTAATGAACCAAAACTAAAGGCGGCATGATAAAGAGGTGTTAGCACTCGAGACGTTTTACTCTCTATCATTGATATTTGTGATTGAGATGACGGACTAAAAAGCCCCACAAAAAATCCAAAAGGCATAAAAGCTATCAAAAACCAATAATAGCTAGGCGCTAAGATAAGTAATAATGGACAATAGGCGATACCTAAAAGGCCAATAACAATGGAATTTTTTGTTCCAATTTTGGGAACAATCAGTCTCCCTGAAGTCTGATTACCAATCAAGTTTAACAGTCCAAAAGCAAATAGTCCAATACCAATTTCAGCTTCTGTAATTTGAAGTCTTTCAGCATTCCATGGGATATAAACAAAATATATGCCAATCTGAAATAAAACAAGAAAAGCCCCTACGAATGTTGAATATATGCCTCTATCATATGCCAGCGTTTCTTCTTTAGAAATTAATGATTCCATATGATTAAGATTTAATTTTTAAGGCATCAAAATCAATTAAGAGACCTTTCCAGCCATGGACCATAAAACTTCGAATATTTAAGTGTGAGCTATCATTCTCAGGAGTTTGCAACACAGATTCATAATGTTCTGCAAAGCAATGAAGGACTTCTAAGTCAGAAAGTGAATGCATATGCCCAAAACAGAATACTTTAGCAGAACCCTGATTTTCAAATTTTGAATTAATGATTTCTCCATTCTCAAATGCAATATTTGAAAAATGATATTCACTATCAATTAACTCAATAAAATCAGAGAATTTTATTTTTGCCCCTGATTTAAGTTTTTTTAGGTATTGCTCTGTGTTCATCAAATCCTAAGTATGCATTGGATTTGACTTTCCAGTATCAATATTAAGTTGTTTTGCTGCTTTACTTAATATTTTGGCATCTAAACTACCCTCATCTACCAAAGTACTCAGAGTGATGTAGGTAATATAATCAGCGTTCACCTCAAAAAAGTATCTAAGTTCCTGGCGAGAGTCAGACCTTCCAAAACCATCTGTACCCAATACTTCATATCGCATAGGAACATATTTACGAATTTGTTCGGCGTAATTTCTCATGTAATCAGTTGCAGCGATTGCTGGACCTTTTGATTTACTTAAACACTCAGTGATATATGGAACTTTTTGAGTTTTGCTATATAAGTTCTCACGATCAATATTCTGAGCTTCTCGAGTTATCTCATTAAAGCTTGTTACACTCCAAATATGAGACATGACTCCCCAGTCTTTTTCAAGCATATCTGCAGCCTTCTCAACCTCACGAAGAATTGCACCACTTCCAAGTAACTGAACTTCAATCTTAGATTTTCCTACTGTTTTTAAAGGGTACATTCCTTTAATAATTCCTTCTTCAACTCCTTTAGGCATTTCTGGGTGAGCGTAATTCTCATTCATAAGAGTAATGTAATAGAAAATATTTTCCATCTTCTCATACATTCGATACATACCATCTCTGATAATAACCGTTAGTTCATAGGCATATGTAGGGTCATAAGAAACGCAATTTGGTATCGTGTTGGCAACAATCAACGAGTCTCCGTCTTGGTGCTGCAACCCTTCACCAGCAAGTGTTGTTCTGCCAGCTGTCCCTCCCATTAAAAAACCTTTTGCCTGCATATCGCCCGCTGCCCAGGCAAGATCTCCAACACGCTGGAAACCAAACTTAGAGTAATAAATATAAAAAGGGATCATGGTTACATTGTGTGATGCATATGCTGTTGCTGCTGCTATCCAATCTGAAATCGCACCAGCTTCGTTGATACCTTCCTGCAAGACTTGACCTTTAATATCCTCTTTGTACCACATCACCTTGCCAGAGTCTTCTGGCTCATAAAGTTGTCCAGATGATGAATAAATACCCATTTGTCTAAATAAACCCTCCATTCCAAAGGTTCTGGCCTCATCAGGAACAATGGGAACTACTCTTGGACCAATTTCTTTATCTCTAATCAATAGAGATAAAAAACGAACAAAAGCCATAGTGCTTGACATTTCTTTTTCTTCGGTCGATTTAAGAAGAGATTCAAAAGTGTTTAATTGAGGGATATTAAAAGACTCAATCTCAAAGCTTCTAGTAGGAAGATATCCTCCTAATACTTCTCTTCTTTCTCTTAAATAAATTAATTCCTCACTATCCTCTGCCGGCTTGTAGAAATTTAACTCTTCAGCATCTTTTTTAGTAACAGGAATATCAAATCTTTGAGCTACACGAACTAGCGCATCAACACCTAATTTTTTTTGACTGTGGGTCGTATTTTTTCCTTCTCCAGCCTCACCCATGCCGTAACCTTTAACAGTCTTAGCAAGAATAACTGTAGGCTGGCCTTTGTGCTCTTTAGCAGCTTTATAAGCTTGGTAAACTTTATTTGGATCATGCCCACCTCTAGTTAAGGCATATATTTCATCATCTGACATGTGCTCAACAAGCTTGAGAGTTTCTGGATATTTTCCAAAAAAGTGTTTTCGCACATAGGAGCCATCTTTTGCTTTGTAAGCCTGATATTCACCATCAACTACCTCTTCCATTCTTTGCTTGAGAAGCCCAGAAGTATCATTTGCAAGTAATTTATCCCATTCCCTACCCCAAATAACTTTTATAACGTTCCAGCCTGCACCTCTAAACATACCTTCTAACTCTTGAATAATTTTACCATTACCTCTTACTGGTCCATCCAAGCGCTGAAGATTGCAATTGATAACGAATATTAGATTATCAAGTTTCTCTCTTCCTGCAAGGGATATTGCGCCAAGAGACTCAGGCTCATCAGTTTCACCGTCACCCAAATAAGCCCATACCGTTCTTTTGTCAGTTTTAATAATTTCTCGGTGCTGCAAATACTTCATAAAGCGAGCTTGAAATATCGACATGATTGGCCCCAGCCCCATTGAAACTGTTGGAAATTGCCAAAAATCTGGCATGAGCCATGGATGAGGATAAGAAGACAAACCTTCTTTGTTGGCCTCTTGTCTAAAGTTTAACATTTGCTCTTCAGATATTCTCCCTTCAAGATATGCTCTTGAATAAATTCCGGGAGCTATATGGCCCTGAAAAAATATTAGGTCTGCACCCTGATCTAAGTTATTGCCACGGTAAAAATGATTAAAGCCAACTTCATACAAAGTCGCACTGGAGGCAAATGAGGCAATATGGCCACCAAGTTCTGATGAAACTTGATTTGCCTTTACAACCATAATCATTGCATTCCATCGGATAATTGATTTGATTCTGTGTTCTATTTCATGTTTAACGACTAATTCGCTTTCCTTTTCTACAGGAATGGAGTTTAAGTAGGCTGTATTCACACCTTCTGGAAGGTCCATTCCATCTTCATGGGCCATATCCATTAATTTTTGAAGAATGTATTTAGCTCTATCTTTGCCCTCAAAACGGGCCACTGATCTAAAGGCTTCTAACCATTCAATAGTTTCTTGGGGGTCAATATCTTTTTGAGACATACAAATTAATTTAATTCAACAGGAGATGTTACTAATCTAAACTATGTGATATTATCCCTAAAAAAATAGCGGATATCCTCCTTAATAACTGGCCTTCTTATTTAATTGTAAAAATAAATATTTGTTAAAATACTTGCTTCTTATTTTTTAATTTCTACTTCCATGATTATTTCTAACTCAATTTTTAAAGCATACGACATTAGAGGCATTGTAGAAACTGAATTGACTCCTGAAATTGTAAAACTCATCGGCAGAGCTATCGGTAGCGAATCAATTAAAAAGGGTGAAAGAGGTGTGGTTGTTGGAAGAGATGGCAGATTATCAGGCCCAGAACTCTCTGAAGCTCTTATATCGGGCCTTATAGAGAGTGGTTGCCATGTGGTGAACATTGGCATGGTGCCCTCCCCAGTTGTCTATTTCGCAACACATACAAAGGCAGCTTCATCAGGAGTCATGATTACAGGCTCTCATAATCCTGCTCAATATAATGGATTAAAGATTATGATTGCTGGAGAAACTCTCTCAGCGGAAAGAATTCAAGCTTTGTATTCAAGAATTCTAGAAAGTGACTTCTCAAATGGGCACGGAACATCAACCTCTATCAATATTGATCAAGACTATATTGACACCATCAAGTCAGACATACAGATAGAGAAAGAGCTCAAGGTAGTAATCGATTGTGGAAACGGTGTTGCAGGCGGTATCGCTCCTAAACTCTTCGAATCCTTAGGGGTGAAAGTGTCAAAATTATTTTGTCTAGTTGACGGCAGGTTTCCTAACCATCATCCTGACCCCTCAAAGCCTGAAAACTTGGAGGATCTTATCCAAGAAGTCATCGAAACAAATGCTGATTTGGGCCTTGCATTTGATGGCGATGGTGACAGACTTGGATTAGTAGACAACAATGGAAGGGTGATTTGGGCTGATCACCAAATGATGCTTTATGCAAAGGATGTTCTCAGTCGAAATAAGGGCGCAAAAATAATTTACGATGTCAAATGTACCTCTCTTCTCCCAAAGCTTATTTCCGAGAATGGTGGCAATCCGATCCTATCTAGAACTGGTCACAGCTTTATCAAAAAGAAACTCAAAGAAACCAACGCTGAGCTCGCTGGAGAGATGTCAGGCCATATCTTCTTTAAGGAGCGTTGGTATGGTTTTGATGATGCACTCTATACTGGAGCGAGACTGTTAGAGATAGTCTCAAAAAGTGACAAGACCTGCTCTGAGATTTTTGATGAATTACCTGTCAACCTAAGCACTCCAGAAATTAATATCAACTTTGAGAAGCATGGTCAACAATATGACGCGATGGATTCATTATCAAATAATATAAACTTCCATGATGCTAGTGTTAATACCATTGATGGTTTCAGAGTCGACTTCGAAGATTGCTGGGGGCTCGTTAGACCATCAAACACAACGCCGTGCCTGGTATTACGTTTTGAGGGGAATAGCCAAGCTGAACTCAATAAAATCCAAGAAAGATTTAAAAAATGGCTTGAGGTGAGCGGTATTCCAGCAGACAATTTATAGTTGGAAATTCTAAAAAAATAGGTATAAAATACGAATTTTTTATCCTTGAACAAGTATTACGCGTTCATTTCAATTTTTTTGGAGTTTGCAGATGGAAGGACATTTCAACTTTACGCTTTCAGATCGCTTAAGAAAGTCGCCCTATTATGAGTCAACTCTGAAAGCGGGTGCCAAAACCTTTACAATTTATAATCACATGATTATGCCTACCTCATATGAGGGTGCTGAAGCGGATTACTGGAACCTTATGAATAACGTCACCATGTGGGATGTTGCGGCTGAGCGCCAAGTGGAAGTTACCGGAAGTGACGCCTATAGATTTGTTGAATATATTACTTCGAGAGATCTCTCAAAACTTCAAATTGGTCAAGGAAAATATGCCCTCATTACAGACGAAAATGGTGGAATCATTAATGACCCTATCATTTTGAGACTGGGCGAGAGTCATTTTTGGCTATCCATTGCTGACAGCGACGTACTCCTTTGGACCCGAGGGCTTGCCTGTGGACTTGGGTGGGACGTTAATATTTGTGAGCCAGATGTTTCTCCTTTAGCAATTCAAGGCCCTAACCATTTACCTTTAATGATTGATTTATTTGGTGACTGGGTTAAGGATGTTAAGTACTTCTTTTTTAGAGAGTTTGAACTTGAGGGAATTCCTCTAATTGTTCAGAGATCTGGCTGGAGCAAGCAAGGAGGCTTTGAGCTCTATCTTCGTGACGGCTCAAAAGGTGAGAAGCTATGGGACATCGTTGCTAAGGCTGGAAAAAAATATGACATAAAGCCAGGAACGCCAAACAATATTGAAAGAGTCGAGTCAGGACTATTTTCATGGGGAAATGACATGGATATCAACAGTAATCCGTTAGAGCTCCCTTTGGGTAATTTTTGTCAACTTGACAAAGAGGCTGAATACTTGAGCAGGGAAGCTCTTCACAAGATACGCTCTGAAGGTGTCACAAAAAAACTTGTAGGACTCATTGTCGATGGTGACCCATTTATTGGCGGCTGTGCTAGTCCATGGAAGGTAATGGGTGGCAATAAAATGTGTGGCAAGGTTTCAAGTGCTGCTTATTCTCCTCGATTAAAAATTAATATGGCAATGGCGACAATAGACAATGGTCACAATGAGATTGACTCAGTGGTAGTTGTTGAAACGCCATGGGGACAAAGATCTGCAAAAGTGACCTCAATCCCTTTTAACTAATTTTTATTAAGTGGAAGGACTTGAATGATTATTGACGAAGAATTTTTTCCATCACTTTGCCGCTAGCCAGCTCGTCTATCATTTTATCTAAGTATCTAATTTCCTGCATAGTAGGTTCTTCGATGTCTTCCACTCTAACACCACATACTACCCCCTTAATTAAAACGCGCAAAGGATTTAGTTGAGGTGCTTCTGTGATGAAGGTTTCAAAATCAATCTCTTTTTTTAATTGATTATCCAACTGTTTTTCACTATAACCCGTGAGCCAGAGAATAATCTGATCCACCTCAGTCTTAGTACGACCCTTTTTTTCCACTTTATTGATATATAGTGGATAGACACTTGCGAAACTCATTTTATATATCCGAAATGCTTGGGTCATATCATTTAATTTTTTACTTGATTAATCAATCATTGGCAAGAGTTTGTCAATTGATGTTTTTGCATTCCCATAAAACATTCTCGTATTCTCCTTAAAGAATAACGGATTTTCAATCCCAGAATATCCAGTTCCCTGCCCTCTTTTAGAGACAAACACATGCTTAGCCTTCCAGCATTCTAGAACAGGCATTCCAGCTATAGGACTGTTTGGATCATCCTGAGCAGCAGGATTCACAATGTCATTTGATCCAATCACTATAGCTACATCTGTGTCAGGGAAATCATCATTAATCTCATCCATCTCCAAAACAATGTCATATGGCACTCGGGCCTCCGCTAGAAGAACATTCATATGACCAGGTAAACGTCCAGCAACCGGATGAATGGCAAAACGTACATCTTTTCCCTGGGCTCTTAACTTACGAACTAATTCAGATACAGATTGTTGGGCTTGTGCTACAGCCATACCATAGCCTGGAATTATTATGATGCTGTCAGCGTCATTTAAAACCGAAGCCACTTCATCAGCCTCAATAGCATTTTGCTCACCCTCAATCTCCATTTGTGGGCCCGAAAGCTCTCCAAACCCTCCAAGAATAACGCTCACAAAAGACCTATTCATAGCTTTACACATAATGTAGGATAAAATGGCGCCAGATGATCCTACTAGAGCTCCAACAACAATCAGAAGATCATTTCCAAGACTAAATCCGATTGCAGCTGCAGCCCATCCAGAATAGGAATTTAGCATTGATACAACTACAGGCATATCTGCACCACCAATTCCCATAATCAGGTGATAACCAATAAAAACCGCAAGAATCGTTAAAATAATTATTGGTAAAAGTTCGCCTGAATTTAAATACCAAATCATCGCTATTATTGACAAAATCGCAGCAGTTGCATTGAGGTAATTACCCCCTGGCAGTTTGTTGGCTGCTGATGTTACTTTGCCTGCTAGCTTGCCGTAAGCAATGATTGAACCCATAAATGTGACAGCACCAATCCAAATACCTAATGAAGACTCAACTCGGAGTATGCTAATTTCAACATCTGATTTTTTAGCCAGAAGTGCGGAAAACCCTTCAAGAGTTTTTTGAACTGAGTCATCCATCAATGCGATATTGATGAGTTCAAAATGTGTATTAAATCCAACAAATACTGCAACAAGACCCACAAGTGCGTGCATACCAGCAACTAACTCTGGCATTTGAGTCATTTCTACTTTTGAGGCCAACTGATAACCCACGAGGCCGCCCACAGCGATTAGGACAAGCGAAAGCCACCATAGTCCAAATCCGGGACCAAACAAGGTAACAGAAACAGCCAAAGCCATTGCAACAATGCCATACCAAACAGCTCTTTTCGCACTTTCTTGACCAGAAAGTCCCCCAAGAGAGAGTATAAATAACACTATTGCAACAACATAAATAGCAGTGGTAAATCCCATTTCCATAATATCGTCCTCTTTAAGATTTTTGGAACATGGCGAGCATACGCTTTGTTACTAAGAAACCACCAAATATATTGACGCCAGCTAAAAATAAAGATATTGAAGCGAGAATGAAAACTGTATAGCTAGTTGAGCCAATTTGCAGTAGTGCTCCTAATATAATAATTGACGAAATAGCATTGGTTACAGCCATAAGTGGAGTATGCAGCGAGTGACTAACATTCCAAATCACTTGAAAACCCACAAAAACTGACAAAATAAACACAATAAAATGCTGCATAAAGCTTGCTGGTGCATAGATTCCCACTAAAAATATCAATAAGCCTCCAATTGCAAGTAAGACAACTTGGTTTTTGGTTTGTTTTTTAAAAGCGGCAATCTCCTCAGCACGAATCTCTTCTGGGGTTTTCTCTGGGGTTTTTTCTTTCGTTCTAGGGGCAATAGCTTGAACCTTCGGAGGAGGAGGTGGATATGTAATTTCACCATCATGAACTACTGTTGCCCCTCGAATAATATCATCCTCCATGTTATGCACAATTACTCCATCTTTTTCTGGAGTTAAATCTGCAATCATGTGTCGAATATTGCTTGCATATAGAGTACTAGCTTGCTCAGCCATTCGGCTCGGAAAGTCCGTATAACCAATGATTACTACGCCATTATCGGTCACGATGCGCTTATTCATAGCAGTGAGTTTACAATTCCCGCCTTTTTCAGCTGCTAGATCGACTATCACTGAACCTGGCTTCATGCTGGCAACCATGTCTGATGTCCAAAGCTCAGGCGCCTCACGATTTGGAATCAAGGCGGTAGTAATAACAATATCCATATCAGGCGCGATCTCTCGAAACTTCGCCAATTGTGCGGCAGAAAACTCAGGTGATGATACTGCAGCATAGCCACCAGTTAATGCGCCATCGTTCTGCTCATTCTCAAATTCAAGAAAGACAAATTCGGCTCCCATAGATTCAACCTGTTCGGCAACTTCTGGACGCACGTCGAACGCATAGGTTATCGCCCCAAGAGATGTAGACGTTCCAATCGCTGCAAGTCCAGCAACACCTGCCCCAACAACTAAAACCTTTGCTGGAGGGACCTTGCCTGCGGCAGTTACTTGGCCTGTAAAAAATCGACCGAAGTTGTTTCCAGCCTCAATCACAGCACGATAGCCTGCGATATTAGCCATAGATGATAGCGCATCCATTTTTTGTGCCCTACTAATGCGCGGCACCATATCCATAGCGATTACGCTAACCTGTCTAGACTTGGCCAGCTCCATCAGCGCTTCATTTGCTCCAGGATTGAAGAATGAAATCAGCGTCTTGTTCGAGGGCAGCATATCTAGCTCAACCTCGCTTGGTGGACGGATCTTGACAATTACATCACTTGCCTCAGTGAGCGCCTTTGCGGAAGATAAAATTTCAACACCTACAGCTATATATTTCTCATCACTAAAGTCGGCTGATAGTCCTGCATCTTTCTCAACTAAACATTCATGACCAAGCTTTTGTAACTGAATTGCGCTTTCTGGAGTTAGGGCTACACGTTGTTCACCTGAAGTAGTTTCTTTTAGAGCCCCAATTTTCATAATTTTCGTCCTAGATTGACGCGGTCTTTCACCGTTAATTAAAATGTTCTAATTGCCATCAATAAAAACCGTTATGAGATTAATTTGAAGCGTATACAACTTAATCTTCATTGGCAATTAATTAATTTTAACATACTTTCATTAAATAGATATATATGTTTTCATATATATGATAATCTAATTTCTAACTAAGATTTATTAAAATTTGTTATAGTTATACCATTACAAAATCACTTTTCATCGAATTAATAAGAATCTATTCATAATATAAATTTGTTCCAAATTACAACAAAAAGACTGGTTTTAAAAAGACCTGATATATCGATTAACCAAGCCCTGTTTGCTTCACTGGTAGGGGATTGGGATATTGCTAAATGGTTGTCTGATGTACCCTATCCATATACCGAGAAGCATGCTGAAAAGTTCATAAAAAGATCAAGTCCTGATGACTTAAGATTTAGTGTATTTTATGACGGAATTTTAGTCGGAGGAGTTGGTTTAAGCTTTGAAGATAATAATGAATTGGACCTAGGTTATTGGATTGCAAAGGATTATTGGGGTTATGGATTTGCGACTGAAGCATCAATGGGATTAATCGAATATGTAAGAAATGAAACAGACTTTAAAGCAATTACTGCATGCTACGTAAAGGGTAACAAAGCATCTGCAAACGTTCTTAAGAAGCTTGGCTTCATAGAAATTGGTGAATGTGACGAGTACTTTCTTTCTCGAAAGGAAACTATGTTATGCGTTGATCTAATTCTTAATCTAGACTAACAATCTAAATAAGTTTTTTTGACATCTTGATGTGATCGATACCTGCCTCTTTGTATATATCGCCTTCGCAATGAAATCCAAGGTCTAAATAGAATCCATGGGCATGCCATTGAGATGACAGCCAAAGTTTTTCTAATTTGACCTCCTCTGCCCATTGAATGAGATCCTGCATCATTAATTTACCGATTCCCAAGCCTCGATGCTTCTTTAAAACTGCAACCCTTCCAATATGCCCATCGCTTAGAATCCTACCAGTACCTATTGCCTCATTATCCAAATATGCCAAAACGTGTTTTGCTTCATCATCAAGGCCATCAATTTCAAGCTCTTCAGGTACATTCTGCTCATCGACAAAAACTTCAAATCTTATTTTGCAGATATCACTTTTATTGTCTTGGTAGTCGCAAGTTACTGATTTAATATTCATTTAATTTATTGTTGTTTGTTTAGACAAAAAATAGATTAATAGCAAGTGCAAAATATACCAAAGCTGCAAGATTATTTATATTTTTGTTAACAGTAGTGGATTTCTTAAGATAACCCTCAAGAAAACTACCAAGAAATGCTATTGATGAAAAAACGCAAAGAGCACTCAAAATAAACAAAAACCCTAAAAGAAAGATTTGTATTGTTACGCTGCCATTAACGGGATTGACAAACTGAGGCAAAAAGACCAAGAAAAATAGGGCAACCTTTGGATTGGTCAAGTTCATTACAACCCCGATTTTATAATAGGATTTGTTGGCATTTTCACCCCCACTTGAACCTATCTTTAGCTCTTTACTTTGAAGGGATAACCAGCCCAGATAGACGAGGTAGCATGCGCCAATAATCTTCAACCCATTGAAGGCGAGTGCACTCGTTTGAAATATTACGCTAACACCGATAGCAACCAGAATGGTGTGTCCAATTAGACCAGTACACAGACCTATTGTTATATAAAAGCCGGTCTTCCATCCCTTTAATGCTGAATTAGTCATTACGAAAATATTATCTGGACCTGGAACAAGGCTTAAGATAACTGATGCTGTAACAAATGCAATGATCGTTTCAAAGCTTAAAATTTCAAACATCATTCAATACCATAATTAAGAAGTAAAAACCTCTGAAGGATTTCGATAGGCTTTAAATTCAAGCGCATTCCCTGAATAATCTTCAAAAAACATGGTGGCCTGCTCCCCGGGAAGTCCTTTGAATCTGACATGGGGGTCAACAATAAATACCATTCCCTTAGATTGAAGTTTAGCCGCTAAGTCATAAAAACTTTCCCATTCAATCACGCATCCATAATGTGGCATCGGGACAGAAACATCATCAACATTTGAGTTAGTTTTACTCCTTTGGACGACCTCTCCAACATGCAAAGAGAGTTGGTGACCAAAAAAGTTAAAGTCAACCCAAGTTTCCGTACTTCTACCCTCCTCGCAACCTAACAACTCTCCATAGAACTGTCTTGTTGATTCTAGGTCTTTTACGGTGTAAGCTAAATGAAAAATACTCATAAAATAGTCAATTAAGTTGTACCCATAATTAATCCAACCAAAATTAATGTGCCCCCAGTCACTCTATTTTGCCATAATATTTTTTTTGGGTCTGCCAGTAAAGTTTTCGATAATTCAGCAAGCGTTACATAACCGGCCATAACTATCAAGTCGATACCGATTAATGTTGCCATAAATATAATACAAGTAGACAGCTTTAGCGCTGTCAGGTCAATGAATAATGGAATTAGTGCAAGAAAAAATACAGTCCCCTTGATGTTTGTTAAATTGACAAAAAAGCCCTGTAAAAGAGCTTTTAGAGGATTAAAAGTAAAACCATTATGATCTTCATTTGTAGATATCTGTTCAATTTTTTTAAGCCACTGCATAACTCCTAGAACAATCAGATAAAACATGCCCAGTATTTTGATAATTATGAATACAGAAGGAAATTGATTGATTAGGACGCCTAGACCAAAAAGTAAAAACAGTATTTGACTGATTAACCCTAACTGCAAGCCAGCAACAGAGAACATCGCCCTTTTGAATCCATACTGGGTTCCTTGGCTTATTGAAAATATTGCCCCTGGGCCTGGAGAAATGCTTATAAATAGAGCTGATGCCAATAACCCAAGCCAGACAGTAAGTTCCATAATCCTAATATCTTAAAAAAAATTAAGTATTCTCTGCATGACAACTCCAGCAAAAATCAAACGATTGATCATTCTCCTCTTTGCAGTTACTGCACTCCCAACTATCTAAATTACTCTCAAGAGAAATAGAATCGATGATTTTTTTCGATTTGTCATAGTCATTCTTATTCAGTAACCAAACTTCGGGCCATGTATCAAAAGGGGCCAGTCCACCTGATGCGCTGGATGCAAATTCGTTGTTCAGTGTCACGTCAATACCGTGACTCATAAGCACATTTTTAACGTTAAGGACCATGATTCGATTTTCATTAGTATAAATGAGTCTCATTACTTAGTTAAAACTCACTAAATAAAGAGCGCAGCTAGCCCTAAAAATGCAACGAAGCCTATGACATCAGTAATTGTTGTCAAAATAACCCCGCCAGCAAGTGCTGGGTCAATTCTTAGTTTTGAGAGTAGTAGAGGTAGAAATGCTCCAGAAAAAGCTGCAACAATTAGATTAGTGATAATTGCAAGAGCGATTATGAGACTTAAAAGCAAATCAGAGAACCAGTAATATGTTATCAGTCCTATTACCAGAGACCATATAATTCCATTTAGCCCGCTCACGGCTACCTCTTTATTTATTAAAGCCTTGATGTTTGCTGTGGTGACTTTTCCAGTTGCAATACCTCTAGTGACTATGATGAGCGTCTGGGTTCCCGCAATACCGCCCATACTAGCAACAACCGGCATCAGTATTGCAAGTGCGATTTTCTGTTGCAGTGTTGCCTCAAAAAGGCCAATAAAATAGACCGCTATGAAAGCGGTGATTAGGTTAACACCAAGCCAAATACTTCTTTTTTTTGAGCTATGAATGATGGGAGCGAATACATCCTCATCCTCATCCAAACCGACCATTGACATCACCGAGTGCTCAGCTTGATCCCTAATAACATCCACCACATCATCAATTGTAATTCTTCCAACAAGCTGGTTATCTTCATCGATTACTGGTGCTGAAATTAAATTTCTTTGTTCAAATAAGAGTGCTACTTCTGATTCATCAGTCTCTGCACTGACTGGCTTTGAAAAGTCATTACTGATGAATTTTTCAACCATCTGCTCTGGCTCCTCTGTCAGTAAAGAAGTGATTAGAAGTGAGCCCAAGTAATTAAAGTTTCTATCAACAACAAAAACTTGATCTGTATCAACTGGCATCTCTTTCAAAAGTCTGAGATATCTTATAACAGCTCTAATAGAAACATCTGGTCTGACAGTAATAAAGTCAGTATTCATCAATCCACCAGCTGAATTCTCAGGATAACTAAGCACTTTATTAAGGCGTTCTCGATGTTTAAAATCGAGCGTCAATAAAAGACTATGAACAGCTGACTCTGGCATATTTGGCACAATGTCAGCTAGATCATCAGTATCTAATTTTTCTGTAGCTTTTACTAGAGAGTCAATGCTCATCTCAGCAATCAGTTGCGACTGAACGTCCTCGTTGACCTCCTTTAGAATCTCTCCCTGAATAGAAATTTCAATCCCTGGCCAAAGGATGGACCTGTCTTTTGGCTGAATAGCTTCAAAGAGGAGCGCTATCTCTCCTGGATGAAGTTCTTTAATTTGATGTTTAGCCTCATCATAATCTGATACTTCTAGCGCTGTCATTAAATTTTGAAGGCTTACCTCGAAACTAGTAAGCTCTAACTCAGCCATAATTTGTACCCGTTGTGTGACCTGCATAACAAGTGAGACTTGTTATGCAGTTATTACAACGTATTATAATTTATATGGGCTAACCTCTGTGGTTATGTAGTTTTTCTTTGTGTTTTATTATTTGTGTATCTAGTTTGTTAATTAACTGATCAATTGAAACATACATATCGTTACTTTGCGCTTTAGCAAATAAGTCAGCACCACTAACGTGGATTGTTGCTTCTGCAGTTTGAACGTCTTTTTGTACTTCTAAAATCATATTTACGTTCATGACATTGTCAAAGTGGTGTTTAATTTTTGCAAGCTTATCGCTTGTGTGTTGCCTGATGGCAGATGTAATATCGAGATGATGACCAGAAAGGTTTAGTTGCATTTTTACTCCTTAGATTAATGAAATAAAATTGTTTTTCTTGCATTTATATTGTGTCATAAATAATGAACAAAATTAAACTTTTTTATCTTGTATATTGCTTAAATTACAGAAAGAATGGTTGCTAAAATTAGGATATAATATTATGTTTATTATTTAAAGAAGTTCTTGTAGACATTGTGACATCAAAAACAATAAGACAATTTAATTCACGAAGATCTTGTCTTCAATCTTATATCCCAGTGGCGGCTATTTTGTCTTGAGAGTAATAATATACCTAGTTTCAAAAGCCCCAATTTGGGGCTTTTTTAATTTAACTACCCTAATAATTTTTTATGTCTAACTTAATGTCTAACTACTCTCCGCTTGATGTCACCTTTGTTAAGGGTGATGGTTGCTGGCTGACTGATTCAAATGGTGACGAATATCTCGATGCTTTATCTGGTATCGGGGTTGTCAACCTTGGTCATTGTCACCCCACTATAACAAAACAATTAGTGGATCAGTCACAGAAGCTACTTCATACTTCGAATATTTATCGAATTGAAAATCAGGAGGAGTTAGCAAAACACTTATGTAATTTAGCAAAGATGGATAAGGTTTTTTTCTCTAATTCGGGAGCTGAAGCTAATGAGGCAGCGATTAAAATTGCAAGACTATATGCGCGCAGCAAGAGTATTGATAATCCGGTCATTTTAACTGCAAGTCAAAGTTTTCATGGAAGAACAATGGCAACCTTATCTGCAACTGGACAAGCCAAGGTGCAAGCTGGCTTTTCTCCACTCATGAGTGAGTTTATTCATGTCGATTATGATGATGTGGATGGAATTCGCCAATTGACAGATAACAAAGACGTTGTTGCTGTCATGGTTGAGCCGATTCAGGGAGAGGCTGGCGTTATCATTCCAAAAAATGACTATCTAAATAAGGTGCAAGATATCTGTAAAAAGAATGGCTGGCTACTCATATTAGATGGAGTTCAATCTTGTATGGGAAGAACTGGCAAGCTTTTTGCTCATGAACATAACGACATCACTCCAGACATACTTTGTCTTGCAAAAGGTCTTGGCAATGGTGTTCCGATAGGAGCGTGCTTAGCAAAAGGTGTTGCATCAGAAATGCTAACCCCTGGAACTCATGGCTCAACCTTTGGGGGGAATCCATTGGTCACAGCTGCTGCCTTGGGGGTTCTAGATATATTTCAAAACACCGATGTGCTTGATAATGTCAATCAAATGAGTGCTTACTTTAAATCAGAATTTGATACACATTTCAGTAACAATAGTGCAGTCAAAGAAGTCCGGATAAAGGGGTTAATGATTGGTATTGGTCTTGATAGTGATAAGGTTAATTGTAGTCAGCTAGTGAAAAAAGCACTTAAAGACAAACTACTCATCAATGTTACTGGAAGCTCAATAAGAATGCTGCCCCCTTTAATAATCTCTAAAAAGGAAATCGATACCATAATAGGTAAACTTGTTACACTAATAGGCAATTAGGAATAAATCATGACAAAAAACTTTATTAATTTTGATGATCTTAGCCATAAAGAATTACAGGGCATTATAGATCGCGCAATTACTTTAAAAAAAGAACACAAAAGTGGCAAGATAAATGACTCACTAAAAAATAAAACCTTGGCAATGATTTTTGATAAATCCTCGACTAGAACCAGGGTTTCTTTTGAGGCTGGTATGACACAGCTTGGAGGACAGTCACTTTTTTTATCTGAAAAAGATATACAACTGGGCAGAGGTGAGCCAATTACTGATAGCTCAATAGTGATAAGCTCTATGGTTGACGCGGTAATGCTAAGGCTTTCCTCTCATGAAGATATTGTTGAATTCTCAAAGCATTCAAGCAAACCAGTTATTAACGCCCTTTCGGATGAGTCACACCCTTGTCAAATTCTTGCCGACTTGATGACTTATCAAGAAGAAAAAGGGGTTGTTCAAGGTAAAAAAATCGCTTGGGTTGGAGACGGATGCAATGTTTGCCAAACATATATGCAAGCTGCAGCGATATTTGATTTCGAACTATCGATTGCGACTCCCGTTGGCTATGAGCCCTCTAAACTGTTTACTCAAAAATATCAGAAAAACATTAATTTCTCTAATAATCCAATAGATGCTTGCAAGGATGCTGATATTGTTGTTACAGATGTTTGGACCAGTATGGGTCAGGAATCTGAAAAAAAACAGAGGGAAAGTGCTTTTAAGGGGTTTCAAGTCAATCAAGAACTAATGAGTCGCGCTAAAAATGATGCTGTTTTTATGCACTGCCTTCCAGCCTACCGCGGCGTAGAGGTTAGCTCCGAAGTAATTGATGGCAATCAAAGTGTTGTTTGGAGTGAGGCTGAGAATCGCCTTCATGCTCAAAAATCTTTGCTTCTTTACCTAATTGAAGGTTAATCTAGCTGAGATAATTTTAATTTAGCGTCTTGATAAAACTTGACGCCCCTCTCAATCTTCTCTCTCCCTTTTGAGAGTCGCCACTTGTTAGTGTCTCGAAGTGAGTAAACACAACCACAGTACTCTTGCTGATAGAAATTTTCCTTTTTTGAGATCTCCAGCATTCTTGATGAGCCCCCTTGTTTGCGCCAGTTAAAATCCCAATAAGGAAGATCATGGGACTCTGATGATCTTGCGCCAGAGTCGTTAATTTGTTTCATATCTTTCCATCTGGATATGCCAAGCGTTGATGAAATAATATCAAAATTATTTTCTGAAGCATACTGTGCAGTTTTTTGAAATCTCATATCAAAACAAGTCGTACATCTTGCCCCTCTCTCAGGCTCATTCTCTTGCCCTTTGGTTCTAGCAAACCATTCATCCCTATCATAATCAGCATCGATAACAGGCATGCCTAATTTTTCAGCAAAACGAATATTTTCCTCTTTTCTGAGCTCATACTCATCGAAAGGATGAATATTGGGGTTATAAAAATATATTGTGGTATCAATTTCAGAAGCAGCTAAAGCTTCCATAATTTCACCTGCACAGGGTGCGCAGCATGAGTGAAGTAAAAGCTTTTTCTCACCATTTGGCGTTTTTAACTTGGGTCGCTCATATGACTCAAGAGAATAATCTACTTTAGACATAATTTAACCTTTTTTAAAACCTCCCAAGTGTCTCTCTTTAGTTGGGGATTTTTGATTATATCTTTTGGGTGATAGGTAATAAATAAAGATTTACCTTTAGCAGAAATGGATGAATCCATAATTAACATCAAATCTGAAGAGTGATCTTCAATAAAGCGATTAATTTCAGAGTTATCTATCGATATTAGATTACATTCATTCAAGCCAAGTCCAATAGACGCTAGCATTTTAAATAGCAAATCTTGACTGGCTCCAGATTGACAAAATGAATCCTCAGAATCTAGCTCAATCACCAACAATTTATATTTAGCTGACAATTCAGGGCTGACAGAAGAATATAAAAAATCAGGAATTCCTAGGGCCTCAAGATATTTACTTCTATCAAGATTCATCAAATCTGTGGGTGCGCTCGTTCTACATTGGCCATAACTTTATTTAGTGCATGGACATATGCTTTGGCTGAAGAGGTGATGATATCGGTATCAACTCCCTGGCCATTTACGATCTTACCCTCATGCTCAAGCCTAACATTAACCTCACCTAATGAATCTGTACCCTGAGTGACATTTGAAACAGAATAAAGCTGAAGTTTTGGCTCGATATCAACCAATGACAAAATAGCATTGAATGTTGCATCAACAGCGCCCGAGGTATTTGCTGAGGCACTATGTTCACTTCCATTAATGGACAGCGTAACATCTGCAGTATTCACCTTGCCTGACTCTGCAGAAACCTTAAGAGAAACTAGTTGAATAATTTCTGTATCCTCAGTTTGAGTCTCTGAAACTAGCGCCTGAAGATCTTCATCAAAGATGTCATGTTTTTTATCAGCTAAGGTTTTAAATCTTGAGAAAGCATCATTTAGATCTTCATCAGATTCAAACTCAACACCCAGCTCACTGAGTCTAGATTTAAAGGCATTTCGACCAGAGTGCTTTCCAAGGACTAAAGAGTTTTTATTCCAACCCACATCTTCTGCCTTCATGATTTCATATGTCTCTCTGTGTTTAAGAACACCATCTTGATGAATTCCAGCTTCATGAGCAAAAGCATTAGCGCCAACTATCGCTTTATTTGGCTGAACAACAAAGCCAGTTATAGAGGATACCAGCCTCGAAGCAGCGAGAATTCCTGTGGCATCTATTTCTGTGTCACAACCAAAGACATCTTGTCTAGTTCTAACTGCCATTACGACCTCCTCTAAAGAAGTGTTTCCAGCCCTTTCACCTAGACCATTAATAGTGCACTCAATTTGCCTTGCACCATTTAGTACCGCTGAGAGAGAATTAGAAACTGCTAGACCAAGATCATTGTGGCAGTGCGCAGAAAAGATAGCTTTGTCAGAATTCGGAATTCTTTCGATAAGCTCTTTCATTGTTTTTCCAAACTGATGAGGAATATTGTATCCAACTGTATCAGGAATATTAATTGTTGTGGCACCTGCTTTAATAGTGGCTTCTATGATTCGGCACAAAAAATCTATATCCGATCTTCCGGCATCTTCAGGACTGAATTCAATATTGTCAGTAAATTTTCTTGCTCTTTTGACTGACCTAACAGCCTGATTAACAACCTCATCAGGAGTCATTCCAAGCTTCATCTTCATATGGATATCAGATGTAGCAATAAAGGTATGAATTCGAGCAGAATTAGCCTTTTTTATAGACTCTCCTGCTCTATCAATATCTTTATCTAGTGCTCTTGCTAAAGAGCAGATTGTAGAGTCTTTTACTGCTTTTGCAACAGCTTGAACCGCCTCAAAGTCTCCCTGAGAGGCAATAGCAAAACCTGCCTCAATGACGTCTACTTTCATTTTCTCTAAGCTTTTGGCAATTCGAACTTTTTCATCTTTCGTCATAGATGCGCCCGGTGATTGCTCACCATCTCTTAGAGTTGTATCAAATATTATTAGTTTTTCGGACATCGCTAGCTCCCTTTATTTCTCACATTTTATCTTAAGTTTTATGGATAGACTTTCGTCTACTATGATTATTATTGCCTTACGGCAATAATCGTAACAAAGCAAAGAGCTTGCTCAGTGAAATTAGTGTCAATAAATTTAGAAACTTATTCATAGCGATTGATTATAGAGGAACTTGAGTAGATTAACCTTGTTTTTTCTGTAAACGCTTTTTGTTAAGTCCAACAATTGTTATGATTGGGCCTGATAGTAAATAAAGAAAGAACCCTGTAAATAGAATAATATTGGGCTTGTACACCAAAATAATAAGGCTCAAAATTACAAATAGAAGGAATCTAAATGAGGCTTTTTTAGAATCAAATTCTTTAAAACTATAATAACGAACATTGCTGACCATTAATAGACCACACAAAATTGTGATGCCCGCTCCAAGGTAATAGCCCAGAGAAATCACATCTGAATCGAAAGACGCGAATGTCCAAATTTTAAGCCAAATCATACTTGCTATAACCCCTGCTGCTGCTGGAGAAGGAAGGCCTTGAAAATACCTCTTATCGGCAGTACCAATCTGAGTATTAAATCTTGCGAGCCTAAGCGCCGCACAAGCCAAAAAAACAAAAGATGCCAACCATCCAAATCTGCCAAGCTCATAAAGAGTCCACTGGTAGACAAGGAGCGCAGGAGCCAAACCGAATGACACTAAATCAGCGAGAGAGTCATATTCAGCACCGAAGGCGCTCTGAGTGTTTGTAAGGCGGGCTAAACGACCATCAAGTGTATCCCACATCATAGCAACTAAAATTGAGATTGCGGCTACTGTAAAATCACCATTGATTGAAGAGATAATTGAATAAAAGCCGGCAAACATGCCAAACGTTGTTAGAACGCTTGGCAATAGATAAATCCCTCTTTTTCTTGGTATTTTCTCAGTCATAACTTTTTAACTAAAGCTGACCTGAACAATTTGAATTAGTTTTTTGACTGGTCAACTAATTTATTTTTTGCAATCCAAGGCATCATTGAACGCAAACTTTCACCAACCGTTTCAATTTGATGTTTTCTCTGAATATCACGACGCGCTGGTAAATCTCCAACGTTACTAATAAACTCTTTGGCAAATGCACCACTTTGAATTTCGCTTAAAATCTTCTTCATTTCAGCCTTAGTCTCATCAGTCACTATTCTAGGACCCCTAGTAACATCGCCATATTCAGCTGTATTAGAAATTGAATAACGCATATTTGCAATACCGCCTTCATACAATAGGTCAACAATTAACTTTAACTCGTGTAGGCACTCAAAATAAGCCATCTCTGGCTCATATCCTGCTTCAACGAGAGTTTCAAAACCTGCCTGAACAAGTGAAGTTGTTCCACCGCACAAAACGACTTGCTCTCCAAATAGATCAGTTTCTGTTTCTTCTCTAAAGCTTGTCTCAAGAATACCTGTTCTTCCGCCGCCAATCGCTGATGCATAGGATAGTGCTATCTCTTTAGCATTTCCAGTGGCATTTTGCTGAACAGCAATCAAATCAGGAATTCCTCCACCTTTGACAAATTCTGAACGAACAGTGTGCCCAGGAGCTTTAGGGGCGATCATAATGACATCTAGATCCTCTCTAGGAACAATCATATCAAAATGAATATTAAGGCCATGAGCAAAAGCTAAAGCAACACCTTGCTTTAAGTTTGGCTCTATATTTTCAGAATAAATACTGGCTTGAAACTCATCGGGTGCAAGAACCATAACAACATCTGCCCATCCACTCGCTTCTTCAACAGACATAACTCCCAACCCAGCTTCTTTAGCTTTTACTGCAGAAGACGAACCTTCACGAAGCCCTACAACAACCTCGACACCTGAATCTTTCAGGTTGTTTGCATGGGCATGCCCTTGAGAACCATAGCCAATAATAGCTACTTTTTTACCTTGAATAATTGAAAGGTCTGTATCTTTATCGTAATATCTATTCATTTTTTTTCCTATAATTTAGATTAATTTTTTTCCTCTCGAAATCCCAGTTACTCCTGTTCTTGAGATTTCAATAATATTTGATGGCTCTAATGCATCCAAAAATGCATTGATCTTTTTAGTCTTTCCTGATACTTCTATTGTGTAAATTTTGTCTTTCACATCTACAACCTTACAGCCAAAAATTTCAACTAACTCTTTTAAGTCTACCCCTTCTTTTGACACAGAAGAAATCTTTGCAAGCATCAGTTCTCTTTCAACATGATCCTGACTAGTTAAATCAGAAACTTTAACTACCTCAATTAATTTATTGAGTTGCTTGACAATTTGCTCTAAGACCCTATCACTCCCAGAAGATACAATTGTCATCCTCGATAGAGTAGGGTCAGTTGTTTGAGCAACTGAGAGTGATTCGATATTAAAGCCGCGTTGGGTAAAAAGTCCAGACACTCTTGAAAGAGCTCCAGCCTCATCTTCTAATATAACTGAAATAATATGTCTCATAAACTATACCGCATTAAAGTCTGTTTCATCTTTAGAAACCATTTCATCTCTTCCAGCAAGAAGCATATCGCAGTGCGCACCACCAGCCGGGATCATTGGAAATACATTTTCCGAAGGATCGGTCATGATATCAAGAAAAACCGAACGATCTTTTTGCTTAAATGCTTCAATCAATGCTGGCTTAAGATCATCTTCTTTGTCAATCTTAATTCCCATATGACCATAACTTTCAGCCAATTTAACAAAGTCTGGCAAAGCGTCCATGTATGACATTGCATAACGCTTTTCATAAAAAAACTCTTGCCACTGTCTAACCATTCCAAGATAGCCATTATTAAGATTAATAATCTTCACTGGCGTTGCATATTGAAGCATAGTTGAAAGCTCTTGTAGCATCATTTGAATACTACCCTCACCAGTTATACAAGCAACATCTTTTTCTGGCATTGCGAGTTTTGCGCCCATAGCTGCTGGAAGACCAAAACCCATTGTTCCAAGACCACCAGAATTAATCCATTGCCTTGGCTCATCAAACAAGTAATATTGCGCAGCCCACATTTGATGCTGTCCAACATCAGAAGTAACAATAGCCTTGCCTTGAGTTACTTCATATAAAGCCTCGATTACGGATTGTGGCTTAATAACATCAGGTGATTTTTTATAGGCTAATGAGTCAACTTTTCTCCATTCATCAATTTGTGACCACCAATTAGAAATATCAGGCATATCCTTGCCTTTTAAATCATCTATTAGTGCCTGAAGTACTTGTTTTGTTTGTCCAACAATTGGAATATCAGCTACCACATTCTTAGAAATTTGAGATGGGTCTATGTCAATATGAATAAATTTAGCGGTTGGACAAAATTTTGCTAAGTTACCTGTAATTCTATCATCAAATCTAGCGCCAATCGCTACTACACAATCGGAGCCATGCATAGCCATATTTGCCTCATAAGTTCCATGCATACCTAGCATTCCTAAAGACTGTTTGTCAGTCATAGGGTATGCACCAAGACCCATAAGGGTTTGTGTTATTGGGAATCCAAGCATACGAGTAAGCTCTCGAAGTTCATCAGAGGCATTACCAATTACACATCCGCCTCCAGAATATAGAATTGGTCTTTTTGATTTTGAAATCAACTCAGCTGCTTTTCGAATTTGACGATTACTTGGTTTAGTAGTAGGCTTATAAGAGCGGATCTCGATAGACTCAGGGTATTCCTCTTTCTCCATTTTGGCAATAGTAATATCTTTAGGTATATCGATAACAACAGGTCCTGGTCTTCCAGTAGTCGCAATATGGAAAGCTTTTTTTACTGTAATAGCAATTTCACTAATGTCTCTTACTAGAAAATTATGCTTCACACATGATCGAGTAATACCGGTAGCATCTACTTCCTGGAAGGCATCCATACCAATGAGCGGTGAAGGAACTTGACCTGAAATTACAACCATTGGTATCGAGTCCATGTGGGCAGTTGCAATACCCGTTACAGCATTAGTAATTCCCGGACCCGAGGTAACTAGGACGACCCCTGGTTTTCCATTAGCTCTCGCGTATCCATCTGCACCATGAGCAGCCCCCTGTTCATGACGAACCAATATATGGGTAATTTTGTCCTGAGCTTCTATTGCATCATAGATATGAAGGACAGCACCTCCGGGATAACCAAAAACATGGTCAACGCCCTCTTTCTGAAGACAATCTACTAGAATTTCAGCGCCATTTAATTCCATCGCTTAATACGGTAATTTAAAAGTTTTCGATTATACCCAAAGAATTTAAGGCTAAAACACTTCGTTTGATGCAAAATTTGCTTTAAAAACAGGGTTCAAGAAGGTCAGCTAGCATTTAGTTTTTTGGAAAGTTTGAGCTTGACTTACAGATCATTTTGCCAATCTTCTGAATAAAATTGTATTGGCGAGCTGCTCTCCTCAAAAGTTTCAATGCTGAAAGCTTTTGGTTGCGATAGAATTGCTGATAAAAGTTGGTCATTAAGCATGTGGCCCGTCCTGAAACCTTCATAGTGCCCAATAACATTGCCACCCAAAAGAAAAAGGTCGCCTACAATGTCTAAGATTTTATGTTTAACAAATTCATTATGATAGCGCATTCCATCTTCATTTAAGATGTCATCATCAGAGAGAGCAATTGCATTATCTATACTTGCACCAAGTGCAAGGTTTTGTTTTTGAAGCATCTCAACATCTCTCTCATAACCAAACGTTCTGGCTCGAGATATTTCTTTTAGATAGGATTGTTCAGAAAAATCAATAGTCAGCTTTTGTCCACTTTCCTTTATTTTTTTGTGTTCAAAATCTATTTCTAATGAGACTTTAAAGCCATTGTGAGGAGAAACTTGCGCCCATGATTCACCATTTTCCACTCTAATTTTATCTTTGATGACTATAAATCTTTTAGGCGCATCCTGCTCCTCAATACCAGCAGACTGAACCAAAAAAACAAATGGTGCAGAAGAGCCATCCATGATTGGCACCTCAAACGAATCAAGCTCAACCAATACATTATCAACTCCAAGTGCTGAGAGTGCTGACATCAGGTGCTCAATTGTTGAAACCTTAACGCCTTGATTTTCAAGTCCAGTGGATAATACCACCTCATTAACGAAAGCGCTATGAGCATGAACTTGCCTACCCCCAGCATCAAGCCTTTTAAAAACAACGCCATGGTCTGCTGCCGCTGGAATTAAGGTTAAATTGACAACTTTACCGCTGTGAATTCCAACACCGCGAGCTTTAACTGTTTTCTTAATTGTTCTTTGTTTAACCATAATTTAAAAATTACCTACAATTGCTTTCTTTAACTTACCCATAACCCCATTGTTTCCGTTTGAAACAATAAATTTGGCTTTATTCAAATCACCCTCATGCAATAATAGGCCTATACTTCCTGTATATCGATAGTCAGTGAGAATAGTTTCAAGACCTGAAATTCTTGATCGTTGAATTTTACCAAGCTTTACTCTCTTGGAAAAAAAATCCCGAATAAGCTCTTCGATAGAATTGATTTCAGCGCCGCCTCCGCAAAGAACGAATCCTGACTTGATTAGGGAATATAGGTTGCGATGCACTAGCTCATTTTTTAGCGCCTCAAAAATCTCCCTATAGGACTCCTCAATAACCTCACTCAAATCTAAGCTTGAGAGTTGTCGCTCTTCCTTACTATTTGCCTGAGTGAAATCAATAAATTTATCATCAGACTGTAGCAATGTCTTAGCTGCTCCATAATTTTCTTTGAGTCGCTTTGCTTCTTCAAGAGACGTGTCAAAAGCATACGCAATTGACTGCGTTACCTCATCACCTCCCATTGCAATGATTCCACTTTGAATAATGCCCTCTTCTTTAAATACCGAGTAGCTAGTCACTCCTGCACCAATATCAAGAAGGCATACGCCACTATTTTTATCTTCTTGGGTTAGCAAGGCCTGGGATTTAGCAATCGAATTGAGAACTATTTTATCCACCTCGAGATCACTTTGCTTGAGACAGTTTTCTACATTTCTAACGCTCGAACTTGAAACAGTAATGATATGAACTTTGGACTCTAAAACCTCAGCTTCCATATCCATCGGGTCATCAACAACTACAGTCTCGTTGATCGTAAACTTCTTTTTTATGATATGAAGTTTTTCTTTATTGGTTGGGGTTGAAATCGCCATAGCTGACTCAAGAACAGAGTCTAAATCATCAGCGCTAACAAATTCATTAACAGGTACTTTGCCTTTTCCATCAATACAGGTTAAGTGAGTATCAGAAATATTAACACGAAATAGTGCCAGATCAATTCCAAAACTTTCTTCAGTTTTTTTGATTAATTTTGAAACTTCCCTGGACAAAGAGTCAATCGAAAAAATGGAACCTCTTCTGACTCCTTTAGAAGGGCAAACATTATGTCCAATGATTCGAAGATGATCATCATCTTCTCTTTCAGCAACCAGCAAAGCAATCTTTTCAGTTCCAATATCGATGCTTGCTACAAAGTGGTTGCCTGCCATAGTATTTAATTAAAGAAATTTACAAAAATTTTACCAAACTATTAAAAGCTTTTAATCCCAGTTGATCTATTTTTTTTAAAATCCAGCCAGTCATTTATGCGGTCTAATTCTACAATTTTTCCACTAAGTAGCCTTCTAAATAGATTGGCGTGTGCTTCACCATGATACAAACCTAAAATATGTCTAGTCATAGACCTTATTGGTACACCTTTTTGCAACTGATCAGTGATGTAAGACATATATTTTTTCAGAATTAGCTCTCGATCTATAGAGGTCTCTTTGTCTTTAAAGATTTCTCCTTCTATCTGCTGAAGTAGAAATGGATTGTGATAGACGGACCTTCCAATCATGACACCATCAACTTTATCTAAATGCTTAACAATCTCTTCGCAATTTGCTATACCGCCATTTATGGTAAATTTTAACTTTGAAAAATCTTTTTTTAGTTGATAAACCCAAGGATAATTCAACGGAGGGATGGTTCGATTTTCTTTTGGGCTCAGCCCACTTAGCCAAGCTTTACGAGCATGTACAATAAAGTGTTGACAACCCTTCTCACTTATCCGCCGCACAAAATCAGATAACTGATCATAACTCTCCATATCATCAATCCCGATTCGATGCTTTACAGTTACTGGTATATCGCACTTTCGAGTCATACTCTCAACGCACTTAGCAACGAGATCAGGCTCTTTCATCAGGCATGCACCAAAACTTCCTGAGAGAACCCTATCAGATGGACAACCAACATTAATATTAACTTCGTCATAACCCCAATCCTGAGCGATCAAGGCACAGTCTGCCATTTCCTTGGGGTCGCTTCCTCCAAGTTGAAGAACTAAAGGATTTTCGTTAGCATTAAAGTCTAATAATCGATTTTTATCGCCATGCAAGATTGCCTTTGCCGTAATCATTTCAGTATAAAGGAGAACATTCTTACTAATGAGACGATAAAAATATCTACAGTGTTTATCCGTCCAATCCATCATCGGAGCAATGGAAACTATGGAGTGATTCATTCGATTTTCGATGTCAATTCAGTTAATGCAAAGGCAATACTCTCAGATACAATTTCAGACCTAACTCCAGAGAAAAATTGAGTAGTCGTTGACACATTTCCTTGAACATAAAAACCAAAGCATACCATTCCAATAGGTTTTTCTGGGGTGCCTCCAGAGGGGCCAGCAATTCCTGTAACTGAAATAGCTAGATTGCTCTGAGAGTTATGGCCAGCACCCATTGCCATTTCATAGGCAACTTTTTCACTGACAGCACCAAAAAGCTCAATAGAATTTGAGTCAACATTAAGCATATTTACTTTAGAATCGTTACTGTAGGTTATAAATCCGCAGTTAAAGTAGTTTGATGCTCCTGGAATTGAAGTCAGTGAGCTAGATAATGAGCCTCCTGTACAAGACTCAGCAACGGCAATCGACATATTCTTTGAAATCAATAGTTCACTTAATTTTTTAGCTTTCAAGTAAGACATTAGTGTTTTCCTTTAATTGCAGATTGAACTATCTCAAAAACATCTTTTGAAATTTTATCTCTGTCAATGATTGATTTAATCTGTTGCTCTTGGAGTTTTAAATATTTGGGGGCAAAACGCCTCCAGTGATTAAAAATACCAGCAAACCTTGCAGCAATTTGAGGGTTTAAATCATCTAGCTCAATTATAACCTCGCTCAAGAGCTGATAGCCCTCTTGACAATGAAACTGTATAGTATTTTGGCAAAAAGATCCAATAACAGAGCGAACTCTGTTTGGATTCTTCATGGTAAATAACTCATGCTTCATTAGACTCCTCACATCTCTAACTGATGTGAGAGTTGATGTACTTTGAGCGCTAAACCATTTATCCATCACCTGAACATCTGACTTATGCTGATGATAAAAGCGCTCAATCACTTCATCTCTATATGAATTTGGAGAATTAAGAAGGGATTGAAACGCCCCAAACTGATCAGTCATGCAATCTGCATTGATAAATTGCTGATATGCAATATCAAATTCACCAAGTTTTGTTAGATAAGCTAAGCAGGTATTTTTGAGTGCGCGCTCAGCAACTGATAGCGAAGAAAGATCAAAAGGCTTCTTGTAGTTTAATTTTTCATAGTTTTCTAAAAAAACACTTTTAAATTCACTTCCAATTTCAAGATGCGAATTGTTTCGTTTATTGTGCACCTCCTCAACATCAATTTCACCTACATTTTGATGGATAATTTGTTCTGAAGGAAGACTCATCATCTCTGACAAAAGAGCAAAATCTGATTCTTTAGTCATAAGATTTTCAATCATACTAAATAGTTCTTTTTTAGAAATCAGCTCCGGACTTAGGATGTACTCTAACCAGAGACTTTGAACGGAATCCCATCGATTATGGGGGTCAGTATCATTTGACACCAAAAATATCTTTTTATTCGTTGTCAAATTACTATTGAATTTGATTGGCGCTGAAAAACCTCTAAACCAAGAGGGAGTTGGTTTAACAGGAATATTTTCAAAAAAAATCGTCTTAGTAAGCTCATCAATAACCACCATCCCAGATTCAATCTCGGCACCATCTTGTCCTATCAAACCAAACTGATTTGGAATCACGAATGGTGTATTTTGATTTTTTTGAGTAAATGTTGCACTATAGACTTTTGTTTCTGGATCATATTCATCTTCCACAGTCACTTCAGGAGTTCCTGATTTTGAGTACCAAGGCATAAAACTTTCAAAATTGATATTATTTGCATCAGCCATACTTGAGACGAAATCATCAATGGTAACCGCATCTCCGTCGTGTCTATCAAAGTATAATTTCATCCCTTGTTGAAAGCCGCTCTCTCCAAGAATAGTATGAATCATGCGAATCACTTCAGCCCCTTTTTCGTAAACAGTAGAGGTATAGAAGTTATCCATTGAAATGTAGGATTCAGGCCTGACTGGGTGTGACATCGGTCCTGAGTCCTCAGCAAACTGCCTTGTTTTAAGCTGAATGACATCTGAGATTCTTTGGATTGCTCTTGACCTTAGATCGGAAGAAAACTCTTGATCTCTAAAGACAGTCAAGCCCTCCTTTAAACTCAGTTGAAACCAGTCACGACAGGTCACTCTGTTACCGGTCCAATTATGGAAATACTCATGGCCGATTATGGATTCAATTCTTACAAAACTTGAATCAGTTGATGTGTCTTTGTTTGCTAAGATGCAATCTGAATTAAAAATATTTAATCCCTTGTTTTCCATTGCCCCCATATTGAAATCGTCAACTGCAACAATCATGTAAATATTTAAGTCATAGCTTAGATTAAATCTTTTCTCATCCCACTCAAATGCCTTTTTGAGAGACTCCATTGCAAAAGCAGTTTTGTGCATATTGTGCGGCTCTACATAAAGCCTTAAATCAACATTTCTTCCAGTTGAAGTTATGAATTCGTCCTGAAGGTAATCTAGCTTTCCAGCAACCAAAGCAAAAAGATAGCAAGGCTTTGGGGCAGGATCATGCCATATAGAGTGTGTATTAGAGTCCTCTATCAAGTTCCCATTACTTAATAAAACAGGATAATGATCTCGATTTGCATTAATTTTGGTAGTAAAAACACTCAATACATCGGGCCTATCTAAATAGTAAGTTATTTGTCTAAAGCCCATAGCCTCACATTGAGTACAAAAATTACCACTTGACTGATACAAGCCATTTAAATCTGTTTTACTCTCTGGATGAATCTTAACCTTGACCTCCAAAACAAAGTTTTCAGGAGGGTTAACTAGAAAAAGCCCATCGTCTTTCAATTCATAATTAGCATTTAAGCTATCAATCTTGATAGATAATAGCTCCAATGACTCACCATTTAAAAACAGCTCATCAACTGATTTTGACACAACAGGGTTTTTGTAAAAAACAATCCTAGACGATACAATTGTTTCATCATCCCCCAGATTAAAATCTAACTCTGTTGTTTTGATTAAATGAGAGCTTGGTTCATAGTCCTTCCTATAGATAGGTTGTAGCATTAAATTAGAAATAGTAGTGCTCCAAGAAGAATTCTATAAACAACAAATGGAAGAAAGCCAATTTTTTCAACTAGTTTTATAAAAAATACAATTGTAAAATAAGCTGTTAAAAATGCAATAGAAAAACCTATCAAAAGAATTAGCCAGTCAACTTGTTGAGCCTCACTAGATAACTCGAAGAATTTATATAATGTTGCAAGAGTAATCACAGGTATCGATAAAAGAAATGCAAATTTAATCGATAACCCCCTTGATAATCCAATCAGCAATGCAGCAGTTATAGTGATGCCTGATCGAGAAGTTCCAGGAATTAAAGCTAATGCCTGAAAGCAGCCTACAATTAAGATATCGGAGCCTTTGATTATCTCGCGACTTTTTGCTCTGACTCTATGAATGTAATCAGATAGCCCAAGGACAATACCGAAGAAAATGGTTGCGTAGGCTACAATTTGAAAATTTCTCAGGTTAATCTCAACAAAATCATTAAAGAAAAGTCCGGCTAAACCGACAGGAATTGTTCCCAATAAAACCCCCCAAGCAAGCATAGAGTCACCTTGCATTTTTCTATTAGAGATAGATGAGAAAAAGTCTTGAGAGAGTAATACTATGGAAGTTCGGTAATACAAAATAATTGCGCAAAGAGTGGCAAAATGAATAACAACATCAAAAGCTAAGCCTTGATCAGGCCAATCAAAAAACTTTGGTAGAATAACAAGATGTGCCGTGGAGGATACGGGTAAAAATTCTGTCAATCCTTGGATTAAGGCTAAGATGACTGTTTGAAAAATATCCATAAATTAATTCTAAAGCCTGCCTGTTAAATCTAGCTCTCTGAAGCCATCTAATTTTACTGATTGTTTCTTACTTAAAGCCATGACTTTAAAAACTTCTCCCATGGTTCCTGGCAAGATTAGCTGCTTAATCTCTTGAGCGATTTTTGCTATTTTTTCTTCATTCTCTTCATTTTTTAAGTAATTCTCTATACCTAAAGAAATTAAGAACATAGACTGAGTGGTGTAACCAGATATTTCAAACCCGCACTCTCTAGCACACCTAGCAATATCAGTAAAGTTAACTGACGCTGTTATATCTTGCTTTCCAATATGAATAAATGGATTATTGTTTGATTTGTGCTTAGAGAAACACTTAAGGGTCCCTTGACTTCTCTGAGGATGAAAAAACTCAGCTTCAGTCATTCCATAATCTATTAATAGGATTATGCCATTATTCATCAGATCATATAGCGATTTAATCCATGCCCTTGATTGAAGATTTATTTCAGTCGTATAGCCCTCCTGAAAATTCTCAGAAACAGGTATTCCAGAATTAATAAATGTCTCCTGAAATCTTTCCCACTTAAAGTTTCCATTGACATAGTCTACGCCCAATTCATAAAAATGACCTTTGGAAAAACTTATGCGTTTCACAGGGAAGGCATCTAGCACCTCATTAGCAATAATAACACCTTCAAAATTTTTCGGAAGTTCACTGAGCCACTCTATTTGATCAAATATTTCAGGTAATATTTTTTTGATTGTTTCCTTTTGAGTGTATCTAAGTTGTGCACTTAATTCAATAATATAATATTTTTTTGGAAGAGATTCTAACCTTCCAAGTTCAAAGAGTATCTGTGCAGCAAGAATACCAGTGCCAGCACCAAATTCTAGAATGTCCCCACCATTAAGTACTTGCTTGCACTGCTTGGCAATACTAAAACCAAAAAGGTCTGAAATTTCAGGAGAAGTAATAAAGTCACCCTTGTGTCCAAAAATTCTCTTATTAGAGCGATAGTAACCAAATTCATGATGATATAACGATAGGTTCATAAAGACATCAAATCCAATTGGACTATTATTGTCTTTAATGCTTTTAGATATAATATTCTCGAGATTCATAGGTAAAAAATATTTTATACTGTGAGCACTCAATATTCTTCATAAAACTAAAAATACATTAAATTTACTCTACTAAAAAAATTATGAAAACAGCATTAATTACCGGAGGTGCGGCTCGCATTGGAGCTCAAATCGCCGAAACACTGCACGATAATAATTATAAGATTATTATTCATTGCAATCAATCGCTTGAAAAAGCTCAACTTCTTAGTGACAAGCTCAACTCAAAAAGAAAAAATACAACAGAAGTCATTTCAGTAAATCTTAATAATATTGATAGTATTTTAACTATAGTCAATTCTATTGAGTCATTAGATTTACTGGTGAATAATGCATCTGTTTTTTACCCGAAGCCTGTCGAAAATAGCAGTATTGATGATTGGAATGATGTGATAAATGTTAACTTAAGGGCGCCATTTTTCTTGTCTAAGGGACTAAGTAAGAAATTATCCATTAATAATGGATCTATCATCAATATAATTGATATTCACTCAGAGAGACCTTTAAAGAATCATGCTGTCTATAATATTTCCAAAGCTGGTTTAAAAATGATGACTCAAACCTTGGCAAAGGAACTAGCGCCTAGCATTCGAGTCAATGGGGTTTCACCAGGATCGATCCTTTGGCCTGAAGCTACTGCAGAGATTTCTGATGATGAAAAAAAACTTATGCTTGATAGGATTGTTCTTAATAGACAAGGCTCCCCTCAAGATATTGCCGATACAGTGTTATTTTTAGCTAATTCAGACTATATCACTGGACAAATTATCAATATTGATGGTGGTAGGACTCTTAACCAGTAAGAATAATCTGTAGGTCAATTTGTGGTATAATTTCTTTGTCGTACATTATTTTTCGACTAACAAGAATTTTTTTACAATTATTTCAAAATAACAAAAAATAGAAATATTGTAATGAACTATTTTTTATGGGCTTATTGATGCCGCATATAGAACATATTTAGAAATTGATGGATCTTCAAAATCAAAACTTTATACCTATTCATTACTTAAGTATTGAATCTATACATGTGCTCAATAGTCCAGATATTACAGGACTTTATAATGAATCACATACTCATAAATGCTACCCACAAGGAAGAGATCCGGGTGGCTATCGTCAAGAATCAAAAGCTTACCAATCTCGATATAGAAACTAGCCTTAATCGTAAAACTAAAGGCAACATATACAAAGCAAAAATCTCTCGCGTCGAGCAGTCACTCGAGGCTGCTTTCGTCGATTATGGAAAAGAGAAGCATGGTTTTCTTCCCTTCAAGGAGGTTTCTCCTTTTTTTGCTGAAGGTGTCAAACCTAAAGGGGAAAAATTAACAATTAGTGACGTCCTCAAAGAGGGTCAAGACATCATCATTCAAGTTGAAAAGGAAGAGAGAGGCAATAAAGGTGCTGCTCTTAGTACCTATATTAACTTAGCAGGTGCTTACATGATTTTGACGCCTAATAATCCAAAAAGCTCTGGAATCTCTAGACAGATTGGCCCTTCAGATCGCCAAGATTTAAAAAAAATATTGCCAAAACTTGATATTCCTAAACACTCAGGACTCATTATTCGAACTGAAGGCGCTGGAAGAGGAGTAAGTGAACTTCAATGGGAAGTTGACCACTTAACTCAGCTATGGAAGTCAATCAAAACAGCAACAAAAAAACAGGATGGTCCTTTTTTAATTTATCAAGAGAGTGATATCACTGTGAGAGCTCTCAGAGACTACCTAAGAGAAGATACAGATAGCGTCATTATAGATGACCTCGAGACCTATCAAAAAGCGAGAGATTTTATTAATTTTGTAATGCCGCATTACCTAGATAAGATTAAGTTTTTTGATGTTACTGACCACTCACTTTTTGCACATATGAGTGTTGAATCACAAGTCAAAAATGTATTTAACAGAGAAGTGGCATTGAAATCAGGGGCAACGATAGTTTTTGATGCTACAGAAGCTCTTACAGCGATTGATATCAACTCAGCTAGGGCCACAAAAGGTGTTAGTATTGAAGATACTGCATATAAAGCTAACTTGGATGCTGCTGAAGAAATTGCAGTTCAATTGCAATTAAGAGATATTGGAGGTCTTGTTGTTATTGATTTCATTGATATGGCATCTGAAGCTAATCGAACTTCAATTGAAAAGCTAATGGAAAAAGCTACCGCCAATGATAGAGCTCGAGTACAGATAGGAACAATTTCACGATTTGGTTTATTGGAATTATCTAGGCAAAGACTTATGAATTCAGTACTTGAATCTACCGGAAAAACGTGCTCTGTATGTAATGGAAGCGGGACTAATCCAACTATACCATCTCTATCTTTAAGAATCATTCGTCAACTTGAGGATAACCTGAACTCAAATAAAAGTAGTGGTGATATAACCATTCAGTCAAGTGTTGAAGTAATTACGTATTTATTGAATGAGAAGAGACAAAACATTACGGATATGGAGGAGAAACACAAAATTAAAATTACGCTGCTTCCAAACCAATATATGCATTTTCCTCATTACACAGTAAACAAACAAAAAGGCAATAAGAGCTCGCATCATAAGAGCTTTCAAGCAATCTCAAAACCTCAGGAAAATCCTAATGTAATTAACTATATTGATAAGCCTGATATTCCTGCTATCTTGACTAATCAACCTTCAACAAAAATGCCTGAAAAGAAGGTCTCTTTTATGAGCAAATTAACTGAAATTTTTTCTTCAGATAAAAAGGTTGTGCAAAAGCCTAAAAAGGCAAGGTCTCAGAATCGTAGCAGAAGTAGAAATCAGAATAGAAATCAGAATAGGAGTCAAAATAAAAACTCTCAGATGAATTCTAACAGTTCTGATAACTCTAAATCAGCGACGGACAAATCAAAGAATGAGAATCAAAAGAATAAAAACAATCAAAACAGAAATAGGAATAGGAGTAGGAATCAAAAAAATAACTCCAATGCAAGTGTTAAGCCTACTGAGAATGCGGTAACGAAGCCTACTGAGAATGCGGTAACGAAGCCTACTGAGAACAATCAAACCAAAGACAAAAAAAGCTCTAAGGCTGCTCGAAGGCCAGTAAAAAAAGCGCCTAGGAAAGCAAGCGCGACAACCAAAGATAAATCAGAAACTAAAAATCCAGAAAACGTAGCTTCTAGTCCAGTTATTAATTCTGATGAAAAAGCTTCTTAAGTTTCTATGAATACATTTGCAGTATTTGGTAATCCCATTAGTCATAGCTTATCACCTATGATTCATAATGAGTTTTCAAAACAATTTGGCATAGAGTTGTCTTATAAAAAAATACTTTCTCCGGTTGATGGGTTTACATTAACTGCAAAGAAATTTATAGATGATGGTGGGTTAGGGTTTAACATTACACTTCCCTTTAAAGTTGAAGCATTTAAATTCTCTGAAGAACTAACCTCTAATGCTGCAGCAGCTGGCGCTGTCAACACTATAAAAATTCAAAATAATGTTATTTTTGGTGAAAATACAGATGGTAATGGATTAGTAAATGATCTTGAAAAAAATTTAAATGAAAACATACAGGGAAAAGAAATTTTAATTATTGGTGCTGGAGGTGCAACTCAGGGGATTCTTAAGCCTATACTCGATAAAAAACCTGAAAAAATCTTACTGGCCAATCGCACTTCTGAAAAATCAATAGAACTTGCAAGTAAATTTTTAAAATTTGGAAAGGTTTGTGGATTTGGTATTCATCAAATCAAATCTAAGCCAGTCGATATAGTAATTAATGCAACTAGCACCTCAGTTAGTGGAGATATGCTCGATTTGCCGGGTGGTCTATGTGAGGGTGCTTTATGTTATGATTTGATGTATGGAACTCAGACCCCATTTATGAATTGGGGGCTTGAGAATTCAGCTCGACAAGTAAGCGATGGTCTTGGAATGCTGGTCGAACAGGCGGCACTTTCATTCAATTTTTGGCATGGAAAAAGTCCGAGGACAGACTCTGTGATTAGTTTAATCAGGGAGACAAGCGACTAATAGTCCAATTGCCAGCGCTTAATTCGTAAATAAAGCGATCATGAAGTCTATTTTCTCGCCCTTGCCAGAACTCAATACTCTTTGGAACAACTCTGTATCCACCCCAAAAATCAGGCAGCGGAATCTCTCCACCAGAGAACTTTTTTTTCATTGAGGCAAATTGTTCAGCCAATATCGATCTTGAAGAGATCCTTGATGATTGTTGAGATGCCCAGGCTCCTAACTGAGAGTCCTTGGGTCTTGATGAAAAATATTTAAAAGACTCAAGCTTGGTAATTTTTTCAACTGACCCAATAATCTTTACCTGTCTCTCAAGAGCCAACCATGGAAAAAGAATTGCAGCCTGTGGATTATTTTGTATTTGTTTAGATTTTTTTGATTCATAATTTGTAAAAAATACAAAGCCATTTTCATCAAAATATTTAAGAAGTACTGTTCTTATTCCAATGGAATCATCTGATGTTGCAAGACTCATTGCAGAAGGTTCAATGATATCAGACTCCATAGCCTGTGAAAACCATAAAGAGAACTGATCAATAGGGCTATCATTTAAATCGTCTCTATTAATTCCATTCTGGAGGTATTCTTTTCTTAGGTTGCTTAAATCGCCTGTTTCTGTCATATTGTTTTCGTTAAAAAGGGATTAAATTACTTTTTTTCGATTCAGTCAGATGCTTTGTAATTAAGGATTTGACTGGTGGAAAGCGATTAGCAAACCTCAAGACCAGTTTTCTAATTCTCTTAACAGATGCATCATCATTGGTAAACAATGAAACAATGCCATTTGTTCCAAAATACATCAATCTAGATAAATGTATTTGTTTATTTTCGTACTCCTTTAAAATACTATTAAGACCAATATCAAAGCCTCGATTAAGCGCCTTATTGATTGAATTTGAAAGGATATCTTGACTCCTAAGACCTAAGTTGAATCCATGTGCGGTGACTGGATGCATACCAACCGCAGCATCGCCAATTAGAGCAAATCGAGTTGCCCTTAATTTTTGAGAATATACTCCAACTAAGGGGTAAGAATACCTATCACCAATTTGCTTCATAGGACCTAATTTATTTTTAAAACCCTCACCAGCAAATTCACAAAATTTTTCTTCACTCATATTAAGTATTTCTTCTTTTTGGTCTGTAGACACGGTAAGGACAACCGATGAAATATTATCATTTAGAGGTAGCAAGGCCAAAGTATAACCGTACTTAAAACACTCTAAGGCTGTTTGATTATGAGAATATTCATGAGACACTCTAGTAATTATCATTACCTTGGAGAAATCTTTCATCACCGAAGGTACGCCCATCTTTCTTCTAACCTCAGAAAAACGGCTATCTGCTGCTACAATTAATTTAGACTCTATAGCCATTCCATTTGATAAGAAAATTTTTGCACAGTTTGAGTTAGTCTTAACATCATCTACTGAAATATCAAATTGAATAGTTACATTTTCTATTTCAGACGCCTTTTTGTATAAAGCTCTTCTAATTAAATAATTAGGAACAAGGTAGCCAAGTGCATCAATTGATGAATTATTTGTATCAAAATTTAGCAAAGAGTCAGACTCTCCATCGAAAACTTTTGCCTCTTTAAGAGGGTATATTTCAGAATCGTCAATAAAATCCCATACCCCAATTTTTTTTAAAATCTTTAGAGAATTATGAGTAAGAGCAATCTCTCTTCCATCAGGTGGAGGATCAGAAATTAATTTGTAGGAAGATTTTTCAACAACAAGAACTTTAAGGTTATTATTAGCCATTGAACAGGCGAAGCTTAAACCAGCAGGACCAGCGCCAACAACAACAATATCGTAATTTTCATTTAGCATTAGTTTATCCATAAATATTTTTTTTGTTTACGACATTATTTCAAAAAAAATGACAGAAATCATTGATTCAAATCAATTAGCCAATTTTGATTCTTCAATTCTATTCAACCAATAATCTCTTTTTTCAATATCTTTATTGGTGCCAATTCCATCCTCATACATTTTAGCAACCTTGACTTGAGACTCTAAATTATCTCTCCTGGCTGCAAATAAATAATATTCATAAGCTTTTTCATAACTCTGATCAACGCCTTCTCCAAATTCATACATTACTCCTAAATTATATTTAGCATCAATATAGTTTTGCCTAGAAGCTAAATTTAACCAATTAAAAGCTTTTTTATAGTCCTTTTCAACACCTGCACCAAGATAATACAATGCACCCAAAGTATATTGAGCTTTGGGGTCTGATTTGTCTGCAGCTTGCTTGATATATTGATATCCTTTTATATTGTCCTGCTCGACGCCAATTCCCCCAATATACATAACTCCTAGCGCCGTCAGTGCATCAAGATTTCCAGCTTTAGCGGCAAGCTCAAAAGCTTTAAGCGCCTTCGGGTAATCTTTCTCTTCAACCAATTCCTTGCCTCTGTCATATAAATTTTCTTCAGCAAGAGCTGAATTTACAAAAATAAAAGAGAAAGTTACTAAAAATAGAAATTTAATCAGCGCTAAGCAAACAGATTTAAAGGTGAAGTCCATAAGTAAAAAAAACTAAATAATGAGAGAGAATGGTTAAAACATTATTTTACATTTTTTTTACTTATCAAACTTCTTCACGTGGAACAAACTCTAACACTGTAGCATTAATACAATATCTTGGTAATCCGTTAGGGCCATCATTAAAGACATGACCAAGATGAATATCCGAGCTAACTGACCGAATCTCAGTACGAATCATTCCATAACTAGTATCTACCTTCTCATAGACTTCATTTTCAATTGGCTGAGTAAAAGATAACCAGCCGGATTTTGAGTCAAATCGATATGCTGTATCAAATAAAGGCCTACCAGAGAGTTTATCTACAAATACCCCTTCAGGAGTATTCTTAAAAATTTCGTACTGCTTACAAAATCTTCTATCAGTTCCTTCATTAAATGCTACGTTGTATGCCTCTGAGGACTTTCCAAGCTTGAACTCACCTAATGCCTGATAAAACTCTTCGGAGGACATGATTCCCTGATGGGCCCAGACTTCCTTTCCATCTTCTACAAAAATAATCGTCGGGGTAGCCCAGGTTGGAGTTTGAATATCAAAACCCTTTAAAGTTGATGCAGGAGTAGATCTAAGTGGGATAGATCCATTATATTTCGAAGTAACTTTTCTTTCAAATTCTATACAAAACAAACAACTACCTTCAACCTCTGGACCTATTACAATAATTTCCTTACTGCCAATTGGCTCAATCTCTTGACCAAAATTCTCAGATGATTCCTTGACAAATTTAACCCCTGTGGAATGGTCAGGACAGTAACCATTTGGGTTTCTCAACAAATAGTCTTGATGATAATTTTCTGCAGGCCAAAATTTATCAAGAGCTGCCATTTCAGTGACAATTTCACCATAACCTTGAGCCGATAGAAGCTTTTGATAAATTCGTCCAGTCTCTATAGCAATTTTTTTTTGTTCGTCATTTATCCAATAGATAGCTGATCGGTAATTGTTCCCCACATCATTGCCTTGACGATTAAACTGGGTTGGATCATGCATTTCCCAAAAGTTTTTAATCAGCGCCTCTGTTGACACCTGACTAGAATCATAAACAACCTTTACAGTTTCAGTATGATTAATTAAACTGTTTTTATTCTTTGCTTTTTCCTCATCAGAAAGGCCAATATTTTTAAGAACTGACAAAAATCCATCATTTTGTAACTTTCTATTCTTAAGTACAGCTTCGTAAGTTGGATTATCATAACTACCTCCAGAGTATCCAGACACGACATCTAAAACTCCATCAAAACTCTCAAAGTTTTTTTCAACACCCCAAAAACAACCTGCAGCAAAGAAAATTTCTAATATCATTTATAGTAGTTAGGAATACAATTTCATGAATTGTACACCTAGCATGTGAATTTAATGTGTTGAAAAGGTGAAGAATTTAAAAAGTCAGTAAAACTTTATTCACCACTATTAACGTAAACTTGTAATTGATTTACAAAATATAAAAAGTTATTGTGCAACCTGCAAATAACCCATTAGGTATGCCTTAGACAATTTAATAGTATTTGTTTTCTGTTCTGAAATTAATCGCATTGAAAAGCCTTCTTTTAAGGTATTTTTTAAGAAATCATCTGACAAGTTAATTTCAAATAATTCTTTATAATCACAATTATTTTTTTTGCAATTTGAAACACTTACTTCGATAACTTTTACCTCGGTACTTTCGTCACAATTATTCCATTTGTCACAAAAACTGATTGAATGATAATTCCTACTTGCATTTGAGTTATATACTAAAGATAGATGAAATTTATGTTTCAGTATATTATTTTCTAAATCCCGACTACCCTCCAAATAATAATTCAGTAGATCAATGTCCGTAGACAGAATTCCACTCTGTATAGATTCATTAATTTCTATGCTAACAAATCTATTGTTATCTTCAGAAACTTTTACATTATTAGCAAACTCATCTGACTTTTCAGCATCGAGCACTGCTTGGATTTTTTCATCACGGTCATTTTTTAACTTCAGAGTAACAATCTTAACCAAATGTGGGCTATTAAGTTTACTAGCCTCCTTTAAATTTTCTTCGTGTGTAAGGCCTTTAGCAAGGATTTCTTGAGTTATATCCTCAGATGAAGTGGCTGCTTCAATTTCCAAAGTAGAACAGCCAGAAAGGATAAAAGATAATGAAAATATTAGTAAAAGGTTTTTCATGGCAAGAAAGTATAATAATTAATAAATCATCAGATTATAACTTACAAAACATAACTTCAAAATTTAATAAATTGAATGGTAGTCGCGGGCAGATTCGAACTGCCGACTTCCACCATGTCAAGGTGACACTCTAACCAACTGAGTTACGCGACTAAAGAAAACTGAATTATACTGATTCAAATATTGTTTTGATAATGTTTTGAATATTTGTTGCTGCCTTATATCGATTTTCTGCATTTTTTATTGGTCTTCCTACAACAATATAATCTGATCCACTTTTAAAGGCAGTTGCTACATCTACCACACGCTTTTGGTCATCATTATTTGCAACCGGTCTTATACCTGGAGTAACAGCTATTAACCTATCATCAACATACTCTCTGATAAAAGGAACTTCTAGGCCCGAAGAAACTATTCCATCACATCCTGCCTCAAATGCTCTTTTAGCTCTAGAGATAACTAGCTCTTGGACATCACATGCAAAACCCAAATCATCTAAATCACCACGATCTAAACTAGTTAGCGCGGTCACAGCAAGAATTTTTAAATTACCTTTATTCTCTGCTGCTCTTTCCATCAAAGCTTGGTTACCATGAATAGTTGCAAATGTTGCACCATAGCCACTTAGTCTTGAAATTGTTCTACCAACAGTCTCAGGAACATCAAAAAATTTGAGATCAACAAAAACTTTTTTATCTTTTTTGACTAACCAATCAAGGAGCTCGAAATACTGACCTGTCATAAGCATTTCCATACCAATTTTATAAAAATTGACACTATCATCAAGCTCTATGACAATGTCCTTAGCATCAGCAACCTCAGGAACATCCAGTGCAAAAATTAATCGATCTTCAAGCTTGATATCTTTCATTATGTTCAGATTTATTGGGAAATTTTAATTATACTTTAAATTAGAATATATTAACCCTTTGAGATAAAGTTTTTAGCTAATTTAAAGACTACCTCAGCACCTCTTTCATTCAGGTGAATTTGATCAAAAAGAATCCATTGCCCTTTTGCTTTGGCTATATCATTCCAAGACTTTTTTAAAAGATAGTGATGAAAAATCCCGCCAAAAATTCTTCGCATTACCGGAATTGCTTTTGGATTGTAATCCGACTTAAAAGGATATGTCCGTGAGTTAATTTCTGACCAAAGTGAATCAGAAACTGGCAACAAACTTATTTTTTTTTGACTAGCAACCAATTTTATATATTCATTAAATCGTTTAACATGATGGTTTACTTCTGAATCTTTGTTTTCACCTATTGGAGGAATAGTACAGATTGCTACCTTGGATTGACCATCAATATTCTCAATTAATTCGAGTAATTGTTCTTTGTATTTCTCAAATGAAGGGGCTTCAGGTAAGTTGTTATTTCTTTTATATCTTAGACCAGAGTCAACATCAAAAGATCCCAGAGCATCATTAGTACCAATCATTAAAATAATAACATCGGGTTTACATGCAAGGATTGGATCAAGTCTTTGAAGGACTTGCCAAGTTGTATCTGCATTAATTCCTTCATTAAGAAAAATGTCATTAGGGAATTCTTCGCGAAGGCAATCTACCCAGCTTTGCCCAACATTTCCATGAGTCAGAGAGTCGCCGATACAAGCAATAATTTTGTTTTTAGCAAGATCTTGTCTTTTTAAATAATCTACAGCTCTTCCTTCAGGAGGTGTAGCGATAATTTTTGAAACATAAAAAAAAGCAGCTGCAAAAAAAGCAGCTGCTATTAATAAAAAAAATAATATGAAAGGCATTACGGCCTAAAAAACTATTTAATTTTCTAGCCCATCTACAGTCACTTCAATTTTTATTACATCATCAAATGGTCTTCTTTTGGTTGAAAAAGAAACCTCTCTTCCGTTGAAGTCGACAGTTACTTTGTAATGACTTAATCTTTTTTCTATTTTCTGTCTAACCTTATTCTCACAAACCTCTTGACTGACAATAGTTTGCTTCCCATTACCTGCTGCCTTTTCAGCATCATTAGCAATTGAAGCTCCCATTAGTATTCCAGCAAGTGTCATAACGTCCTTGCCACTACCATCACCGAACTGATTTCCAATAGCTCCGCCGATTACTCCACCAATGATTTCATTAGTAGCGCTTCCATCTCCATTATTTTGGATAGTTTCTTTGATGTAACATTCCTTGTAGGGCTCTTCAACTCTAACCTGTTTGTAAACTTTATCAACTGAAACAACAGAAGCAGTATCTATGAAGGTACCTGATATGGACATTTGTGAAAATGACAAGAAAAAAGCAAAAAATGAACTCTTTAAAATAATTTTCATAATTAACTCCATTAATTTATTTTTTAAATTCTACACTTACCAATTGGGCTAAAAGTGTTGAAAAGATGAAGATTGTGTTTAATTCAAAATCAGCAGCAATAAACCCAAATTGCATTTATATATTAAATTATATACTTTTTGGTTATTTATAAGTGAAATTAGCTTAAATCAATGAGTATTTATATAGTATAAAAATTAATTAGCTAATTGCTTGAATTAATAACCATAACTGGCAATAATATACTTTTTGCCTTGGTAGCTCAGCTGGATAGAGCACTCGCCTCCTAAGCGAGGGGTCGT
>CAZESR010000002.1:0-81775 GCA_964515065.1 uncultured Piscirickettsiaceae bacterium
TTTCTTGCACGAGTGCCCACACAAGTTGCTTGATAAATTGTTAAAGAACTACCGCTCAAAAAATGTTTGATTTGTGCGGTGAAAGCGGGAAATTATACATGCTCAAATCCTAGCGTCAAGCTATATTGCTAATTTTTAGCAAATAAAGTTTAAAGCACAAAAAACATTATGCAGATCTCACATAAAATAGTGATTTAAATCAACAATATAGAGAGAAATGAAGAGCGCTTAAACTTCCTAATTTTTTTCTCTCGAAACCCTCAATTGTACTCTATTTCCCAATACAAAAAGAAGAGAAGATTTCACCCAAAAGATCATCTGATGAGAATTCACCAGTAATTTGACCAAGCTGCCTGCTAGCTTGACGAAGATCTTCGGCAACCAATTCACTAGAGCCATGATTCAATTGATTAATCGCATTACTAATTAATTCAAGTGTTTCCTCGATTGCGTTAATATGTCTTTTTCGCGCTAAAAAAACTCCTTCAATACTGGAATTCAGCCCTGCAAAATCCGATAGTGCGTCTCGAACTGAATCAATCCCTTCGCCATTTTTTGCAGAGATAGCAATTTCTAAATTATCATCAACTTTTTTAACCGAAGGCTGAAGGTTAACTAGGTCAATTTTGTTTTTCACTAGTATTTTTGGTTTATTTTTGACTGAGTCAGGCAAAATCGTTAGATCAACCTTTGAATCACTCGAGTCATAAACAAGCAAAATAATATCAGCATTATTGATTTCATTATGCGCTCTTCTGATTCCTTCTTGCTCTATAACATCATCACTATTATGAAGTCCAGCGGTATCCATTATATGAATAGGCATCCCTTCAACATGGATCGTCTCTTTAAGAACATCTCTTGTAGTTCCTGCAATATGAGTAACTATGGCGCTGGACTGCTTTGTTAACATATTGAGCAAGCTTGACTTACCTGCATTGGGCTTGCCAGCAATTGCCACATGAATGCCATCTCTTAAAATTGCCCCTTGGTTTGCAGTTTGAAGAATATCTAAAAGTGACTCTTCAAGAGTATGTAATTTATTTGATACCTCTTGAGTCTCTAAAAAATCAATTTCTTCATCAGAAAAATCGATAGTAGCTTCTACAAAAACCCTCAATGAAATTAATTCAGACAGTATTTGATTTATTTTTGTTGAAAACTCACCAGTTAGCGATCTAACTGCACTTAATGCAGATTCATCTGAGTTTGATTGAATTAAATCTTGAACAGCTTCGGCCTGAACCAAATCCATTTTGCCATTCAAGAACGCCCTTTTACTAAACTCTCCAGGTTCAGCAAGTCGAACATTAGAAGCTATTATTGTCTCTAGAACCTTTCTTAGTACACTGGTACCTCCATGTCCTTGAAACTCAATAACATCTTCACCTGTATAGGAGTTAGGACCTGGAAAAAAAATGGCTACACCCTTATCAATAATTATACTATCTTCGTTATAAAAGGAACCATAGTAGGCATATCTTGGCTTTAAGTTTGTCTGAAGAATCTTCTTAGAAATAGACTTGGCAAGAGGCCCTGAAACTCTAACAATCCCAATGCCACTCTGACCTAATGCTGAGGCGATAGCACAAATTGTTTCTACTTTAAGAGTCACTTGAAAAATATTCTTCTAAAAATTGATCAAAACTCACCTTGTCATTAGATTCCATCTCTAGTTGCTTTTCATTTGAAAGAATTCTGAGTTTGTCTAACTCAGAAAAATAACTATCACTAATCTCAATGTCCTTATAAAGTTTTTGATATTTACGGCTGTACTGATCGGTATATTCAAAAAAGCCTTTTTCTTCAATCTTCATCTCATTGAGCATCTGAGCTGATGGAGTTAAATCAGGATTATTTATCCTACTCGAGATTTCATTAACTGAGTGCTGATGATCCTTACTCAGAAGAGCTGAGCAATCATTGATTTTATTGAGGATAGATTCACCCCAATTTTTTAATAATAGCTCTTCTCCCTTATTCTTCAATTTTAGCCCAGGATCTCTTCCTCTATGGGCAACTAAGTTAGCATTAATATCTATTTCATTTATCTCTGTTGAAGACACTGCTGGGGAGTCCTCTAATAGACAATACAACATGAATGCTTCAAGAAACTGGACTTGCTTTTCATCAATACCATCCTTAACTAAAGGATTCACATCAAGAGACCTTAGTTCAACATAACCAACACCCCCATTTAATAGTGCACCTAGAGGTCTATCACTACCGTTGATTATTGGTTTAGGCCTGACTGAGGAGTAGTACTCATTGGCTATTTGAAGAATATTAGTATTAAGTTGAAGATACTCTCCATCTTTTTTAGTACCAATAGCTTCACAAGACTCACAACTGGTTTGCATTGCTGCTCTAAGGCTATAGATATAATGACGAAGACTATTGTAGTTTGCCTTTACTCCTTTTTTATCTTCCTGAGAGTTTTGATATCCGATATCACCCATTCTCAGTGAAGTTGCATATGGGAGATACAGAGTATTATCATCAAATTCTTCTAAGTTATGATCATGGTAATCTTGCATAAAAGATTTACAGACAGTCGCTGATGCTCCAAATAAATACGTAACCAACCAACCATATCTTAAAATATTTCGAGTTAAACCCATATAGTGGCGACTAATAAATCTTTTGGAGTTTACTTTGCTTTTTGGAGCTATGGTTTTTTGGTAAGACTCCCAAAATTCCAATGAGAAAGAATAATTAAAGTGAATACCTGCGATAGTTTGCATGACACTTCCATACCTATTTGAAAGGCCACGACGATAAACTGTTTTCATTTTTCCCAGATTAGACTCCCCATAATAAGCTATAGGAATATTCGTTTTACCCCTCAAAATGCAAGGCATACTGGCAGGCCAGAAGCGCTCACCATTTGGTAAGTGATGATTAATATAGTGGTTAATTTTAGATAACTCTTCTACCACTTTAGTGGCGCCTTTAGTTGGGCGCGTTACTATCTCAACCAGAGCCTCACTAAAGTCAGTAGTAATTTCTGGATGGGTCAATGCCGAACCAAAACTTTCTGGATGCGGCGTTTGGGCAATACTGCCATCTTTAGCAACACGCAACCCCTCTTTTTCTATTCCAATTAGATTTTCACCTAAACTGTCTTTAGAGAAATACAGTGAATTAATTTTTTCTTGAAGACTCACTTTCTAATCTCAAACATTAAAATACTTATTTTACCTTGGTCTTATCATGTCGGAGATAATAGAAAGATATCTATAAAATATAAAATGTAAGCTTGACTTAAGAAAATAATATGATTGAAGTTGTAGTTGGAATAATTCGCAATGATTCCGAAGATATATTCATTGCTAAGCGCCAGAAAAATCAATTTATGCCTGGCTTTTGGGAGCTTCCTGGTGGCAAAGTAGAAAGCGATGAAGGTCATCATCGTGCGCTTAAACGAGAGCTATTTGAGGAGATAGGAATTAAAATTAAAAAGTTTAGTCTGACTCAAACAATTAAGCAGCAATACCCTGACAAAATGATTAATCTATCAGTCTATTCAGTCGATGAATATTCTGGTACTCCGGCTGGCAAAGAAGGACAAGAGTTCTCTTGGTGTAGTCTAGATAAGTTTACAAACTATAGACTTTTACCGACGATGTGGAAAATTATTAAGAGGATTTCCCTTCCAGAAAGTTATTGGATAACACCAGACAATCATAATTCTAAATCTATTCTTAAGCAATGCAGTCAGCATATTGCTAACGGAACAAAAATTATACAACTTAGAAGTAAGACTCAACTCGATAAACTCTACATAGATAAATTTAATAAATTATGCCAATTAAATCATGCAAAGCTTATTTTAAATATGCCTCGAATGACTTTTGAAGAGCCTTGTGATGGATGGCATCTATCTTCAAAAAAATTAATGGACTATTCATCAAAGGAATTACCTGATGAAAAGCTTATTGGAGCCTCAACACATAACTTGACAGAAGTAAAGCATGCTGAAAACATGTCATTAGATTATCTAAGCCTTTCACCAATCAATGAAACTCCCTCTCATCCCAATACTAAAACCCTTGGATGGAATAAAGCTTCAGAGATTATCGGTCAGAGCAAAATACCCATTTATCTGCTTGGAGGAATGGATAAAAACTCCATGAATCAGGCTTTAAGTATTGGCGCACAAGGCATTGCAGGTATCAGAGGAATTTAAAGTGGCGACCCTGTTATCTCGAGGAATTTGTCCTGGATGTCCTCTTTACTCATTTTAACTAAACCATCAGACCCACCTCTGCAGAGCAGAGTGTCATTAACAAAAATCTGAGGGACTGTTCTAAAGCCAGATTTAACAAAAAAATCACGTGCATGACTATCTTCTTGAATATTTAAAGTTTCATATTCAATATCAAGATTATCGAGATAGTTTTTAGCCCTAGTGCAGTAAAAACAAGAATGGGATGTATACACTTTAATCATATATTTACGAACTTGAGTTTAACCGCTAGAGATAATACCAGTAAAATAATTTTATTGGACTTGTATAGTCATGAAAATAGTGTGTTTTCAACCTCTTAAAAATACCCAAGATGAGTCACTTGATAGATCTTTGTCGAAACGATAGCCCTCATCAGAAAAACCTTTCAATCCCTCAGGTTTTTCCAGTCTGTTCCTGATAATATAATTCACCATTAAACCTCTGGCTCTTTTTGCATAAATTCCTATAACCTTATAAGTGTCGCCTTTCTTTTCTTTAAAAACGATATCTAGGATATTAGCATTCAGGGTTTTTTTATCAATCGCTTTGAAGTACTCGTTTGATGCAAGATTAACAATTAAATCGGTTTCATCTTCATTCAAAACATTGCTTATGTCTGAACCCCAGTAATCATAAAGGTCACTGCCTTTTGCATTACTAAGCTTTGTTCCCATCTCCAGACGATAGGGTTGTATTAAATCGAGTGGCCTAATAACTCCATAAAGGCCAGAAAGCATCCTCACTTTACCTTGGGAAAATTCTAAATCCTCTTTAGATAGTTCAGGTGCATTGATGCCATTGTAAACGTCGCCCTTAAATGCAAGAATTGCCTGCTTAGCGTTTTTAAGTGTAAAGGGCAATTGAAACTTCTGAAAACGATCAAAATTCAATTCGGATAATTTTTCACTCAATGACATCAATTTCGAAATTTGGGATTTACTTTTATTTTTGAGAATTCCAATTAACTCATTTGAACTCTCTATTTGCCTAGTTTGAGAAAAAACATCAATATTGCACTGAGAAAAATCTTGAGTTTTTGAAGGTGAAATAATAACCAACATATGTGTCAATAAAATGAAAATAATTCTACCTTAAAATCCGCGTCATAACAATACAACTCAGTAAATTTGGGCTTTAAATTAGTCAAAAAATAAGGTATTATAGTCGGTTCGTCGGTATTCGTTTTAGACTCAATATTTATGAAAAAAAAGCAATTACATTTGCCAAAAGCGCGTGGGCTATACAACCCTAATAATGAGAAAGAAAACTGTGGAGTTGGTTTTATTGCCAATCTGAAAAGCAATTCATCTCATCAAATTACGCAAGATGCATTAGAGATGCTATCGAGAATGGATCATCGAGGTGCTTGTGGTTGTGAGGCAAATACTGGTGATGGAGCTGGGATACTCACCGATATCCCCCATAAGTTTTTCTCTGACGAAATCAAAAAGCTGTTTGGCACCAATGTCACTCTAGGTAATTACGGTGTCGGCAATGTTTTCTTGCCGCAAGACCAAAAAGAAAGAGATTATTGCATCGCCTTAGTTGAAAAAATAATTAAGGACGAAGGTCAGTCATTAATTGGTTGGAGGAATGTTCCTATTGACCCAAAGTTAGCCGATGTGGGCGATACAGCTCGTGAATCACAACCTCAAATTATGCAGCTAATTATTGAGAACGCTGGTAATTTGAATCAAGATGCTTTTGAGGGAGTACTTTATGTTATTCGCAAAAATATTTCTAAAATAATCCGAACAGATGAATCAATTTCACAAGCCTTGATGTTCTATGTCTGTAGTCTATCTACTAGAGTAATAATATACAAGGGAATGCTCATGGGTTCTCAATTATTGGACTTTTATACTGACCTTAGTAACAAGAAATTTAGTACCTATTTAGCGATGGTGCACTCTCGCTTTTCTACAAATACCTTTCCATCTTGGGACAGAGCGCAGCCATGCCGATTTATGGCTCACAACGGTGAAATTAACACTCGCCAAGGAAATTACAACTGGATGAGAGCGCGCGAAGGTGTCCTTGAGAGCGACATCTTTGGTGACGACCTATCAAAAACTCTTCCTGTAATTGAAACTGAAGTTTCTGACTCAGGAAGCTTTGATAATGTTTTAGAGTTTTTACTAATGAATGGTAGATCTCTTCAAGAGGCTGTATTAATGATGGTGCCAGAGGCTTGGCAAAATGATACCGAAATGAGCTCTGAGAAAAAAGCGTTTTATGAATACTTTTCAAATGTCATGGAACCGTGGGATGGTCCAGCATCAATCGCGTTTACAGATGGCCGCTATATAGGAGCGGTACTTGATAGAAATGGTCTAAGACCATCTCGCTATTATTTAACTCATGATGATCGAGTTATTATGGCTTCAGAAGTTGGTGTTGTTGATGTGGCAACAAACAATGTAAAAACTAAAGGAAGACTCAGACCTGGAAAAATGTTTCTTGTTGACTTTAAAAAAGGTCAGCTAGTTGATGATAATGAGATAAAAAATAGCTTTGCAACTAAGAATCCATACGCAGATTGGCTGGATAATCAAAAGATTTCGCTAAATGATCTAAGATCGGATGGAGATTCAAAAGGATTCTATCCGGATACTCTAATCAACAGACTTAAAGCATTTGGTTACAGCACTGAAACCCTTCAATTTATGTTGCTCCCTCTTGTCAGCGAACTAAGAGATCCTGTTGGTTCAATGGGAAATGACTCAGCACTAGCTTGCTTGTCAGATCAGTCTCGAATTATTTATGACTACTTTAAGCAACTCTTTGCTCAGGTTACAAACCCTGCGATCGATTCAATCAGAGAAGAAGTAGTCATGTCATTAAGCTGTTCGATTGGACCCGAAGGAAACTTATTGAGAAACAAAGAGGAAAACGCTCATCGACTGGTAGTTGATCACCCTATTTTAACTAATGAGGAAATGGCAGCGCTTAATCAATGCGACCATAGGGGCTGGACAAGTAAGACCATAGATATCACTTATGAGACCGATGGTAATCATAATTTAAGCGACATGCTCGACTTAATATGTGAACAAAGCACTCAAGCCATTAAAGATGGCCACAGTCTTGTCATTTTGTCAGACAGAAATATAAATTCTAATCGAAATGCTGTCAGCTCACTGCTTGCATCCGCAGCAGTTCATAGACATTTAGTAGCTCACCATAAGCGCACTCAAGTAGGAATCATAGTTGAAACTGGAGAAGCAAGAGAGGTGCATCATTTTTGTCTTTTGACTGGATTTGGTGCTGATGCTGTAAATCCGTACCTAGCATTTGAGGCATTATGGCAAGCCAAAAGAGATAAATTAATTAATCTAGATGACGATGATGCCGTTGTCAAAGCATATCGAAAAGCAATTGCTAAAGGCATGCTAAAAGTTATGGCAAAAATGGGTATCTCTACTCTTGCGTCCTATAAAGGAGCACAAATTTTTGAGGCTGTTGGTCTTTCTGAAGAGGTTATGAATAAATGCTTTTTTGAAACGGCAAGTCGAATCAGTGGTGTAGGCTTTGACGTCATTCAGCAAGAGTCTGAAGCGCAACATAAAAAAGCATTTTTATCAAAATCACTTGATAATTTGGGTCACTATCACTGGAGAAGTGGTGGTGAAAAGCATATGTGGGAGCCACAAACAATTACTTCTTTGCAGCAGGCTGCTAGAGGTAATAATCAAAGTGCATATTGGGAGTTTTCAAAAAAATCGAACGAAGAAGGCACAAGAAATTGCACCCTACGTGGTCTAATGTCATTCAAATATGGAAATCCAATCGACATAGAACAAGTTGAGCCTGCTAAAGAAATTGTAAAAAGATTTGTCACTGGGGCAATGAGTTTTGGTTCAATCTCAGCTGAGTCTCATGAGTCGCTTGCCATAGCAATGAATCGTATAGGTGGAAAGTCAAACACTGGCGAAGGTGGTGAAGACTCAAAACGCTGGACTCCCGATGCTAATGGTGACTCTAGACGAAGTGCCATTAAGCAAGTTGCTTCAGGCCGATTTGGGGTTACTATCGATTATCTCAACAATGCAGATGAACTTCAAATAAAAGTATCTCAGGGAGCAAAGCCAGGCGAAGGGGGTGAGCTTCCAGGTGGAAAGGTTGATGAGGGAATTGCAAAAATTCGATGCTCTACAGCAGGTGTAGGTCTAATTAGTCCTCCACCTCATCACGATATTTATTCTATCGAAGACCTCTCTCAACTCATTTTTGATCTCAAGCGATCTAATCCAGATGCTCGCATCAGCGTCAAACTGGTATCAGAAGTTGGTGTTGGTACGGTTGCTGCTGGAGTCACTAAGGCAAAATCTGATCATATTGTGATTGCTGGACATGACGGGGGAACTGGAGCTTCACCTTTAACTTCAATCAAACATGCGGGACTACCTTGGGAGCTTGGTGTTGCTGAAACTCACCAAACCCTAGTCATGAATGACCTTCGATCTAGAGTTGTGATTCAAACAGATGGGCAACTCAAAACTGGACGTGATGTTGCAATTGCTGCCTTATTAGGTGCTGAAGAATTTGGTTTTTCTACTGCGCCATTGATTACGCTTGGTTGCATTATGATGCGCAAATGCCACTTGAATACCTGCCCTGTGGGAATTGCTACCCAGGACAAAGTGTTGCGCAAAAAATTCACTGGGAAACCTGAACACGTGGTTAATTACTTGTTTATGGTTGCTGAAGAATTAAGAATTATTATGGCTGAACTTGGTTTTTCTAAATTAACTGATATGGTTGGAAGAGTTGATATGCTTGAGATGAAAAAAGCTATTAATCACTGGAAGCAAGACTCTATTGACCTAAGTTCAATATTAACGCCTGCTGAAAATCTATATAGAGATGCTGGAACTTTTCAAAGTATTAATCAAGATCATCAACTTGAGGAGCAGTTAGATCTTGTTTTAATTGAAAAGTCTAAAGAGGCTATTGAAAGCAACAAAAGAGTTCAATTTAATTCTAGTATTTCTAATGTTGATAGAGCTGTAGGTGCGATGTTATCCTCACATGTAGTTAAATCAAGGAACGGCAATAAGCTCAAAGATGGCTCAATTCAAATTAATTTTCAGGGTTCGGCTGGTCAATCTTTTGGAGCCTTTCTTGCTCAAGGAATTGCTATGTCGGTCGAGGGTGATGCAAATGATTATGTAGGAAAAGGACTGTCGGGTGGTCGTGTCATTGTCTACCCTCCTAAAGATTCAACTTATTCCTCTGAAAATGAAATTATTGCTGGAAATGTTTGTGGTTATGGTGCTACAGGTGGTGAACTTTACCTTTCGGGCCAAGTAGCTGAACGCTTTTGTGTTCGAAATTCAGGTTTAATAGCTGTTGTTGAAGGCATTGGCGATCATGGTTGTGAGTATATGACAGGTGGAAGAGCAGTTATTTTAGGCGAGGTTGGCAGAAACTTTGGTGCTGGAATGAGCGGAGGTATTGCATACGTTTATAACCCAAATCAAACATTAGAGTCTAGAGCAAATGCTGCGATGATTGACTTTGACCCAATGGATAAGGAATCACTATCTGAGCTTTGTGAGCTTACAACAAAGCATTTTAAATATACTGGCTCAAAAATAGCTGAAAAAATTCTAGACAACTGGGATAAAGAGGCTATTCACTTCATTAAGGTTATGCCTAAGGCACTTAAAGCAGTTCTAGCTGCTCAGGATAAAAAGCATCTCAAAGCAGTCTAAATAGGTATCGCGTCGATAACATCGGCGCTAGCACCCAAGATATTATCAACTCCATCGCCAACCACTGGAATTACAGAGACGACTGCGCCCGTGACTCGCATAGGAACAGTAACGACCTTAGTGAAGACGCAGCCTGACAAGAGCACAATCAATAAAGATAATGTAGCTAATCTTTTCATTGGGCTCTATCTAAAACAATAAAGTGGTGTGAGTAGGCATTTGAATGGTCTTTTGGATGAGATTCACAACTCACTTGCTGCCAATGACTATCATCATATTTTGGAAAAAAAACATCCCCTTGAAACTCTCCATCAACCTTTGTAATATATAGTCTGTTGACTTGTGGGAGGAGCTGCTCGCACAAACTTGCACCTCCAATTACCATAACCTCTTCTTCATCTTTTGTTAGTTCAAGCGCATTAGCTATACTTGATACAACTTCACACCCAGGTATGGAAATTTTTGTATTTCGAGTGACTACAATGTTTCTTCGATTAGGCAGAGGCCTCCCAATAGAATCATAAGTTTTTCTTCCCATTAATATTGACTTACCCGTGGTAATTTTTTTGAAGTAGGCTAAGTCTGCTGGAAGATGCCATGGAAGTTGATTATTATTACCAATCAAACGATTATCATCCATTGCCACGACTATTGATAAGCGCATTAATTCAGCCTGATTGAAGTAAAATATTAGATTATTTTACAATCTTTAATCTGTCAGTGTCGCTCATTCTTGCCTCATCTTCGCCATTCAGAAAAGCTATACTTGACAAGCTAGGACTCGACTTTGAAGTTGTTGCACCAGAGATCAATGAAGCCAGGAGAGAGAACGAATCACCCATTGATTTGGTTGCTCGCCTCTCAAAGGAAAAGGCAATGGCAGTGGCAAAATCTAAGACTGGTCTAATTATTGCCTCTGACCAGGTAGCGACCTTGGATAGTGGATACGAAGCCAATGACTCTGTCTTGACCAAACCTGGTAGCCATGAAAATGCTGTCCTTCAGCTCAAAAAAAGTTCTGGAAAAACTGTAAACTTTCTTACAGGGTTAGTTTTGATGAACACAAAAAACCTTAATACTCAGGTTCATGTTGAACATTTCAAAGTTTCATTTAAGGCACTATCAGAAAATCAAATATTAAACTATTTATCCAAGGAAGATGTCCTTAACTGTGCTGGTAGCTTCAAGTCAGAGGGTTTAGGAATTGCATTATTCAGTGAAATGGAGGGTAATGATCCCAACAGTCTTATTGGCCTGCCCACTATTCAATTAATCGATATGCTCGCAAAGGAAAATGTTCACGTTCTATGAGCATAGTTTATCCCGAAGAATCTAAGTCAATCTCTTCAGACTTCAGAAAGAATTATTGGGGCTCATTATTTGGCCCTTCAGAAGCACTTGCACTTCTAGAGTTTGCAGAATCTAACCAAGGCTTTGTTCTCTATATTGCAAGAGATATAAAGCATTATGACGAAATCAATAAGTCGCTCGCTTTTTTTAACAAATCCATTGAGATTCTGAGTTTTGCAAGCTGGGAAGTTTTAGCATTTGATCATTTCTCACCTCATCCTGACATTGTTTCTTCAAGACTCAATACATTAGCAAAATTATCGTCCCTAGAGTCTGGAATTATCGTTACCACGATAGAAGCCCTGTCTCAAAGAATCTGCCCAAAAGGCTATATAGATAAGTATAGCCTGGGTCTTAAAAATAATCAGCACCTTGAAGTTGATTCATTTACTGCAAACCTCATAAAAATTGGATATCGTAGAGTTACCACTGTAATGGAGCAAGGTGAATTCTCATTAAAAGGTGCGCTAATTGACATGTTTCCAATGGGGACAAAAAACCCATTCAGAATTGATCTTTTTGATAATGAAATTGAGTCGATTAGATCCTTTGACCCTTCTTCGCAAAGGTCTATTGAGGTCATTAAAGAAATTCAACTCCTTCCCGCAAGAGAGTTTGCTTCAGACAAAGACAGTATAGATATCTTCAAAAAAAATTATTTATCTGAGTTTGGTAATACTGATGGTTTCATTTACACAGAGGTCAGTGAAGGGAGATATCCAGGAGGAATTGAATTCTATTTGCCATTATTTTTTGAAACAACTGACACATTGTTTGACTTCATTCCAGATAATTCAGTCATTGCCTATCAGAAAGGACTTGATGAATCAATTGAGCAGCAGAGTGAAGAGTTGTTAGAGCGCTTTAACTACTGTCAAAACTCTCTAGAAAGATTGCCCCTTGAAGTGGGCAAGGTCTTCTTAAATGCCAATGATTTTTTTGCTGCTCTCAATAAAAAAAAGCAGGTTCAAATTCAAACATCTAAGACACTCAAAGCTGAGGGTTTAGACTTTAAGTCATCCATTCTTCCTCCTGTTAAGATTGAAGCTGAGGCCAAGAGGCCACTCAACAAATTATTCAGCTTTATGAAAAGCTTTACTGGTCGAACTCTAATCGTTTGTGAATCAGAAGGTAGGCAAAGTGTTCTTAAAGATTTGTTATCCACCTATGAACTAGTCGCCTTTGATTGTCAAAACTGGACTGACTTCCTCGATCAAGACTCAAAGCTGAGCATTACTAGTGCAAGCTTAAGTGAGGGTGTTATTTTTGAAAATTTAGCAATCATTACTGAAAATAATTTATTTGGACAGGATGCTGTTAAGCAACAACGAAGACGCCGCGCAAAGCATAAGGATTTTGATGAAGCTATAAAAAGTTTAGTTGAAATTCAAATGGGTGATCCTGTGGTCCATGAGCATTATGGTGTTGGGCGCTATTTGGGTCTGATTAGTCGAAGTTTTGATGACAACCAACAAGATTTTCTCTCAGTAGAGTATGCAAATGGCTCAAAGCTCATGGTTCCTATCACCAGCTTAAATCTTATTTCAAGATACACAGGAGTGAGCGCAGATAATGCACCTCTTCACAAATTAGGGAGTCAGCAATGGACAAAAGCAAAGAGAAAGGCAGCTGATTCACTCTATGATGTTGCGGCTGAGCTTTTAGAAATTTATGCAAAGCGAGAATCTCAAAAAGGTTTTTCATTTCCAATCCCTTCTGACTCATACAGCTCATTTGTCTCAAGCTTTGCATTTGAAGAAACACCCGATCAAATTAAAACCATGAATGACGTCTTGGTAGATATGCAATCTGAGAGGCCTATGGATCGACTGGTCTGTGGTGATGTTGGATTTGGTAAAACTGAAATTGCTATGAGGGCTGCCTTCTTAGCTGTAGAATCAGGAAAGCAAGTCGCTATCCTTGTCCCAACAACGCTTCTTGCTAACCAGCATTATCAGACATTCACAGACCGTTTTTCTAAATTTCCAGTAGTAATTAAATCTTTATCTAGGTTTCAGAACAATAAAGAACAAACTCAAATTAAAGCTGACCTCAAGCTAGGGAAAATTGATATTGTAGTAGGGACTCATAAACTCATTCAGGGTGACATCAAATATCAAAATCTTGGGCTAATAATTATTGATGAGGAGCATCGGTTTGGCGTCAAACAGAAAGAGTCGCTAAAAAAAATCCGTGGTCAAAGTGATATTTTAACCATGACAGCGACTCCAATTCCTCGCTCACTGAATATGGCGCTTGGATCTCTAAGAGAGCTATCGATTATTGCATCACCCCCAGCAAAAAGAACCGCAATACAGACTTTCGTTGATGAATGGGACAACAACACTATTGTTGAGGCTTGCTCAAGAGAATTACATCGAGGAGGCCAAATATTTGTTTTACATAACGACATTGATACCATTGACAATATGGCTGAATCATTAAAAGATCTCATGCCCAATATAAAAATTAGGGTAGCTCATGGTCAAATGCCAAGTAAAGAGCTTGAGCAAATAATGACTGATTTTTATCACCAACGTTTTCAGCTTCTGGTTTGTACAACAATTATTGAGACTGGTATCGACATCCCAAGCGCTAACACCATCATTATCAATAATGCTCAAAATTTTGGCCTTGCTCAGCTTCATCAGCTTCGCGGAAGAGTGGGTCGCTCTCATCACAAAGCTTATGCATATTTAGTAGTCAAATCAACTCAATCAATAACTGAGAATGCTAGAAAACGTCTGGATGCAATAGCTTCATTAGAAGAGCTTGGTGCTGGATTTATGTTGGCAAATCATGACCTTGAAATAAGAGGAGCAGGTGACTTACTGGGTGAAAATCAAAGTGGAAAGATTTCTGAAATTGGTTTTAATCTCTATCATGACCTTCTCAGGCGAACCATTCACGCTATAAAAAATAACTATAAACTTGATATCAAAGATACATCACTTGAAGAGATAGAAATTAATCCCGGTATTGCCTGTATCATTCCAGAAACCTATTTGCCAGATGTGCATGAACGCTTAATTCTCTACAAAAGAATTGCTAGTGCATTAAGTGAAGATGCATTAAAAGAACTTAAAGTTGAAATGATTGATAGGTTTGGACTTCTACCAGAGCCAACTCAAAATTTATTTGAGACTTCATCACTAAAGATTTATTCCAGGGAGATAGGAATTCTTAAAATCAATATCTATGATGATAAAGCTGAAATTACTCTAAAAGATAAAAATAATATTGATACAAAAAAAATTATCAATCTAATCCAAACACAGCCCACAAAATTTCAGCTTAAAAATCAGAATACCATAGTCTTGAAAGAAACTATGGTGTCTGATCAATCTCGTATTATAGAAATTCGCAAAATTCTTGAAAAGCTTGTCTAACAATCTCAAGTTAATAAAGCGTTGTAAGATCTATATGCTTAGAACTCTTCTTTTGGGATGTACTTTGGAAAGAAATACTTTATAACTGGAACCACTATTAAAGCAGCAAAAAACAAAACAATTAGACAGCCTAAAATATCACCAATAAGGAAATTCTTCAAGAATTGTGTCGCATTAATTGCGCCTATACTCTGATCATTTGAAACGATGAAGGAAGTTACAAAAAAAGAGATTAGAGTATTGAATAAAGCAGTTAGAATTGCCAAAAAAACAAGGTGTTGAAAAACAATCTTATCTCCATCAAAAAAGTTAGAGAGTTTAAAAAACCTCATACTAGCAATTGCAAGAATTGGGCCAATAATTCCAGAAACATTTCGGAGAAGCATCATCTGATCAAAGAATGGTTCTCCGTGAAACCAAAATTCAGCAAGCTGTGTTGCCAATAAAACCGCAATAATGACTTCAAATCCAAACAATAGAAAACATAATGACATTGCCCCTAGAGGCAACCAAATAAGATTTCCAATAAATGGATATGCAGGCCCATTGATGAAGTAACAAATTAGCACTATTAGAAATGCCAATAGCTGATACTGAAGTGCTGAGCGCATTAAATGCGCTGTATTTTTGTCTGACATAGCAGAACTCCCTTAACGGTATTTAAAGTCGTTGTTTAGGTATAAAGTCCGACTTTTCTACGCTTTTTATGGTGGTCGTTCACTCCGCCTTAGAAGCCCCTCCACCCGTTAAATAAGTGCTACAAAGCACTACCTTAACTTTCTTTGAATGTGTTTTTTAAGTGGTACAAGTAAAGCATCTCAACCACTCGCACGCTATTTTTAAATGGTCGTTACGATACCCATTCGGTTTGATTTTGTTAACTGACAACAGTAAACTTGTCATTCCATTGTCACTGCTAATAGGAATCTTAATCCTCTGCATATATTTGTTGCACACTGTTAGCAGAATCAGTCGTGCCCGATTGTACTTTTTGAATGAGGCATTCATCGGCTTACCTCATGTTGAACTAACAATAAAACATAAATTATAATTACAGCATCAATTTAAGAGACAAAATCATCTCCCTTTTGTCCAAAGTTGACTGTTCAGCCTTAATAACTTCATTCGATGTTAAGAAAAGAACTGCTCTTTTAATTGTCGACAAGGAGTATTTAGAAAAATAGGGGTCATTTTTAATTGAAGTGATAGTCGCATTTGCATTTGAACTAATATAAGAGAAAACTGCCTTTTCAACTTCTGAATAACCAGCCAAACCAAACTCTTTCTCACACTCATCGAGAGCTTTTCTAAGCTGAAATAATCTTGCTACTGCTTTTTTCATAACCTAACAACCTTACTTTAATAATTAACGAAATTCAATATATGTAAGCATCATAAACAATCCGACAAGAATTTACAATGGTTTAAGGCTAAATTTAATCCATAAGATATCTAACTGAGTTTAAATTGTTGTTTAAGGCTTATATATTCAATGGACTTAATTCTAGGTCCGAACTGACTCACAACTCGGGAGGATGCCGCATTAGCAAAGCCAGCAGCCCAAGAAAAGTCCTTGCCCTGAGTAATTGCATGTAAAAATGCACCTGCAAACATATCTCCTGCGCCATTTGTATCTACTGCGCTTGCTAAAACCCCTTCAGTATGAATTAGATTAACACCATCAAATACTAATGATCCTCCAGGACCCCTAGTAATCACAAAAGTCTTTGCATATTTTTTTAAGCCTTCTGCAGCTGCCTCAATAGTATGAGTATCTGTAAAGCTTCTTGCTTCATCCCCATTACAAAAAATTAAGTCAAGACCGTCATCACCAATAATCGTTTTAATATTATCTGAAAATACTTCTACGACAAAAGGATCGGAGAGACTTAATGAGGTTTTAACACCATTCTCTTTAGCGAACCTCATTGCATCTCTAGCTACAGCTGTTCTTTGGTCATCAGTTACAACATACCCTTCAATATATAACCATTCAGAGTTAGACAGTGCTTCTTCATCAACTTCTCGATATGTGAGTTCAAGGCTTGCACCCAAATTTGTATTCATAGTTCTTTCAGCATCTGGCGTAACCATCACAAGACACTTTCCAGTAACTCCACTTGATGGGTCAATCTGATGAAAATCAACTCCCGATTTATTTAGATCTTTTACAAAAAAGTCACCAACGTCATCATTAGCCACCTTGCCAGAGAAGAAGGTGCTTGAACCGAACATACTTGCTGCAACAACGGAGTTACAAGCCGAACCGCCACAACTCATCTTTACAGGTACACGTTGAGTCGTAAGAGAGTCAATAAGATATTTTTGTCTCTCTGTATCAACTAAAGTCATCAAGCCTTTGCCAATGTCATTATCTTTAATGAATGAATCACTTACCACAACCTCTGTATCTACAATTGCAGCGCCCATTCCATAAATGTTGTATTTTTTCATTATTTATATTCTGTATTTATTAATTTTTTAATGATGCAGGCACAGGAAAATTAACATCTTCTCTTGCCCCCTCTACCTCAATAATCTCATGACCACCCTTTGTTATAAAATAACTTACCACCTCTTGAACTAAAATCTCTGGGGCTGATGCGCCAGCAGTGATACCTACTGAAGCAACATCATTTAACCATTGATCTTCAATATCGTTAAAACTATCAATTAAATAAGCAGGCTTGCCTTGATTATCAGCAATTTCTTTCAAACGATTCGAGTTTGAAGAGTTTTTTGAGCCAATAACAATGAGGATTTCTGAATGTTTTATCACCTCTTTTACTGAATCTTGACGATTTTGTGTTGCATAGCAAATATCACTCTTCTTTGGAGACTGTATACTGGGATATTTATCTTTTAATGCCTCAATAACCTCTTTGGTATCATCCACTGATAGTGTTGTCTGAGTGGTGTATGAAACATCCTCATCTTTTGAAATCTTTAAGTCTTTAATATCATCGACTGACTCAACTAATGTTATCTTGTTGGAATCTGAAGACTGGCCAAGAGTTCCCTCAACTTCAGGGTGTCCTGCATGGCCGATAAGGATTACCTGATGATTATTTTTTTGGCGGCGAATAACCTCTTTGTGAACCTTAGTCACAAGCGGACAAGTTGCATCGTAAATAACAGCAGAGATATTATTTGCCTCTTTTCTAACAGCCTGTGATACGCCATGAGCACTATAAATAACGACACTCTCTTTTGGAACTTCAGAGATTTCATCTACAAAAATAGCCCCTTTATTCTTTAAATTATTAACCACATACTTATTATGAACTACTTCGTGTCTAACATATATGGGTGAGCCATGCTTTTCAATAGCTCGTTCAACTATCTCTATGGCTCTGTCAACTCCAGCACAAAAACCCCTAGGATTAGCCAAATATATTTTCAAAATTTATCAGTTAATATTAAAAAAATTACGCCGAGGAGTGCAGGGCTGAGAGCAATTGAAAAATTTTGTTTCTTAATTCTGCTCGATGGACAATCATATCAATAGCACCCTTCTCGAGCAAAAATTCACTCCTCTGAAAACCTTCTGGGAGCTCCTCTCGAACAGTTTGCTCAACTACCCTAGCGCCAGCAAAACCAATCCTTGCATTCGGCTCAGCGATTTGAATATCGCCAAGCATTGCAAGACTTGCCGAGACTCCGCCCATTGTAGGATCAGTTAAAACTGAAATAAATGGAATTTTTTTGTCTGCCAACAGTTTCACAGCAAGAGAAGTTTTAGACATCTGCATCAAAGAAAATAATCCTTCCTGCATGCGTGCGCCGCCACTGGCAGAAAAGCATACAAAGGGTTGATTATTTTTGATAGCAGAGTTAGCAGCCCTAACAAACTTCTCACCAACAACTGACCCCATTGAACCGCCCATAAAACTGAAATCAAAGGCCGCTGTAACAATTGGCATTCCTTTTAAAAAACCACTTTTAACAATTAAGGCATCTTTTTCTTTGGTAAATTTTTGTGCATCCTGATAACGATCCTTGTATTTTTTTTGGTCCTTAAACTTTAAAGGGTCAGCCGATTGAACATTTGCAGCTATTTCAACCTGATTTTCCATATCAAGGAAGCTCTCTAGCCTCTTTCTGGCAGAAATCCTTAGATGGTGGTTACATTTTGGGCAAACATAGAGGAGGCGCTCTAGCTCCTCTTGATAAAGAACTCGATTGCACTCAGGACACTTGCTCCAAAGACCTTCAGGTATGTTCTTTTTTGCATTCTTGCCAATAGATGGCATTATTTTTTCTAACCAACTCATACTTTGCCTTAGTTAAGTAATTGCACTAGAGATTTCTTTAGCCAAATTGCCAACTTTAGTAACCATTTTATCCTGATCAGATGAAAGCTCTTCAACGATAGAAACAAGAGCGCTTCCTACAATAACAGCATCAGCATTTTCACCAACCTGCTTTGCTGTTTGTGCATCTTTAATTCCAAAACCAACCCCAACTGGGAGCTGAATATAGTTTCTCATTCTCTCCAAGTGGAAGTTAACAGAATCAATATCTAAATGACCTGCACCTGTTACTCCTTTAAGAGAAACATAGTAAATATATCCACTCGCTATCTTTGAAATATAATCCAAACGTTCATCTGTTGTTGTAGGAGCAACTAAAAAGATTAAATCAATATTAAACTCATCGAGTTCTTTTTTTAGGTCTGATGCTTCTTCAGGCGGCATATCAACGACCAGAATTCCATCCACACCCGCTTCATCAGCCCTAGCTGCAAAATCTTTAAATCCGTAAACTTCAATTGGATTGGTATATCCCATTAAGACAATACCCGTGCTCTGGTTATGCTCCCTAAACCTTTCTACAATTGCAAAAACATCATTAAGATCTATACCATCAGCTACTGCCCTCTCATGAGATTTAGCAATGACAGGCCCATCAGCCATAGGGTCGGAGAATGGCATGCCTAATTCAATGATATCTGCACCACTATCTGCAAGAGTAAAAACAAGCGCCTCACAATTATCTAGTCCGCCATCTCCAGCAGTGATGAAAGGAATGAAAGCAGTTTGGTCAGCTTCATTAAGTTTTTTATAAATATCAAAGATTCGTGACATATTATTACTTCTTCTTAATTAAATTAATTTTAACATAGTGAAAGTAGATCTCTATTCACTGATTTTTTATTTTGAATAGGAGTGCACAGCATCAACCAAGACCTTCATGCTATCAGGATCAACCTCTGGCGTAATTCCATGGCCTAAATTAAATACATGTCCAGTTGAGCCTTTAAACTGATCTAAGATTTTATACGCTTCTGTTTTAATTACCTCTGGCGATGCATAGAGCACCGATGGGTCAAGATTACCCTGCAACGCTACCTGACTTCCAACTCGTCTCTCTGCCTCTCCTATCTCAACCGTCCAGTCAATTCCAACTGCATCACAACCAGTCGCTGCTATTTGCTCTAGCCATGCCGACCCTCCCTTTGTAAAAAGAGTCACTGGAATTATCTTGCCTTCGTATTCTCGCTTAATCCCATCAACAATTTTTGCCATATACCTTAGAGAAAAGTTTTCATAACTCTCTTTATTTAAAAGACCGCCCCAGGTATCAAAAATCATAACTGAGTCAGCACCTGCCTCAATTTGAGAATTTAAATAATCAATAATCGTATCAGCAAGGACATCAAGGAGCTGATGCATATGCTTTGGATTTTCATACATCAACGCTTTTACTTTTGAAAAAGTTTTGCTTGATCCACCTTCAACCATATAGGTAGCAAGAGTCCATGGGCTTCCTGAAAAGCCAATAAGTGGAACTCTGCCCTTCAGATTTTTTTTTATAACAGAGACTGCGTTACTTACATAAGAAAGCTCCTTAGAAACATCAGGTTTTTGTAATTGCCCAATGTCTTTAAGCGTGTTTAGTGGTTGGGTAAACTTTGGACCTTCTCCCTCAACAAAATGAAGGCCAAGACCCATTGCATCTGGAATAGTTAAGATATCTGAAAAAAGAATAGCAGCATCCAAATCAAATCGGTCAAGCGGTTGAAGAGTAACCTCACAAGCTAAGTCACTTGACTTGCAAAGTGTTAGAAAATCTCCAGCTTTTTTTCGAGTAGCCCTATATTCTGGCAAATATCTTCCTGCCTGCCTCATGACCCAAATAGGTGTTCGGGATACTTCTTTCTTTAGTAGCGCATTAATGTAGTCGAATGCCATTATGTTGTCTCAAAAATATTTGATTATATCAATTTTAAGGCTTTTTTTAAGTTTCCTTCTGACACAAAAAAAGCCACATTTGTGGCTTTAACTGTGACTTAATTTGAAATTAACGTTTGAAAGCGCCGTAACGTGACTTGAACTTTTCAACACGTCCTGCAGTATCCATGATTTTTTGCTTTCCAGTATAGAAAGGATGACAGCTTGAACAAACATCAAGATGAATTTCGTCTTTACCTGAAGTAGAGCGCGTCTCAAATGAGTTGCCACAACTGCACACGACCTTAATTGTTTCATATGAAGGGTGAATATCTGTTTGCATAGCTTTATATCATCAAGTTTTCAAAAGAGGTGAATTATATACTATCTCTCTGCTGGGGTAAATGTTTTAACACTTAAAGCATGGAGTTCGCCACTCTTTATTTCTTCCTTAACTAGGCCTAAAACCAATCTTTGCCTTTGCAAAAGAGATAGACCATCAAAAACAGGCGAGACAATAACCGCCGAGCAATTACAACCATCACCCTCCATGCTGACTTCTGAGTCCTGTATTCCTGCTTCTAATTTTGCTTGAACTTGTTCTAATGTCATATCTTTTGGCCCTAAATTCTTATAGAAATTATACTCTCTATGCACTAAATATGCCTTTCAGAGCAAAGAAGAATAAAATCGAGAGTATCGCACCAGCTGGTAAGGTAATAACCCATGATAAAAATATTTTATTAATCACTCTTAGGTTAAGCGATGCAAGTCCTCTAGCTATTCCAACACCTAAAACTGCACCAACGAGCACCTGAGTCGTTGATACAGGAAGTCCAGTATATGAGGCAAAAACAACCGTTGTAGCTGCAGCCAGTTCAGCAGAAAATCCTCGGCTTGGAGTCAGCTCAGTAATATTTTTACCTATAGTTCGCATCACCCTAAATCCAAAGGTCGCAAGACCAAAGACAATACCACCACCTCCAACTAGCAAAATCCACGACGGTAGAGCGCTTTTTGAAACGATTTGGCCACCCGATTCAACGATACTATATACTGCAGCCAAAGGTCCAATTGCGTTTGCTACGTCATTCGATCCATGAGCAAAAGCCATTGAACACGCTGTAATAACCATCAACCCACCAAAAAGTTTCTCCATGTTTGCATATGAGAAATCGCTATCATCCTCAGGATTTATTTTAATTCGCCTAAGAATGATCGCAGCGATGGTAGCGGCTAAGATTCCAACTACACTTGCAATCATCATACTTGTAGGCAAGTCTTTGCCAAGATGCTTTAAGGATTCAACATGTTTAAGTCCTTTTAATAGAGTTACTAAAGAGAGAACGAAGCCAACAAAAAAGACGTAGAAAGGCAAATATTTTTTTGCATTATCTAACGGCTGATCTGTATCAATTACAAGACGCTGAAGGCTTTTAAAAATTATAATTGCCATTGTTCCCGCTATGAGAGGCGAAACAACCCAACTTGCAATAATGCCGTACACCTTGCCCCATGAAACTGCCTCTATTCCAACACCTACAGCGCCAAAACCAACAATTGCTCCAACAATTGAATGTGTCGTTGAAACCGGCCAACCCAGCGATGATGCTATAAAAAGCCAAGTTGCAGCTGCCAAAAGTGAAGCAAGCATACCGTAAACTAATAATTCTGGATTGGATGAAAATACACCAGCATCAAGAATACCTTTTCTGACAGTCGCTGTAACTTCTCCACCCGCTAAAACAGCACCAGCAAACTCAAAAATAACAGCAATTATGACCGCCTGCTTAAATGTAATAGCGCCTGAACCAACAGAAGTTCCCATAGCATTAGCAACATCATTTGCACCAATGCCCCATGCCATAAAGAGACCAAAACCGATGGCCAACATTATAAGAATGTCACTATTTTGAATAATGATTTCCACAATGAGCTCCTATTTTGTCAACATAACTTCGAAACGTGATCCCACCTTTTGGGCAGCGTCTGCAGTCTCACCGAGCCACTCAATGGCTCGATAATAAAACATTACATCAATAGGTGGTAATGACGCCTCAAGCAAATAAAGCTTGTTTCTAATTAACTCTTGAGCAACATCAGTTTCATGCTCTAATTCGTTAACCTTCTTTATCATCTTGTCTACAATTTTTCGCTCTCGACTACTAAACGCAGTCTCTAAGAGTTCATCTAACTCATTGATGGCTACCAGTGCGGCAGCCGAAGTCTTAATACATAACTTCGATAAATTTATAAAGTCATCTGCAAATTCTATTGGAAAGACCATTTTCCTTGACATCATTAGACCTGCAAGATCTTTTGTAATGTTTGCAATAGAATCTTGAATTAACAATACATCTAATAAATCCCTTCTTGAAAAGGGCATCATGAACGTGCTAGGAAGATTCATTCTTAATTTCTTCTTCAGTACATCTGCTTTATGTTCTTTTTTGCCAATTGAAATATGAGTTAATTGAGCCTTTTCCCAATCATCAGCATTAGCGGCCTTAGCAAATACACCAAACTCTTTGAGGCATGAGTGTACTTGTTTCATATGCTTCTGAAGTGGACTTATTGGCGATTTACCAAATAAGCTTGTGATATTGTCTTTTCCAGTCATAACCCTAATCTACTCCATATAGTTTAAACGTTTAAAACACCATAAAACAATACAAAATTTCTGATAATCAATGTCAAAAATGCGAATTATAGATAACTATTTTTGATCTGGTATGTTTTTTTGTCACATTAACCAGTTATATTGAATTAGATTCAATAGAATCATTATAACTGACAAAAAAATTAGAAATTATGGGGTTATAAAAAACACATAACATACTTAAGGTTGAATATTTCTCAATAAGCTTCGTCAGTCATTAAGAAGATAAGTTTGAATGAATGGCAATAAGTCTTCTTTTATTTCCTCGAAACAAAGCTCAAAAGCCTCATATTCCTTCCCGTCAGGATCATTAAACCCTATATGTTTGACAGGAATATTTCCAGGAAACACTGGACAAGTCTGTTTGGCATTCTCACAGACAGTAACAACTAAGTCAAATGATATATGCATCACTGACTCTAAAGCCTTAGAGCAGTAATCATCACTCCAAATGCTCTTCGCTTGTAGAATTTTTTTTGCATTTGGATTAACCTTTCCACTAGCAGAAATCCCACTAGAGTAGGCCATAACTTTACCTTTAAGCTGACTATTGATGAGGGCCTCTGCAATGATGCTACGACAACTATTACCAGTGCATAGAACCAAAACTTTTTTACTCATTAACTCAACCTAATTATCAGATTTAAAGACTTTTAAAAAAACCATAGACGCTAAAATAGCTCCTAGACATGTTGCTACAATATATACCCATAAACACTCAAGGTTTCCACTAATAATTGCAGGACCTATGCTTCTTGCAGGATTCATACTCGCTCCAGTGATTGGGCCTGCAAACATTGACTCAAGACCAACTGTAAGCCCAATTGCCAAACCGGCAAAATCTTTCGTAGCTTTACCATGCACGGCTGAAGCACAAATGACAATCATCAAGATAAAAGTCAAAATAAATTCAAAACCAAAAGATTGTGATACAGAGCCACTGGGAATAGTTGCACCTAAATAGCTAACTTCAGATAAGCTAGTAAAATTTTCTGATAAAAGAAAATAAAGACATAAGCTAGCTAGCATGGCGCCAATTATTTGTGCTGAAATATAAGGGATTACATTTTTTCGACGAAACTCTCCCATCGTCCAAAAAGCTATCGTCACTGCAGGATTAAAATGTGCTCCAGAAACATGAGCAAAGCTATAAATCAGTGCAACGATTACAAACCCAAACGTCAGTGCAATACCCACATGGCCGATTGCATTCGCGATATCATTAATCATAATAGCGCCAGTTCCAGCAAATACAAGAATGAATGTGCCCAGAGACTCAGCCGCTAGTTTTTTATACATTTAGTTTTTAAATTTTTTATATATAAGATTTATTAAAGCAATAAATTATTCAGTAGCAAGGAAGCTACAAAATCTTGTTTTAATTTCGCCTATAAAGGCATAAAGGGTAACATTATACAAATATTCCAAAAATTAACCCAGATATTATTGCTTTTCAAATAGATTTTTAGCCAATCATTAAGATGAATACTGCCATTATATTAGCCGCTGGTCAAGGCACAAGAATGAGGTCAAAAACTCCTAAGGTGCTCCACAAAGTAGGTGGAAAATATTTGCTGCAGCACGTTATAGATGCATCAAAAGCATCTGTTAAAGAGATCAATGTAATTGTCGGTCATAACTCTGAGCTAGTTAAAGAAGCAATAGCTGATAGTAAAGTTAATTGGGTGCTTCAAGAAGAGCAACTTGGAACTGGGCATGCTGTTCAGCAAGCCATTCCTTTCATTCAAGATAAATCAATATGTTTGATACTTTATTCGGATGTGCCACTTCTTAAGAGCACAACAATTAAGCAATTAATTAATAAAGCAGGAACTTCTGGTTTTTCACTTTTAAGTGTCTTACTTGAAGAGCCTTATGGTTATGGACGAATAATTAGAGATTCAAATGGATCGATTCATTCCATCGTTGAACAAAAGGATGCAAATCAGGATCAGCTCAAAATTAATGAAATTAATACTGGAATTATGGCAATCAAAGGTTCGCTATTGAAGAAGTATTTAGGTGAATTAAAACCTAATAACTCTCAGGGAGAATTTTATCTAACAGATATTGTTGAAAAAGCTACCAAAGATAATGTTAATATTGCCTCATTTATATGCGAAAGTGAATACGAGGTCATGGGTATAAATGACAAAAAACAACTTTCTCAAGCAGAGAGGGCATATCAATCTAGTCAGGCTGAAGAATTTATGTCATCGGGGCTAACCATTATGGATCCAAAGCGTTTTGATTGTCGCGGCAAAATAAATTTTGGAAATGACTGTGTTGTCGATATAAATGTCATCTTTGAGGGGAATAATGATTTAGGAAATAATGTTTTAATTTCGCCTAACTGCATTATAAAAGATTCTAAAATCGGCGATAATACTCATATATTGCCAAACTCAATTATTGAAAATGCCTCTATTGGGTGCAATACATCTATTGGTCCTTTTGCAAGAATTCGACCTGATACAAGTATAGGAAATCATTCAAAGATCGGTAACTTTGTTGAGATAAAAAAATCCAATATTCAAAACAATTCAAAAATTTCTCATCTCAGCTACATAGGTGACAGCAAAATTGGAAATGATGTGAATATTGGTGCTGGTGTTATTACCTGCAATTATGATGGCTCCAATAAACATCAAACTGAGATTAATGATGGCGCCTTTATAGGATCTAATAGTCAATTAGTAGCTCCAGTAACTGTTGGCGAAAATGCAACGATTGGAGCTGGATCAACTATTACTCAAAATGCTCCAGATAATAAACTCACCCTGAGCAGAAACAAGCAGTCGACCATCGATAAATGGAAGCGACCACCTAAGAAATAATAGTTTAGGTCACAATGCTTAATCTCCCTAAAAATGTATGGATTTTGACTGCCTGTCAATCACTATTTATGTCGCTCAGTGTTTTTATGGTATTCGTTGCAGGAATTATTGGGAGTGAACTTTCTCCAACAAAAAGTTTATCAACTCTACCTGTTGCTACTATCGTTGTTGGAACAGCAATGAGCGTCATACCTGTCATACGTCTTATGTCTATCTTTGGTAGAAAAAAAGTTTTTTTAAGTTCCTGTATTTATTCAATCATGCTAATTGGCCTGTGCATCTTTTCTATCTCAGAAGAAACATTCTTTCTGTTTTGTTTTGCTAGTTTTTGTCTTGGCGCAACAGTCGCGACAATGATGCAGTTTCGCTTTGCAGCAATAGAGAGTGTTAATCAAGATCAAAGAGCCTCAGCAACTGCGGTGGTTCTACTTGGCGGCTTAATATCTGCATTCCTTGGAACTGAAATTGCAACTATTGGAAAAAGCATCCTAGATACTGAATTTGTAGGGTCATTTTTATTATTAGCGCTTCTTTTCATCATTGCGTTTGTATTGATGATCTTTTTTGAACCAGCTGTAAAATTTAAGGAGCAAATAGAAAAATCAAAGCGACCCTTATTAAGCATCATTCAGCAGGGCTCATTTGTTGTTGCTGTATCTGCTGCAACGACTGGGTATGTTGTAATGAGTTTTATTATGACTGCAACCCCAGTGAGCATGCACGTTATGGATGGGCATTCTCTTCATCACACTAAACTTGTTCTTCAAAGCCATGTGATAGCTATGTTTCTACCCTCTCTTTTTACAGCTTATATAGTCAAATATATTGGTCTCACAAAAATGATGCTTCTAGGTATTTTGATTCTTTTTATCTCTGTATTCATAGCCTTTATGAGTCATGCACTGACACATTATTGGTGGTCCCTTGTTCTACTTGGGCTTGGCTGGAATTTCCTATTTATTGGAGGTACAAACCTTCTTCCTCAGGCCTACAATGAGAACGAAAAGTTCAGGGCTCAATCTATTAATGACTTCTTAGTTTTTGGTTTTCAGGCTCTGGCAGCCCTCTCTGCAGGATGGTTTGTTTTTAATTTTAGTTGGGAAGTTGTCCTCTTATCAGTTCTCCCATTATTATTATTACAACTCGTAATCTTAACATGGTGGTTCATAAAAAAACCTAGCTAATCATTTTTTTTGTATAAAATTCAAAAAAATAGAGAGGTAAGCATGTTTAAAGTAGAACCACTAACGCCCACAATTGGTGCAGTCATCTCAGGGGTATCATTGAATCATTTAGATTCTGAAACTCTTGATCGAATCTATGATTCACTAATTAAACATCAAGTCATTTTTTTTAGAAATCAGGATCTTTCGCCTGAATCTCACATGAAACTTGCTGAAGGCTTGGGAGAAATTGATCCTGGACATCCAGTCTACCCTCATGTAGAGGGCTATCAAAGTATTGTTCTTCTGAGAAACGATGCCAATAATAAACCGGACACGGCTGACTGGCATAAAGATTTAACCTTCAAGTCAGAACCTCCTTTTGCAAGTATTCTTCATGGAGTCAAAGTTCCAAAGTTTGGTGGAGACACACTTTGGGCAAGTATGAGTGCTGCTTATGATCAATTACCCGAGGGCTGGAAGCAACACTTAGAAAAACTTGAAGCTATCCATGACATGGGAACATTTAGAAATGACTACCTTAGGGATGGAGGTGTTGCATCTGTTAATGATGCCCTTAAAGAGATTGGCTCAGCAGTGCATAAGGTGATAGAGACTCATCCAGTATCAGGCCTCAAATATATTAATGTCAATCAATCATTTACACGAAACATTGTGAATGAATATCAGGGTCCAAGCGATCATGTATTACAATTCCTGTATCAACACATGAATAAGCCAGAATTTCAAGTGAGATTTCACTGGGAAGATAACTCAGTCGCTATTTGGGATAATCGTATAACTCAGCACTACGCTGTATGCGACTATTTACCAAACTTTAGACATATGCAGCGAATTACAGTCATCAACGATAAAAGGGCGTAGGCTAAAGAATAACTAAAGATGATTAAAGCCCTGCTCCAAATCCTCAATTAATTTCTTTGTTTCTTCAAGACCGATACTCAATCGGATTACATGCTTTCCATCATGAAGCCATTGACCATCTCGCTTATATGGCCTTACAGTCAACAGGCTCTTGTAGCCTCCCCAACTGAACCCAAGAGCAAACATTTCAAGTGAGTTTATAAATTTAGCCATTTGATTATCTGAATATTGCTGCTTGAATGTGAAAGAAAATAATCCTGATGCACCCAAAAAGTCTCTTTTCCACAAAGAGTGTTGAGGGTGCGACTCCAAGCCTGGATGAATTACACAATCGACAATCTCCTGCTTTTCAAGCCAATGGGCAACCTCAAAAGCTGACCTCTCATGTTCTTCTAGTCTGACTTTAAGTGTTCTTAGGCCCCTTAAAGCAGAATAGCAATCCTGAGGGTTTGTATAATTCTCAACAGTATGAAAATAGTTTTTAAATTCATCGGCGTATTTTTCATTAACAGTTGCACAACCCATTAAAACGTCAGAATGTCCACAAATATATTTCGTAACAGATTGAATTACTAGATCAGCACCTAAATCTAGCGACTTGAGATAGAGAGGTGTAGCCCAGGTGCTATCGATGATTATCATTACATCATATTTTTTTGCAACTTTGACTATCTCAACTATATCTTGAATCTCAAATGTATTTGATCCTGGAGACTCTAAGAAAATGAGCTTTGTTTTATCATTGATATAATGACTAATTTCCCCACCGATATTCGACTCGACAAGAGTTGTCTTAACATTATATTTAGCCAGTATATTATGGCAAAACCTTTTCGTTGGACCATAAGCATTATCACAAAGTAAAATCTCATCGCCACTTTGGGTAAATGCCATCAGAGTATTGGTTATAGCATTAATGCCTGAAGGAAAAGCATAACTTCTATGGCCATTTTCCAATTTACAGATGGCTTCTTCAAAAGCTTTCTGTGTTGACAGCCCATGCGTACCATAATCTACTCCAGGATAGTTGCCCTCAAGAGCCAACTGCATATCCTCGAAGCTTTCAAATAAAACCGTAGAGCCGCTTTGAACATCAGGATTAATTGTTTTTATTGTTCGACCGCCATACTTCTGGGTATAGTCAGTCCAACCAACATTATTAATTTTCTTAGACATAGAAATAAATGTATAAAGAGTTGGCTGACATCATAGGAGGAATTTAATGCTTTGTCCAGTTATTTCCAAATCTATTCATTAGATCACTATTAATTGACTTTCCGCAGGACAATAAATTGCTGACTTACAAGGAAGATTAAAGACATCACTCAGCACTTCCTTATATTTTTTAATCTGGGATTGGTGTGTGTGTTTTTGTCGCTTTATATATTCATCAATGGTTTCGTTCTTATTAAGTGAGGCTGTTTTAAAATCAATAATCCATAAAATCCCTTGATCGATAAATAATCGATCGATAACGACTGAATGTTTTGAATTTCTATACTCTGCCTCAACCTCTGTTGAATCTCTATACTTAAATATCCATTCAAAATTATCATCATGCTTAGTTTTTGAAAGTATATCTAGAATTAGAGTTGTATATGATTTTAACAATTTAGATGGAGCCCCCATTTCTCTCAGCCTTGTTTCAACTGTTTTATCTAATGGGTTAAATTCTCCAAGCTCTAAATAATGGTGAACAATTGTGCCAAGCGCACTTTGATATATTAAATCAAAAGATTTTGGATGATTTTTTTGATCATCAGTTTTCCCAATACTTTGATTAGAATGAGAGTCTAGCGTTTTGATTCTTAAAAGTTTAGGTGCATTGATTGCACCTAATTTTTTTTCACTCTGATTAATATCTAAATCTAAGTCTAAGTCTAAGTCTAATTCTTCCTCATAATGCTCACTTAACAAAGCGAGAAATGATCCACTCGTAGCCTTTCCAGTTTTTGATACGCCGCCTAATAAGTAAACCTTGCTCTTAGCTCGGCTCATCGCAACATAAAGAAGCCTCATTAATTCAAAATGTGATTGCTCCTTATTTAAATATTGCAAATAAAGGTAAGTCTCATTCTCTTTGCTTTCATAGGAAGACTTGATTGGTGACAATAAAACTTGACTATCTGGGAACTCTTGAATTTGCATTAAAGGAAGGCTGTCACTTTTTCCTTTTTTACCAAGTCCCGGAATAATTACAGTATCGAACTCAAGGCCCTTCGCCTGATGAATAGTCATTAACTTTACATTTGAGGGGCTGGATGGCGCATAGAGTTCTTGTACCATTGAATCAATAGCCTTAACATTTAGGTTTTGATTCATCTCACAATAGTTTAACAATTCAAGAAACTGGGTTTTTATTGTTCTTTCTATTTTTGTGAGTTCATTGTCATTACATAGCTGGCTTAATGCGTAAGAGAAGCGCTCAACAAAAGAAAACTTACCCTCAGAAAAAATCGCATCTCTTGTTGCTAGAAAGAGATGTAGACTTCTTTCAATACCCTCCGAACTCATGCCTTTTCTGTACTCTAAATCCATCAGCTGAGAAAAAATTGTTTGATCATTTGATTCACTTAAAATTAGCAAGTCACTTAATCTCAAGCCGCACCATGGAGACCTTAGAATAGAGAGCCAAGCAAGCTTATCTCCCAAGCTCAAGAGGGCTCTAGATAAGCTCAACAAATCTCTCGTAAATAAATTGGACCTTAAATTTTCAGTTTTTATAGACTCAAAATTGATATTATTTTTTTTAAGAATTGAAGAAATTTCTTTAAGGTGAGATCTTGATCTTACAAGAATAGCGATCTCTTTCTGAGGGCTCTCTAAAAGAGATTGGTTGATAATTTTGTATATTTCATCGGCCTCTTCTAAATCATTATTAGGCCTAAATGGGCAAAATGAAACTGCCTCCTTTTGCTCTTTCCCAGAAAATGAATTTGAGGTAGAGTATTGAATTGCACCCTTAAGTAAATCGTCGTTCTGAGGAAAAATTTTTGAAAAGATTTCATTATTCTTTTGAACAATACTTTTATTAGATCTAAAGTTTGTATTTAGAATTAAAGATTTAATCTCGAGATTTCTAATTCCATTTCGAACAGCATTAATAAATATCCCAACCTGTGATTCTCTAAATCTGTAGATTGACTGCATTGGGTCACCAACCAAAAACATAGTCCTTCCATCATCCTGCTGCCAGCCTTCAATCAATCTTTCAATTAAATTTAATTGTGAGTAGGATGTATCCTGAAACTCATCAATCAGGATATGTTTAATTTGATAGTCCAGTAATAAAGCAATATCGCTAACTTGCTCGCGACTATCTAGAGCGTTTATTGCCTGAATATTAACTTCTGAAAAGTCCTGCAAACACTCCTTGTCAAAAATTATTTTTAGCTTTGCAACGCTTAACTTGAGTACCTGGACAATGTCCAAAATAGATTTATTAATTGAATCTGAGAAATTATTACTTGGCAAATAATCTAGATTGATGAGCAGTTCTTTGAACTTTAGATTGGGGTCAAGCCCCTCTAAGATTTCTTTAAGTTTTGCCTTCTCCTCACTTAATTCAGGAGTGAAGCCAATTTTTACATCAACCCTCTTTCTCCAGTTACCATTATTCTTTGTTATTAAGAGTTCTGAAATAATTTTCCACTCATCTAAATCACTGGCTTCTGTTCCAGGAAGACTTTGAATTTTGGATACATCCTCCCTTATATTTTCTTTGAGAAGATTAAAAAAATTAGGACCAAGTATTTTTTCTGCATAAAATCTTAGATCTTCAAGATGTTCGGCAATCAACTGATTTGAGAAAGCCTCTAAATGACTAACATCTAGAGCTCCCTCTGAAAATATTTTTGGTAACCATTGCTCCCTTTTTGCAAGCATTTGCTCAATAAGCCTATAGAACCTCTCAATATCATTGTCCAGATAAAGCAAAACTGATGAAATAATTTTTTGATATTCGTCATCCTTTATAAGGAGCAATGTATCTTCTGCAGCCTGACGATATATTTTTTCATACTCAAAAGAATCAACCATCGTTCTTGGCGGTATCAGCTGGTCTAGAGATGGAAATCTAGATACTATCAAATTAGATAACGAATCGATAGTAATAATTTTAAGACGAGAAGAGTGATTAATAAGATCCCAACCCCTCCTTTTAGATTGTTTTAAAACGTCACTAGCAAGATTATAAGTTTTCCTTTGATATTCTTCCAAAGGCGGCTTTTTTTTAGCTCGATTTAGTGAGCTAATAATACGGTGCTTGAGTTCATCCACTGCTCTATTCGTGAATGTCATAACAAGAATATTTTCTGGCTCATCTGCTGTGCCAAGTAATTTCAAATATCTTTGTGTAATGAGTTCAGTCTTACCAGAGCCTGCAGGAGCCTGAACAATGAATGAGCTACTTAAGTCTAATGCTTTGTCTCTTTGCTTTTGATCATTCACATTGATTCTGGTGCGCTCACCCCAAGAATTGATAGTCCATTTATGAGAATTTGTCTGGTCGCATGGATTAGTGATAACCTCGCTTGAGTCAGATTTTTGTCTTCCACGATAAACTTACAAGCGTTATAGTAACTATGGAAATGAGTTGATAGGTCTCTAAGATAATAAGCAAGCTGGTGTGGCTCATATTGCATTGCCGATGATTCTAAAACACTCTTGTATCGGCTAAGCTCTTTTAAAATATTTTTTTCAAACTCTTCTGTTAGAAGGGACAAATTAGCCTGACTAATATCCAGTTCCAACTCTTTTTCTCTAGCTTGCCTAAACACCGAGCAAATTCGAGCATGTGCATATTGAATATAGTAAACAGGATTTTCATTTGTTTTTGATTTAGCCAAATCTAGATCAAAATCCATATGTTGCTCTGATTTTCTGAGGATATAGAAAAAACGCGCAGCATCATTACCAACTTCTGCCCTCAGGTCCTCAAGAGTAACAAAAGAACCACTTCGAGTAGACATTTGAACTTTGCTTCCACCCCGATAAAGGTTTGCAAACTGAACCAATAGAATCTCTAGTTTATTTGAGTTAAGACCCAATGCGTCTATTGAAGCTTTAACTCTCGGAATATATCCGTGATGGTCCGCTCCCCAAACATTGATGATTTTGTCATATCCTCTCTCAAACTTATCAAAGTGATAAGCGATATCCGAAGCAAAGTATGTATGATTTCCATTGTCGCGAACAACGACACGGTCTTTTTCATCACCGTAGTTAGTCGTCTTAAACCATAATGCTCCATCTTTCTCATATAAGTTTTTACTATCCTTAAGATTGGAGATGCATGACTCTGAAAGACCACTATCAATTAATGACTGCTCCGAATACCATTTTTCAAACACAACCCCAAATTCAGATAGATCACTTTTAATACCACTCAGAATACTCTCGATTCCAACTTGGAATATAGCCTTAAAGCTATCGCCCAAAATGGATTTAGATTTCTCAATTAACTGGTCGATATGAGACTCTTTATCGCCGCCCTCTAATCCATCTTTACATACATTAGCAAAAACTAAATCTGATTTTTGATGAAATTCTTGCCCACTCTTGTCATAAATTACTTGAGCAATGTCTTTAATATACTGGCCTTGATAACCATTATCAGGAAACCTTAGCTCCTCACCACAAAGAGACAAATATCGCAGGTAAATACTCACCGTTAAAATATCCATTTGCCTTCCAGCATCATTCACATAATATTCATTATCAACCTTGAACCCAGCGTTTCTTAACAAGTTTGATATAGTTGCGCCATAGGCTGCACCTCTGCCATGACCAACATGAAGAGGTCCAGTGGGGTTAGCGGAAACATACTCCAAGAGCACCTTTTTGCCTTGGCCAATTTTTGACTTGCCATATAAAGCACCTTGATCAATAATCTCCTTTACCACTGATGAGCTTGATTCCTCAGACATGAAGAAATTAATAAAGCCTGGACCTGCAATTTCAATTTTATTTATATAATCTATCTCTTCTAATTGACTAACAATGATTTTTGCTAAATCGACTGGATTCATATTTGCCTGTTTGGAGAGCATTAATGCTATATTGGTAGCATAATCTCCATGACTATTGTCTTTCGTGTGATCGATTCTAACTTTTGAAGGCATTTCAATAAGAGTGCCTTTAGAAATTAAATCCTGAATGCACTTAATAAGTAAATCTTGTAATTGATCTTTCATATAGCCCAGCTAGTGGTTTCTTTTATATTTGAGGATTTTATTTTAATTTATCTGAATAGATTACCAGAACCAAATTATACTTTTAGCATCCAAATGAATACGTCAACATTCGAGTTAATGGGCTTCTTGCCAGTTTGACCCTATTCCCACATCCACTTCAAGAGGTATACTTAACTTTAAGGCATTTGACATCAGTACTTTTATGTTTTTTGCATATTCATCTGCCATTTTTGACTTAAGTTCAAAGACAAGTTCATCATGAACCTGCATAAACATCTTTATCTCATGACCTTCTTTATCAATCCAAGCCTGAATATCTAGCATAGCTTTCTTTATAATGTCCGCCGAAGAGCCCTGCATAGGAGCGTTAATTGCCGTTCTCAATGCATGCTGCTGAACCATTTTATTTTTTGAATTAATTTGCGGTAGATAAAGCCTCCTTCCAAGAACTGTTTCTACATATCCTTGTGATTTTGCCTTTTCTTTGGTCTCCTCCATAAACTTCAAAACACCAGGATAATTTTCAAAATAACCGTCAATATATTGCTTAGCTTCAGTCCTAGAGACCTCAATCTGCTTAGCTAAACCAAAAGCACTCATCCCATAAATCAAGCCAAAATTAATAGCCTTAGCTTTTCTACGCTGATCTTTGGTAACCATTGAAATTTCAGTTTCAAAAACTTGCGCAGCTGTTGAACGATGAACATCTTCATTATTATTAAATGCCTCGATTAAGTTTTGATCCCCTGAAATGTGCGCCATAATCCTTAATTCAATTTGAGAATAGTCAGCAGCGAGAATCACATTCCCCTTATCAGCAATAAAAGCAGACCTTATTTGTGCGCCTTGCTCTGTTCTTATAGGAATATTTTGAAAATTAGGCTTTGAAGAGGAGAGCCTTCCAGTGGCAGTAACTGCTTGATGATAAGAGGTATGAAGACGGCCAGTTCTTCGATTTATTTGTCTTGGTAGTGCCTCAAGATAAGTTGAATTTAGCTTCGTTAGGGTTCTATAGGACATAATCAGGTCAACGAGAGGATGATCCAATAACTTTAATGCTTCTTCATTTGTCGAGGGCTGTCCTTTTGCTGTTTTCTTTTTAGGCTCAAGTCCAAAGCCTTCTTCACTAAATAAAATTTGTTGAATTTGCTTTGGTGATTCAAGATTGAATTCATCTCCTGCGACCTCGTATGCCTCGGATTGAATTTTTGCCATTTCCGCCTTAATCTCGTTTTGCTGATTAAAAAGAGACATTTCATCTAGCAATGCGCCATTCCTCTCCAACCTCAGCATGACCTTTATCAAAGGAAGCTCTATAGTCTTATAAAGTGCTAGTAATTTGGGAAAATTCTGCAATTTGGACTCAAATAAATTATTGAGCTCATTGGTGATAATGACATCTTCACATGCATAAGGCATAGCTTCTTCAATATTTACTTGATTGAATGTCAGTTGTTTTTTTCCACTTCCAGCTACATCTGAATAATGAATAGTTTCATAGCCAAGATAATGAAGTGCAAGATCATCCATATTATGACGACTCGCAACTGAATCTAGACAATAGGATTTAACCATCGTATCGTCTTTAATTCCATTGAGATTAATATCTACGTTAGCTAAAACATGGGCATCATACTTTAAATTTTGCCCAATCTTGCCTATTGATGAACTTTCCAAAAAAGGCTTAAGGGATGTCAAAACATTCTGTCTTTTTAACTGAATTGGAGCATCCAAATAGTCATGAGCAACTGGCAAATAATAACTATTCTTTTCAACTAAAAATACAAATCCAACTATTTGTGCCTCCATATAATCGAGGCTATTGGTCTCTAAATCAAAAACAAAAGATTCACTTGAGGAAAGTTTCGATAGCAAGCTTTTGAAATCATCTTCACTCAGAATCAGCTCTCTTGTATAGTCATCCAAAGACAATTTTGAATTAATGCCCTCAACCTTATCTTTTTCTTGATTATTCTCACCAGACTCCTGAACTTTAGAAGGCCTTTGATCATCTAATTGTTTTAGCCACATAGAGAAACCATACTCTTTATAGAGCGCTATCAATTCTTCAGTATTTTCCCCAGGCTCATCTTCAAAAATGTTAAAAGGTAATTCCACATCAAATTTTAGTTTCACTAATTGATAAGAAAGGTCTAACAAATCAAAAGACTCCCTAAGCTTTTCACCAACCTTTCCACCAATTTTTTCTGCATTAGCTTTGACTCCAGCTATATCATCATAGAGTTCAAGCCATTTTGCAGCAGTCTTTGGGCCGACACTATGAACACCTGGAATATTGTCAGAGGAATCTCCAGTTAGTGCCAATAAATCAAGAATTTGATTGGGCTTTACCCCCATTTTTTCTTTAACGTCGCCCTCAGAAAAGAGTTTTCCCTTCATATCCAATTGCTTTACATTACCGCCAACCAACTGGAAAAGATCTTTATCTCCACTAGCAATGATCGTTTCAATGCCTTTATCATTTGCAAATTTTGATAAAGTAGCAATCACATCATCAGCCTCAACTCCTTCTTCACATAAAAAGTGAAAGCCCATTGCTCTAACAATTTTGTACAAAGGTTCAATCTGAGCAATTAAGTCATCGTGAGCTGGACTTCTGTTTGCCTTATATTCAGGGAAAATTTCATGGCGAAAGTTAGTCCCTTTTGAATCAAAGACCATAATCAGTTTTGCACCATTATATTTTCTTTGTAAATGCTTAATTGCGTTGACAACTCCAAACATGGCACCAGTAGGAAATCCACTTTCATTAGTAAGGTTTTGGGAAATAGTTGAAAAATAGGAGCGGAATAAAAATGCCGTTCCGTCAACTAAAATGAGAGGTTGATTCATATCTAAATTTTACATCTAAACTAAGTTTTGATTGCTAGAAACTAATTATGAATTTATTATTCCTGACTCTTTATTTTAGGCTTGAAAGCAACAATTGTTAGATAAAATATACTCATGTCAGATGCTCTTATAACACTCAACAATATAAGTCTCAGCAATAATGGGAAAAATATCCTTGATGATGTCAGTTTTACACTACACCAAGGTGAATTTATTACGCTCATTGGACCAAATGGAGCAGGAAAAAGTTCGTTAATTAAAATTTTATTAGGTGTCATTAAACAAGACTCTGGTGATATATCCTATAAAGGCGATATAAGACTTGGCTACACACCTCAAACTTTTACAGCAAATCCCTACATACCTATATCTGTCAAGGACTTTCTTACTTTAAATCAGAAACTAGATTCCGTGTTTATGCAACAGACTTTTGATTTGACAGGTATAAACGAATTGTTACAATCACCGCTAAAAAATCTTTCTGGCGGTGAATTACAGAAAGTTTTATTGACTAGAGCCTTACTCAATAAACCGAATGTATTAATACTAGATGAGCCTGCTCAAAATCTAGATGTTGACGGCCAAATGCAGCTATATAAACTGATCCAAGATATCCATCAACAGCAGAACTGTGCAGTGTTAATGGTATCTCATGATCTACATCGAGTAATGAAAGAATCGACTCAGGTTCTATGCTTATATCATCATATCTGCTGCGAAGGCCTTCCAGAATCGATTTTAAAAGATGAAAAGTTTAACGACCTTTTCGCAGATCAAATTAATGACTTAATGGCAACTTACGAACATCATCATAATCATCATCATGAGCATTAAGATTATCTAAAAACTCTTGTAAATGATATAATTCCCCCTTTTTTTTAAGTTAAAAATATGAAAGATATTATTGAATCAGCTTTCGAAGACAGAAATCATTTGACTCCTGATACTGCTAGTTCTGAGGTCAAAGAAGCTGTCAATGAAGCAATACATTTACTGGACTCTGGAAAAGCTAGAGTTGCTGAACAAAAAGGAGTAGGTGATTGGCAAGTTAATGAGTGGCTAAAGAAGGCTGTCCTTCTCTCATTTAGACTCGCTGATAACGTTCCTATGCCTTCTGGATTTACTCAGTACTTTGACAAAGTACCTTCTAAATATGCCGACACAACTGAAAAGGAATTTCAAGCTTCAGGTGTTAGGGTAGTTCCCCCAGCAACTGCAAGAAAAGGCTCATATGTTGCCCCCAATACTGTATTAATGCCTTCTTACGTAAATATAGGGGCTTACGTAGACTCAGGAACAATGGTTGATACTTGGGCAACTGTTGGCTCATGTGCTCAAATTGGAAAAAATGTTCACCTTTCAGGGGGTGTTGGTATTGGTGGTGTTCTAGAACCATTGCAAGCAAGTCCAACGATAATTGAAGATGATTGTTTTATTGGTGCAAGATCTGAAGTAGTTGAAGGAGTTATTGTTGAACAAGGGGCAGTTATATCAATGGGCGTTTATATTGGCCAATCAACGAAAATTTTTAATCGAATGACTGGGGAAGTTAGTTATGGTCGAATTCCTGCTGGATCTGTGGTTGTTTCTGGAAACCTACCTTCCTCAGATGGCAGCTATTCGCTCTATTGCGCAGTTATAGTTAAACAGGTCGATGCTAAAACAAGATCAAAAGTTGGAATTAACGAGCTACTTCGAGGAATTTAACTTTTTAACTTATTCAAATAATAAAAAACCCGCATAAAGGCGGGTTTTTTATCGAGTTAATATGCTATTGTTACCTGGTATAGATTTTGTATATTAACCCCGCAGCAATTAGTCCTACCAAGTTAGCAGAGCCCATTGCATTAATAATAGCAAGTAAGTGACCAGTTACATCGCCAGGAAGGAATGCAGCGTCAGCGCCAAAGATTATTTGAACAACCACTGCAAGTGCGATTACTGCTACGCCTGCTTCAGTTAACTTTTTTGCCCATCCAATTACGTTGTCTAACATATCTTCTCTCCATTTGTTAAAAAGATAACCAGCATCTCTACCGATTGATGGACTTTTTATAGTATCAATATAACTATGTCAAGTTTTCTAGATTGCATTTTTGGGAAAAAACGCTGAATTTGTTGCATTAATAGGACTTAACATAGCAATAGAAATATTTCTAAAAACAATAAAAAACCCGCCAAGTGGCGGGTTTTTTATTGAGTTAATATGGAAGGTTTACTTGAGGATTTGGTACAACAATCCTGCAGTAACTAAGCCAACTAAACCAGCAGCACCAAGTGAGCCAATTAAACCCATAAGAGTAGCAACAACATCACCAGGAAGGAATGCTACGCTTGAACCAAAGATTACTTGAACAACAATTGCAAGTCCTACAAGACCTACGCCTGCTTCCGTTAATTTTTTTATCCAACCAGTTACATTACTTAACATATTTTCTCTCCATTAGTTATAAAGATAACCGACATCTTTGCCGATTGGTGCACTTTTTATAGTATCGAAAACTGGGTGTCAAGTTTAATTGATGAAAAAAAACTAATAATTCGGCAAAAATGGCTATTAATAGCCAAAAAGTTGCAAAAAAACAACAAAAATTAGTCTCAAATTGCTACAGACAAGAAAATCCCCGCAAATACAGTCATACCAACGTAATTGTTATGGATAAAAGCCTTGAAATATTGCTCATTTAGACGTTTTTTCATTAAATATTGATGATAAATCATAAAAAATCCAATAATAATTAATGAAAAGTAGTAAATTTGTCCTAAATTAAAGGAGCTTCCAATAATTAATAAAATCAAAATAAGTAGTAATTGTAAGAATGCAATAACAATTTGATCATAATTTTTAAACAGAATTGCAGTCGACTTCACGCCAATTTTTATATCCTCATCTCGATCAGCCATAGCATATAGAGTATCGTAAATTAGGGTCCAAACTAAGGATGCAAGAAAAATGAGTCCTGCCTCTAATGGTAAAGAACCAGTTTGTGCTGCAAAAGCCATTGGAACGCTCATTCCGAAAGCAGCCCCTAAGACCAATTGTGGAAGGTTGGTCCACCTTTTAGTGAATGGATAAATCGTGGCAAGTCCTGCAGCAATAAATGACAGCTGAATTGTTAATAAATTTGTTTGAAGCACTAAAATAAAAGCCAGAAGTACTAATATTACAAATAATATTAATGCTGATCTTGGTGAAATCTCGCCTGACGTAAGTGGCCTTTTATGTGTTCTTTTAACATGTTTATCAATATTTCGATCCGCATAATCATTTATTACGCACCCTGCCGTTCTCATGACAACAACTCCCAGTGTAAATATAATTAACAAATCAATGTCTGGCCATCCATCTGAACTCAGGAATAGCGCCCAATAAGTTGGCCATAAAAGCAATAAAGAGCCAATAGGTTTGTCGAGTCTCATTAATCGAATATATGCATTCATAGTTTTTTTAAAAATTCTTCTAAATCAGATGGCAATGGTGCTGTTACTTTCTGAACTTCATTTGAAATCGGGTTTGTAAAAGTTATTGTCTTTGCATGCAAAAATAACCTTTTTAAACCTTTCTTTTTCATAAACTGATCGAAAGCTATATCACCATACTTAGTATCTTGTGCTACAGGGTGCCCTGCAAACTTAGCATGTACACGTATTTGATGTGTTCTACCAGTTTCTATCAATATTTCGACTAATGATGCACTAAACTCGCCTAATTCAAAGTTTTTTACTGGATGAAAGTGACTTAAAGAGTCTTTACCCTTTGAATCAATAACACTGTATCTGGAGTTTTGATAAATTGGCGCATCAATAGTATGCCTCTTCTTACTCCAAGTATCTTTAACAAGCGCGATATATCGTTTTTCTAATTGATGATTAAGTAGCTGTGCATGCAATGACTTTAGTACTGATCTTTTTTTAGCAAGAAGCAAACATCCAGAAGTAGCACGATCCAATCTGTGAACTAACTCTATTGGTTCTTTGTATCGAGATTTAAGTGCCTCAATCATCCCAACGCTAATTCCACTTCCACCATGAACTGACAACCCATGACTTTTATTGATTACTAATAAGCCTTTGTCCTCATAAAGAATTGCATTATCAAGTGACTTTAATAGGCTTTCTGAAGGCTTAATCTCTTTTTCTGATGAAGTTCTAATGGGTGGTATTCTAATTAAATCTTCAGCTTTCAGCTTATAATCAGCCTTCTTTCTGCCTTTATTTACTCTAACCTCACCTTTTCTAATGATGCGATAAATTCTAGATTTAGGAACACCCTTAAGTTGCTTGATTAAATAGTTATCAAGTCTTTGCCCAACAGAAAAGTTGTCAACAGTTATAAACCTCGGAGCATTATGGAAAGTCATAAGCTCAAGAGAAAAATAACTGATTGAAATTTTGAGTTGTTACTTTGGCAATCTCTGAAATACTCGTATTGCGAATCTCAGCAAGCTTTTCAGCAACATAGTATGTATAAGCCGGACTATTTGGCTTGCCTCTGTAAGGAACTGGAGTCAGATAAGGCGAATCTGTTTCTATCAAAATACGATCAGCAGGAATTTGTTTTGCTACCTCTCTTAAGTCTTGTGCACTTTTAAAGGTAAGAATGCCAGAAAAAGAAATATAAAACCCTAAATCTAGAGCCGCTTTCGCGGTCTCCATATCCTCTGCGAAACAATGCATAACACCTTTTTTTGCTTTTTCACTTGAAAGAATATCTATTAAGTCATCTTTTGAATCTCTCATATGAATAATCATCGGCTTACCGGAATCATTTGAAGCAATAATATGCCTTTTAAACCTAACTCTCTGCCAATCAGCTTGATCTCTTCTCACATGAAAATAATCTAAACCTGTCTCGCCAATAGCAATTACTCTATCACTCTTGGCATACTCTAAAAGCTCCTCAACCGATGGCTCCTTGCAATTCATTTCTGTTGGATGAACGCCAACAGATGCGTAGATGTTGGGATAAGATTTTGAAAGATTATGGACTTCATCAAAATGCTCTAAATCAATACAAACACAAAGAAACTTCGAAACTGAAAGGTCGTCCGCATGTTCTAACATTGACTCTATACTCCCGCCAAAAGCATTCAAATCTACACGATCAATATGGCAATGGGAATCGACTATTTGCATAACAAAATTATATATTAATTTCTAAAAGTGATCTCTTATCTGAGACAAATGGAACCTTCAAGTAATGAACTTTATAGTTAATTTTTTGAAGGTTTTCTTGGTCAATATTATCACCCTTCATAAGCAAATATCGTCCGTCAGTAGAAATAAGGTGTCGAGTTTTTTCTATTGTATCGACTCCAGATGAAAAAGCCCTAGATACAATTTGTGGAAAAGATTCTTCATAATTAAAATTTTCAACCCTACTATTGATTACTGTTAAGTTTTCCAATGATAATTCAGTCTTTACAGTCTGCATAAATCGACATTTTTTTCCAACGCTATCGATAGTGATTACTTTAGTATTTGGCCTCATAATTGCGATTATGATTCCTGGCAAACCCGCACCAGAGCCAACATCTAAAAGTAATCCAGGTTTAATAAAACTCACTATTGAGAGGCTATCCAGAAAATGCTTTTTTATTGACTCAATGGGGTCACGTATAGCACTTAGATTGTAAACTTTATTCCACTTGCTAATCAGCGCATGATAGGCCAGGAGTTGATCAACTTGATAATCTGAAAGTCCTATATCCATTAACTCTGCTCCCTCACAAAGCAACTTTTCAAGCTCCCTCACGAATGCGTTTTATAGGTTTTTAGAAATACAAGTAATATCGAAATTGAGGCGGGGGTGACCCCTTGAATTCTACTAGCCTGACCGATTGTTTCTGGCTTAAACTGATTCAACTTTTGTCTTACTTCATTTGATAGTGCTTTAATTTCGTTATAGTCAATTTCAGGTGAGAGCTTTGTATTCTCATTTTTACGATATTTTTCGATTTCGTCTAACTGTCTTTTAATGTAGCCTTCATATTTGATTTGATTTTCAACTTGCTCAATAATCAGTTTATCTTCCAAAAAAGGCTTGGCGTTTTCAATCTTACTAAGCAATTTATAGTTGATATTAGGCCTTTTAAGCAAGGCCTCTAAGCTATATTCATGATTTAATTTGATTCCAAGAGCCTCTTCAGCTTGACTATCGCCTGATTGAACCCAATATGACTTTAAACGTTTTTTTTCGAGAGAAACCTGCTCGTACTTTCCATTAAAAGACTGCCAGCGAATATCATCTATAAGGCCTAAATCTCTGGCTTGTGGTGTCAATCTCTCATCTGCATTATCTTCTCTTAGAAGTAATCGATATTCTGCCCTTGAAGTAAACATTCGATATGGTTCTGTTGTCCCCTTAGTTGTTAAGTCGTCAACCATAACTCCAATATAAGATTCATCTCTCTTAGGAATCCATGCGTTTCTTTCTTGAACTTGAAGAGCTGCGTTAATACCTGCAAGCAATCCCTGAGCTGCAGCCTCTTCATATCCCGTCGTTCCGTTGATTTGTCCTGCAAAAAATAAACCTGATATTTTTTTAACCTCTAGGGTCTGTTTTAAACCCCTTGGATCAAAAAAATCATATTCAATTGCATATCCTGGACGGATTATCTTTGCATTTTCAAAGCCCTTAATTGAGTTTACAAACTCTTCCTGAACATCATAAGGTAATGAAGTAGAGATGCCATTTGGATAAACCTCATGTGTAGTTAAGCCTTCTGGTTCAACAAATATTTGATGAGAATCGCGTTCGGCAAACCTAACAACTTTATCTTCTATAGAGGGGCAGTATCTTGGACCAACTCCCTCAATTTTGCCACTAAAAAGAGGAGAGTCTTTCAATCCATTATTAATAAATTCGTGAGTTTTTGAGTTTGTATGTGTAATGAAGCAAGGTATCTGCTTAGGATGATCAGACGCTTTACCCATAAATGAAAAGCTTGGCAAAGGCATGTCACCTTCTTGTTTTTGAAGAACATTAAAATTAATTGTTCTGCCATCCAGTCTTGGCGGAGTCCCTGTTTTAAGCCTTCCAACACCTAAATCATAGGATCTTAATCTTTTAGATAATATGTTAGCAGGAGCATCTCCAGCCCTACCTCCCTGATAGTTTTGCTGACCAATATGAATAATTCCGCCTAAAAATGTACCTGAGGTCAAAATAACTCTATCTGCAAAAAATTCAAGGCCCATTTGTGTAACTACACCCTTAACTCTATTATTTTCTAAAATTAAATCATCAACTGGTTGCTGAAATATTGTTAAATTCTCTTGATTTTCAACTTTCTTTCTAATTTCAGCCTTATACAATAGTCTGTCTGCTTGTGCTCTCGTAGCTCTTACAGCAGGACCTTTTGATGCATTTAGAGTTCTAAACTGAATGCCTGATAAATCTATAGCTTGCGCCATAGAACCGCCCATAGCATCAACCTCTTTTACAAGATGTCCTTTACCGATTCCCCCAATGGCTGGATTGCAACTCATTTGGCCAATGGTCTCTATGTTATGAGTGATTAACAATGTATCTATACCCATTCGAGCTGAAGCAAGTGCAGCCTCAGTACCAGCATGGCCGCCTCCAACAACTATTACAGGATAATATTTACTTTGCTTCATTCTTTTATAAGTCTCAATAAAAAAGGCCCGATAAATCGGGCCTTACATTATACGCCTTAAGGCTATGACTTGATAAATTTAGTCATAGCTTAAAATAACGCAATATTAATACTTATAGCCTGCCTCAAAGAGAGTCTCTTGGGAGGAGGGCTGAGAGCCTGCAACATAGTCTCCAGTAGAGGCTTCTGAATTAGCTTGACATCTTGCTAATAAAGCTTGTTGACCAGCTGTTGTATCTTCGCCTTTCCAGGCTTGCAAGCATGATTGTTGAAGAGCTCTTCCATAAGAGAATGTTAAACTAGTAGCACTCTTGTGCTCTATGCTATTCATCGTATTTAAATAAACAGACGCATCTTCCTCAGTTAAACCTCCTGATAGGAACATGATTCCAGGAACCGCTGCTGGGACACATCGATTCATTGTCCTTACAGTCATCTTGGCAACTTCTTCAGATCCAGCTTTATTTTTGTTGTCTGCACCTGAAACGGTCATAGAGGGTTTTAATAATGTTCCTTCTAAAAATACGTTGTTTTCAGAGCATGCCTTATAAACCTCGACAAGGACTTTTTCTTGTACTTCTGCCGTTTTTTCAATAGTATGATCTCCATCCATTAGAATTTCAGGCTCAATGATTGGAACAAGTCCAGATTCTTGACAAATCTTAGCGTATCTTGCAAGACCCCATGCATTCTCTCTAATAGCGAGGTCGGTAGGACAGCCATCAGCAGTAATTTGTAAAACAGCACGCCATTTAGCAAATCTAGCTCCTTGTTTATAATACTCCGCAGTTCTCTCAGCAAGCCCTTCTAAACCTTTACACCAAGTTTCAACCTCGTGGCCTCCAGCCAATGGACTGAGCCCCTTGTCAACCTTTATTCCAGGAATAATGCCCAACTTATTTATTTTTGAGACCATTGCTTCTCCATCAGGATGGTTTTGATAAAGCGTCTCCTCAAAAAGAATTGCACCACTAATGAATTTCCCAAGGCCTTCTGCTGTAAAAAGCATACCTCGGTAAGCCTGACGATTCTCTTCAGTGTTTTCAACATTAATTCCTGCAAGTCGCTTTCCAATAGTTGGAGTAGATTCATCCACCGCAAGCAATCCTTTGCCTGTCGCAGCAAGTTGATTTGCTGTTTGCCTTAACTCTTCTTGATTATTTACCATATTATTCACCTTTTTATTTTCTATTAATAATTTCCATCACCAACACGCAAAATTTTCATCAGGTTTGTGCCTCCTGATTTATCTTTATGCATCCCCTTTGTAACTATAACAATGTCTTTATCAACAACAACAGACTTATTATGAAGATTTTCTATAACACTGTTATTAACGTCATTCCAGTCATCAGCACTGTTTTTTTCGATATAACAAGGATATACTCCTCTATAAATAGTTACTTTTTTTAATGTTTTGTAATTGTCAGACATCGCAAAAATTGAAATATTTGAACTAATTCTTGACATCCAAAGTGCTGTTTTTCCAGTTTGAGTGAGAGTTGCAACAACTTTTGCTCCAAGATGATTAGCTGCATACATCGAACTCATTGCAATGGTTTCATCAATGCCTTCAAAATTTTCATGAAGTCTATGATGTGAGACTTTTGCTGTTGGACTTTTCTCAGCCTCAATGCATACATCGCTCATTGTCTTAACTGCCTTCACGGGATTAGAACCCACCGCAGTCTCTGCAGAGAGCATTACTGCATCTGTCCCATCAAGGACAGCGTTTGCAACATCAAAAACCTCGGCTCTAGTTGGAATAGGACTAACAATCATTGATTCAAGCATTTGTGTAGCAGTAATAACGAATCTATCATTAGCTCTTGCTAACAAAATTAAACGTTTTTGTTGAGCCGGCAATTGTGGATCTCCAATTTCAACACCTAGGTCACCACGTGCCACCATGATTCCAGCAGATTCTTGAATGATTTCAGTAATTACTTCATCCTGCAACGATTCAGCTCTTTCAATTTTTGCAATAACACTTGCATTAGAGCCTGCTTTTGCCAAAAGTCTTTTAGTTTCTCTAACGTCATCTGCATTCACTGGAAAAGAAATTGCCACATAATCTGCGTCTGCTTTAGCAGCTGTAACAATATCTTGTTTATCTTTTTCGGTTAAAGCACTAGCACTCAAACCGCCGCCAAGTAAATTAATTCCTTTATTATTTGAGAGAGTCCCTCCCTGAGTAACCTGGGTTTTGATTTTTTTTCCAGATATTTGTTCAACCTGAAGAATTATCTTTCCATCGTCGAGTAAAAGTGTATTTCCAATATTCAAATCATTTGGAAGTTGTTTATAAGCAAGGCCAACTGAATCCTGATCACCATCATCCTCAGAAAGTCCAGCGTCAAGAGTAAAGTGATCCCCTTTTTTGAGCTCAATCTTTTCTGATTTAAATGATGATATTCTAATCTTTGGACCTTGCAAGTCCATCATTACTCCAATAAAAACATCGTTCTCTTTTTCGTATTGTCTTACCTGAGCAATACGCGCAAGGTGCTCCTTTTCATTGTTATGTGAGAAATTAATACGCACAACATTAACTCCTGCATCCAATATGCCTTTTAAAGCATCTGGTTTGTCGGTTGAAGGGCCAAGAGTGGCTAGAATTTTAGTTCTTCTTTTGATCATCAGATTGGTTGCATTCTTTTCTCTAACACCTCAACAACTGGAAGTTTTTTTCCTTCAAGAAACTCTAAGAATGCCCCTCCTCCAGTAGAAATGTAGGAGATTTTATCTTCAATTTTAAATTTATCTACTGCAGCCAAGGTGTCACCTCCTCCTGCAATTGAAAAGGCATCGGACTCGGCTATTGCTCGTGCTAACTCCTCGGTTCCTTTAGCAAACTGATCAAATTCAAACACTCCAACAGGGCCATTCCAAACTATTGTTCCTGCATTACGCATAATCTCACAAAGCTCAGAAGTTGAGTTTGGACCGATATCAAAAATCATATCATCTGGAGCAACGGCACTCGCATTTTTGCTTTCAGCAGTTGCAAATTCTGAAAACTCTTTTCCGCATATCACATCACCAGGAACAGGTATTTGGCAATGCTCCATTAATGACTGGGCTGTTGGAATAAGATCATGCTCACATAGTGATTGGCCAACACTATTTCCTTGTGCAGCAATAAATGTATTTGCAATACCTCCGCCCACTACGAGCTGATCAACAACCTTTGAAAGTGCATCCAATACAGTTAATTTTGTCGAGACTTTTGAACCTCCAACTATTGCCACCATTGGTCTCTTAGGGCTATCAAGCGCCTTACCAAGTGCCTCTAATTCTCCAACTAAAAGTGGTCCAGCGCATGATACAGGTGCAAATTCAGTTACACCGTAGGTTGAAGCGTGGGCTCTATGCGCGGTTCCAAAAGCATCTTGCACACAGATATCACACAATGAGGCCATTTTTTTTGACAAAGCTTCATCGTTTTCTTTTTCACCCTTATTAAACCTAACATTTTCACAAAGAACTACCTCTCCACTCTCCATCTCTATACCATCAAGCCAATTCGATACAAGCCTTACCTTTTGTCCCAACAATTTTGAAAGATGATCTGCAACAGGCTGAAGTGAGAATTTTTCTTCAAACTCTCCTGCGTTTGGCCTGCCAAGATGTGATGTAATCATAACTTTGGCTCCAGCTTTTGACGCATTGAGTATCGTTGGCAATGAGGCGACAATCCTTTTATCGCTTGTTACTTCACCATTTTTTATTGGAACATTTAAATCTTGCCTAATTAAGACTCTCTTTCCACTTAAATCTAAATCGGTCATCTTAAGTAAATTCATCAAATGCTCCAACTAATTAGAAACAATACTATTGTGAAATATGTCCAGCTAAACGGAGTAGATTACATGTATAACTGTACTCATTATCGTACCATGAAACCATTTTAACAAAAGTATCATCCATCGACATTCCTGCCTCTGCATCAAAAGTAGAAGCGCAAGTACTACCAACAAAATCTGTTGATACTACCTTCTCATCTGTATAACCTAAAACGCCCTTCATTGAGCCTTCAGAGGCTGACTTCATGGCTTCACAAATTGCATCATAGTCAGATGCAGTATTTAGCTCCACTGTTAAATCAACCACAGACACATCTGAAGTCGGAATTCTAAAGGCCATTCCCGTCAATTTTCCATTTAACTCGGGCAATACTTTACCAACAGCTTTAGCTGCTCCAGTAGAAGAAGGAATGATATTTTCCAAAATACCTCGTCCACCACGCCAATCTTTCATGGAAGGTCCATCTACAGTTTTTTGGGTTGCTGTTGCAGCATGAACTGTTGTCATTAATCCTCGTTTAATGCCCCATTCATCATTAAGGACTTTTGCGATAGGAGCCAAACAGTTGGTTGTACATGAGGCAGCCGAGATTATTGACTGGCCATCATAAGCATCATGATTAACTCCGTAAACAAACATTGGAGTACTATCTTTAGAAGGAGCTGACTGTATTACTTTTTTTGCTCCCGCATCAATATGCGCCTGACACCCTTCTTCTGTTAAGAAAAAACCAGTACAGTCAATAACGAGATCTGCTCCAATATCACCCCACTTAAGGTCTGCTGGATTTCGCTCAGCAGTTAGACGGATTTTTTTTCCATCTATGACAAAATTATTACCTTCAACCACAACGTCTTTACCAAACCTTCCATGAACTGAATCATATCTAAGCATATAAGACAGGTAATCATTGTCTAGAAGGTCATTAACTCCAACCACCTCTAGATTATCAAAATCCTTATCAATTGCGCGAAACACCATTCTTCCGATTCGACCAAACCCATTAATTCCAACTTTAATTGTCATCACAAACTCCTAAAAAAATATTTAATTAACTTAAAACCCTATTAACTGTAGAAACAACATTTTCTACAGTGAAACCAAAATGTATAAATAACTCACCTGCTGGGGCCGACTCTCCATAAGAACTCATGGCGACAATGCCTCCATCTAGTCCCACGTATTTATACCAAGACTCAGCGACGCCAGCCTCAATAGCAACCCTCTTAACTCCTGGAGTCAATACTGAATCTATATAATCTTGATCCTGCTCATCAAACGCATTAGTTGATGGCATCGATACAACCCGAACCATCCTTCCATTCATGGCTTTCGCTGAATCCATTGCAAGTGAAACCTCTGAGCCAGAGGCAATGAGAATAACTTCAGGCTCACCGTTACAGTCTGAAAGAACATAGCCGCCTTTTTCAATGTCTTTCAACTGAGCATTGGTTCTTTCCATCGGTGTTAAATTCTGCCTAGAGAAAATAAGTGCTGTTGGTGCATCACCTCGAAGCATAGCTATTTTCCAGGATACTGCCGACTCTATTGCATCACATGCACGCCATGTTTGAAAATTTGGAATAACTCTCATCGTTGCAATCTGTTCAACTGCCTGGTGTGTTGGACCATCCTCTCCAAGACCTATCGAATCATGTGAATAAACAAAAATGGTTCCAATTTTCATCATCGCTGCCATACGCAGAGCGTTTCGCATATATTCCATAAACATCAGGAAAGTTGCTCCATAAACTTTGAGCCCTCCATGCAGAACCATACCGTTCATCATCGCTGCCATTCCAAACTCTCTAACACCCCAAGAAATATAGTTTCCATTAGCATTTTCAGAGTTAACAACAACGCTACCAGACCAATTAGTTAAGTTTGAACCGGTCAAGTCTGCTGAACCACCAAACAACTCAGGGACTATAGGACCCATAGCTTCAATAGCATTTTGTGATGCTTTTCTTGAAGCTATATTTGGCATTTCCTTCTGAGTTTTGGCAATATATTCATCCATCTTTAGAGAAAAATTTTCAGGCAATTTTCCAGCCATTCGACGCTCAAATTCAGAGGCTTCTTGTGGATAAGAGGCACTGTAAGCCTTAAACCTTTCACTCCACTCTTCCTCGGCCTCTTCACCAACAGCCTTATGATTCCAGCCATCATAAATTTCTTGTGGAATTTCAAAAGGCTCGTAATTCCAGCCTATATTTTCCCTTGTTTTTGCTATTTCTTCATCACCCAAAGGTGCTCCATGACAATTGTGAGAGCCAGCTAAGTTTGGTGAGCCATAACCAATAACGGTTTTCGTACAAATTAACGTAGGCCTATCATTCATTGCTTTTGCCTCAATAATTGCCGCATTTATAGCTTCTGGGTCATGTCCATCCACGTCAGCTACAACATGCCAGTTATAGGATTTGAAGCGTCCTGGAACTCCCTTTTCCATCCAGTCCCCAATATGGCCATCGATTGAAATATCATTGTCATCCCAAAATGCGATTAATTTTCCTAGCCCTAAAGTTCCAGCTAGAGCACAAGATTCATGAGACAAGCCCTCCATCAGACATCCGTCCCCCATAAAAACATAGGTATTATGGTCCACAATAGAATGACCTGGCTTATTAAATTGCGCGGCTAATGTTCTCTCAGCTATAGCCATACCAACAGCATTTGTGATGCCTTGACCCAAGGGTCCAGTTGTTGTTTCAACTCCGTCAGCATATCCATACTCAGGATGACCCGGTGTTTTTGAATGTAGTTGACGAAAGTTTTTAAGTTCTTCAATACTCAAGTCATAGCCTGTCAAATGCAATAATGAATAGATAAGCATAGAGCCATGGCCGTTCGACAATACAAAACGATCACGATCTGCCCAATTTGAATTCGAGGGATTAAACTTTAAATGCTTATTCCAAAGCACTTCAGCTATGTCCGCCATTCCCATGGGCGCACCTGGATGACCAGACTTTGCTTTTTGAACGGCATCCATGCTCAAAGCACGGATCGCATTTGCTAATTCGAGTTGTGTAGCCATTATTAAAAACCTATGAAAATTGTGAACCCTAAATTATACATTTTTTTTTCTATCATCCCGCTTTGAAAAGCCTATATAAAGGCAAATATGAGGAAAAATATTCAATTGCAATATAGTATCATTGTCATATTGTGATTAAAAGCGGACTATCGATGTGAATGTCTAATTCATCTGGTTTTTTATGTATTAAAATTATACTTTTGGTGAAAAACTCTATTATTACATTTTGTGTCAAAAATAGCTGTCATCATATCGTATACCTATATTAACAATTCAAAAAAGGGGTCTCATGATTGAGAATGTAGTCTGGCTAAAAGATGTCGGCATGTCTGACGTAGAAAAAGTTGGTGGAAAGAATGCATCACTGGGTGAAATGATAAGTGGTCTCAATTCTCAAGGTGTCAGGGTGCCAGGGGGATTTGCCACAACAGCTGAGGCATTTGAATCCTTTTTAGAACACTCAGATCTCAAAAATAAAATTAATAAGCTTCTATCCAGTCTAGATATCACTAATATTCAAGAGCTTACAAAAACTGGTTTATTAATCAGGCAATGGGTCGAAGAGGCGCCTTTCCCTGATGAACTCCAAAAATCAATTGTTGAAAGCTATGAAAAGCTTAGCAATCAGTTTGGCTCTGACGTTACCTTTGCTGTGCGCTCCTCAGCTACTGCTGAGGATTTACCTGAAGCATCTTTTGCTGGTCAACAAGAAACGTATTTAAATGTAAGTGGAATAGACGATATTTTAACTGCGGTTCGTAAAGTCTACGCTTCTCTTTATAACGATCGTGCTATTTCCTATAGAGTTCACCAAGGATTTGAACATGAGATGGTTTCACTATCGGCTGGAATTCAACAAATGGTTCGAAGCGATATTGGCTCTAGTGGAGTCATGTTTACTCTTGATACTGAATCTGGATTTGATGATGTTGTTTTTATAACATCTGCTTATGGACTCGGAGAAACCGTTGTTCAAGGGTCAGTTAATCCTGATGAGTTTTATGTACATAAGCCTACCTTAAAGTCTGGAAGGCCAGCAATCTTATCTAGGAGTCTTGGATCAAAATCGATAAAGATGATTTATGCTGAAGATAATGCCAGATCACCTGTTGCAACAACAGAGGTTGATTACAAAGATCGATTGAAATTCAGCTTGAGTGACTCCCAAATTGAAGAACTTGCGCAGTATGCTATGAAAATTGAATCTCATTATGGCAGAGCGATGGATATTGAATGGGCTCTTGATGGTGTGGATGGAAAAATCTATATTGTTCAGGCAAGACCTGAAACAGTTAAGAGTAGACAAAACACACAAAATATTGAACGTTATCAACTCCTTGAAACCTCCAACATTCTTGTTGAAGGGAGGGCCATTGGTCAAAAAATTGGAACAGGAAAAACAAAAATTATTAATGATTTATCAGAAATGGACTCTGTCAACAAAGGTGATATTCTCGTTACTGATATGACAGACCCAGACTGGGAGCCTGTAATGAAACTAGCTTCTGCAATTATAACAAATAGGGGTGGTAGAACCTGTCACGCAGCAATAATAGCCCGAGAACTAGGGGTCCCTGCGATAGTTGGCACGGGGAATGCGACTGAATTACTACAAAATGATTATGAAGTCACTGCATCTTGCGCAGAGGGTGATACTGGAAAAGTTTATCAAGGCAAATTGGATTTCGAACATACATTTTCAGAGGTGGGCGATCTACCTAAGATCCCTGTAAAGATTATGATGAATGTTGGAAACCCTTCCCGTGCTTTTGATTTTGCAAGTATCCCCAATACAGGGGTTGGACTTGCTCGGTTAGAGTTTATCATTAATAACACTATCGGCATTCATCCTAAAGCCCTGCTCCAGTTTGAGAGCATTCCTAGTGAACTTAAAGATGAAATTAAAAAAAGAACATCTTGCTACAAATCACCAGTCGACTTTTATGTTCAAAAACTAACTGAAGGTATATCTACCATTGCAGCAAGTTTTTCTGATTCACCTGTAATTATTCGTATGTCAGACTTTAAATCTAACGAATACTCTAACTTGTTTGCCGGTGAACTTTATGAACCCAAAGAAGAAAACCCTATGATTGGATTTAGAGGTGCATCCCGCTACATATCGTCAGACTTTAGAGAGTGCTTTGAGCTTGAATGTCAGGCAATAAAAAATGTTAGGAACGAGATGGGCCTTAAGAATGTCGAAATCATGATCCCATTTGTAAGAACTACAACTGAAGCTTCCAGAGTTATTAAACTTTTAAAAGAGAATGGACTAGAGCGCGGCAAAGATGGCTTGAGAATAATAATGATGTGTGAACTCCCTTCAAATGCTGTTATTGCTGAAGAATTTTTAGAGTACTTCGATGGATTTTCAATTGGTTCTAATGATTTAACACAACTTACACTTGGCATGGATAGAGACTCAGGTCTAATTGCTGATGGTTTTGATGAAAGAAATACTGCAGTTAAAAGTATGATTACAATGGCAATAGATGCCTGTCATCGTCAAGGAAAATATATTGGTATTTGTGGTCAAGGGCCATCAGACCATATGGATTTTGCTCAGTGGCTTTTGGAAAAAGAAATTACAAGCATTTCACTTAATCCAGATACTGTGGTTGAAACTTGGAACAAGCTTGGCCAGCTTTAAACTTTTAAGCAACTAATATGAGAACTGTTTTTTTTATTTCTGATAGAACTGGTATTACTGCTGAAGCACTTGGAAATAGTCTTCTGACACAGTTCCCTGAAATAGAATTTAAACGTGTAAATTTAGCGTTTATAGATACGCAGGAAAAAGCTCAATCTGCAGTATCACTAATTAATGAAGCCTCAGAAAATGATGGACAGCCCGCACTCATTTTTAGTACTCAAGTTTCTAGCGAATATCGTCATCTCCTTGAAGATAGTAGTGGAATTATGTTTGATTTTTTTGATACTTTCATTTCACAACTTGAGAATACACTTGAAACTAAATCATCTCACGAAATGGGACTGTCTCATGGAGTGGGTAATAAGAACACTTACTCGGGTAGAATTGATAGTATCAATTTTGCATTAAATAATGATGATGGGCTTTCGACAAAACATTACGATAGTGCGGATATTATTCTAACAGGCGTCTCAAGGTCCGGGAAAACTCCTACATGCCTTTTTTTAGCACTTCAATATGGGATTTATGCTGCAAACTATCCACTCATTGATGAAGACCTAAATTCTGTTGCAATTCCAAGCGCATTAAAGCCATTCAAAGATAAGCTCTATGGTTTGACTATCAATCCGGTTAGACTTCAAAATATTAGAGACGTTAGAAGATCAAATAGCGGCTACGCGTCTATCGAGCAATGCAGGAAAGAAGTTCGAAGAGCAGAAGATATGTTTGTTCAAAATGACATATCATTTATTGACACAAGTCATATATCTATTGAAGAAATTGCAGGTCGCATTCTTCAAAAAAGCAAACTAGAAAGGCGCTACTAATAAAAGAGTTGGCAAAAAGACTCAACTATTAAATCATCAAGATGCTTTTAACACATCTACAGCAACAACCTTATATTCAGGGCATTTTGTTTCTTCATCTGTAACCCCACTTGTCACCTCGTTAATCAATACTTCAGGAAAGTGGAATGTTGTTCGCACCACTCCTTTTTTAACTCTGTCAGTAACTTCAACATCAAGTGTAATTTGGCCTCGATCGGACTTCAGTGTTGCACGATCACCAGATGCAAGGTCTTTAGCTTTTGCGTCTTTTGGATTAATCATAATGACATCTTTAGGAAGAATTTCAGCATTTGCAGTTCTTCTAGTCATTGTGGCACAGTTGTAATGCTGTAGTTCTCGACTCGTAGTCAAAATAAATGGATACTCATTTTTATGGGTAACGAGCTCCTCACTCTCTCTCCAGTCATAATAATGAAATTTACCCCTGCCACGCTTAAACTCACCAATGTGAAGAATTTGAGTATCCTCTCCTTGTTTATTAACAGGCCATTGAAGACCCATGGGATTTTCGCTTAAGGCCTCCCATGTAATTCCTTCAAAAAATGGGACTACACTTGCGACCTCTTTTAAAACCTCTCTTGCATCGTAATCAGGCTGGTCATAACCTAATTTACGCATCATCTCAACAATAATTTGTCCATCAGTTTTACAGCCCTCAAGCGGCGATACCGCAGCATTTACCTGCTGAACTCTTCTCTCTGCATTAGTAAAAGTTCCACTCTTTTCAAGAAAAGTGGCACCAGGCAAAACGACATCAGCCATCTTGGCTGTTTCACTCATAAATATTTCTTGAACAACCAACAAATCAAGACTCTGCATTGCTTTAACAACATGATGTGTATTTGGATCAGTTTGCACTACGTCTTCGGCAAAAATCCACAAAGCTTTAACTGATCCTTCTATAGCTCCATCAAACATTTCTGGAATCTTTTTTCCAGCAGTAGATGGAGTGGGAAGATTAAATTTATCTTGATAGTAGTCTTGAACCTCCTGTTGGTCCATCCACAAATAGCCTGGCCCATGATGTGGCTGGCAACCCATATCAGCGGCACCCTGAACATTGTTTTGACCACGCAGTGGATTCACGCCCACACCTGGTCTACCAATATTACCTGTCATCATTGCTAGATTTGAAATCAACATAACTGTTTGAGAACCCTGGGAATGCTCAGTAACACCTAAACCATGAAACTCCATTGCATTTTTTGCGGTTGCATAGGCAATAGCAGCATCTTTAACTTGTTGCTTATCAAGTCCAGATATTTCTGCCATTTTGTCAACATCTAGCTCTTTGATTTTTTCTATAAATTCAAGTCCTCCTTCGCACCTCTCCTCTATAAAGTCATAATCTACAAGGCCTGCTTCAACAATAAAATACTGAATCATATTTAAAACTGCAACATTCGTACCAGGCTTTAATTGCAAGTGATAATCAGCTAAACGAGCAAGCTCAGTTCTCACTGGATCAATCACAATTAAAGTAGCCCCGGAAAGTGCCTGCTGTTTAATTTTTGCTCCAGTTACAGGATGCGCAGCAGTTGGATTTGCGCCAATAACTAGCATGAGATCAGCCAGAGGAATATCAGTAGCGGGGTTTGTTCCTGCGCCAGTTCCAAAGCTCTGCTGCATTCCCCAAGCAGTAGGAGAATGACAAACTCGAGCACAACAGTCAATGTTGTTTGTTCCAACTAATTGACGGATCATTTTTTGGAAGATAAAATTTTCTTCGTTAGAGCAGCGAGCAGATGAAATTCCTGCAATAGCATCAGAGCCATGCTCAGCCTTAATTGCTTCGAATTTATCTTTAATAAAATCTAACGCCTCATCCCAAGAGCAAGGCGTTAACTCCCCATTTTTTCTTATCAATGGTGTATTAAGCCTATCAGGGTGGTTATAGAATTTAAATGCATATCGACCCTTCAGGCAAGTATGTCCAGAATTGATAGCATCTTGAGGTGCACGAATTGATAATACTTCATTGTTTTTTACTGCAACTTCCAGATTACAACCAACTCCACAGTATGAACAAACGGTTCTCACCTTTTTATCTGCCTCAACAGATTTGGATTGGAATACATCTGAAATTGCTGATGTTGGACAGGTTTGAGCACAAGCGCCACAAGAAACACACGATGAATCTCCAAATAGCATGTCGTTATCGGTAGTAATACGAGATTCAAAACCTCTTCCAGTCATGGTTAATGTAAACTGACCTTGCACCTCATCACAAGCACGAACACATCTTGAACAGTTGATACATTTGGATAGGTCCATACGCATATAAGCATGAGATAAATCCTTTTGTCGATCAAGATGGTTATCGCCTTTTGCATAACGAATTTTTCTAACTCCGACGCTCGCTGCGACATCTTGGAGCTCACAATTACCATTTACCTCACAAGTTAAACACTCAGGCGGGTGGTCACTTAAAACTAGTTCAACAATGTTCCTACGAAGAGTTTTGATACTATTAGAATTAGTATAGATTCTCATACCTGGGCTTATTGGAGTGTGACAAGAAGCAACAGTTCTTTTAGGGCCGTCATCGTTATATTGAACCTCAACAGAACAGACACGACATGCACCATAGGGTCTTAAATTATCGTCATCACAAAGGGTTGGGATTATCTTATCGCCCAATGCCTTGTTACTGAAATCTAAAATAGAAGTTGAGTCATCAAATGGAAATTCGACACCATCAATAAATACACCTTGATTATTATCTGACATATTATTTCTCCATCATCGGTTGAAACTCGTCACTACAGTGCTCGAGTAAATTTTTAATAGCGAGAGGCAGGCCACCACCTAATGCACATAGAGAGCCTACTTCCATTGTTTCTAATAAGTCATGTATTAATTCTTCTGAGAATTTTTGAGTTCCATCTAAAGCCGAACCCAGCATTTCTTTTCCACGAGTCGAACCTAAGCGGCATGGAAAACATTTTCCACATGACTCGTGAGCAGTAAATGCAAACAAATGTTTTGCATATTCTACTGCAGAAAACGATCTAGGGATACAAACAAAACTTGCATGGCCGAGGAGAAATCCAGCTTCAGCAAAAACCTCAAAATCTAAAGTCAAAGATCTCAAAATATCGACTGGAACAATCCCTCCCAGTGGTCCACCAATCTGAATGGCCTTTATGTCCTCATTAAATCCACCACCAATATCATCAATAATGAAACCTAACGGAGTTCCAAGGTCAACCTCATAAAGCCCCGGATTATTAAAATGGCCATCAAGTGAAATCAGCTTGGTTCCTAAGGATCTACCATCTCCAATGGCCTTATAAGACTCGCTTCCATGCTTGAAAATAGCTGCAACTGCAGCCAAACTTTCTACATTGTTAACAACAGTTGGTTTTTTATATAAACCTTCTACGACAGGAAATGGTGGCCTAACATCAACCTCAGCACGACGCCCTTCTATTGAGGCAATAAGAGCTGTCTCTTCACCACAGATATATGCACCTTGGCCCTCAACAACATTCATATCAAAGTCAAACCCACTGCCTAAAATGTTATCACCTAAAAGATTCAGCTCTCTTAACTTTGATAAAGTTTCATTTGTAATATCAATCGACTCAGGATACTCACCTCGAATATACATGAAGCCCTGCTTTGAACCAATAATGTATCCACAGACAACCATACCAAATAAAACCTTAAGGGCTTGCTCTTCAAGCAAATATCTATCAGAGTAGGCGCCAGGATCTCCTTCGTCAGCATTACAAACCACGTACTTTGCTATGGCTTCTTGATCTTTACAAAACTCCCATTTCATACCAGTTGGAAAACCTGCGCCACCTCTTCCTCTTAACCCAGAATCTTTTAGACTATTGATTAGGTCATTTTTGTCAGATTTAAAACAAGTCTGAAGCAAATCTCTAAAATCCTCATAAGTAGAAAATACCTCATCCTCAACCAAAAAAGAGATATCAGAGAAGGACTTCATTGTATACGGGGCGCTCTTATGATTGCCAGATAAAATACCGTCTAGTTGGTTAATATCATCACCAGAGTAGTTCTCACCATCGTAATAAAATGCGCTATTTTCATAACATCTTCCCAAACAAATCATCTCACCAACGCTATCTTCACCAAGCTTACTCTTGAGTTTTTGAGTGACGTTTTCCTGTGTACCTCTACACATACAAGCACTGCCAGTACAAACATAAGCTTTTTTATTTTTAAAATCTTCGCTTAAAAAATCATAAAAACTCTTTGTACTATGAATTGTTGAAACACCCAGATTATATTCACCCGCAAGCTGTGCATCACTGGTTTCATTTGGGCTAACTGATATTTTGCCAAATAAACTGTTTTTATCGTCTTTCTTTCCAGACAGTAAGCTAATATTTCTAGACATTTATTCTCCGAAATTTTCACTGATACGCCAGTTACCAGTGTAGATATTATATTTATTTTTCTTAATAAAACCAATTAATGTGATGTCAAATTTTTTAGCTAAATCAAGAGCCAATGAGGTTGGAGCCCCTATTCCAACTATCATTCCAATACCAGACATAACTGCTTTTTGAATAATGTCGAAGCCCAAACGACCTGAGCACATCACAAACTGTTCAATTGGCTTCAACATATCATTGCAACGAACATGGCCAATTAATTTGTCAAGAGCATTATGCCTTCCAACATCTTCAGCCAAATGCAAAACTTCTCCTTTTTCTGAGAGTAGCGCACTAGCGTGAACACCTCCTGTATTGGCAAATTGATATTGCTCAGTCTTAAGAATATTAGGTAGTTTAGTAATTAAACCAATATTCACAATTGGGCCCTCTTTACTAATTTTAGGCTCAAAAGCAATTTCAATAGCATTGAGTGTTCCCTTACCGCAAACACCACAACTAGAATTCACCAAAAAATGCCTTTGAAGACTCTTCAAGTCCAACTGATTGCCTTTAGACAAAGTCACTACTAGAGAATTATCAACATCATATTTGCCTTTATTTTTTCCTTTAACCTCTATCAAGTCAATTGCACTTTTATCCTGAATAATCCCTTCAGAGAATAAAAGTCCGCTGACCAAATTTGTATCATCACCAGGTGTTCTCATAGTGACCATGAGTGGTTCGATAACCCATTCGTTATCTTTAAAATATCTAACGATTATCTCAAGTGGCTCTTCAATTGCAACACAATCACTAGAGTTATCACGAGTTAAACCGTCTACTCTATGGATCTCATAGTTAACCGATCCGTCAGCCTTCATAATCTAAAACAATCCTTGAACCAAACCATCCTTATCTAAATGAATTTTATCTGCAGCTGGAACTCTAGGTAGACCTGGCATTGTCATAATTGCACCACATACGACCACTACAAACTCTGCGCCCGCTGATAACCTAACTTCTCTAATTGAAAGAGAGTGGCCCGAAGGAGCTCCTAATAGCTGAGGATCTGTAGAAAAACTATATTGAGTTTTAGCAATACAAACTGGGAGATTGCCAAAGCCATTATCTTGAAACCAGTTGAGCTTATCTCTGACTACTTTATCCGCCATGACATCATCAGCCTGATAAAGTGTTTTAGCAATTGTCTCAACCTTTTCTAGTAATGGCAACTCGTCGTCATACAAGGTTTTAAATTGAGATGCACCTGAATCAGCTAATTTAGCGACTTTTTCAGCTAAATCAATCGCCCCATCACCGCCATGCTCCCAGTGACTTGTAACACTCACATCAACATTAAACTGCTCGCAGTAATCTCTAATTGCTTGAAATTCAGCCTCGGTATCAGATACAAACTTATTGATACCAACAACCATTGGAACGCCAAACTGGCTTAAGTTGCGTATGTGTCTACCTAGGTTTGAACAGCCAGCTACGAGAGCTTCGACATTTTCTCTGTTTAAATCTTCTTTTGCCACTCCGCCTTGATGTTTTAGAGCTCTTACAGTTGCAACCAGCACAACTGCATCAGGCGCAAGTTCCGCTTTACGACACTTAATATCAAAGAATTTTTCAGCACCTAAATCTGCACCAAAACCAGCCTCAGTAACAACATAATCAGACAACTTCAGTGCGGTCTTTGTTGCTATAACCGAATTACAACCATGCGCTATGTTTGCAAAAGGACCTCCGTGTATTAGCGCCGGATTACCCTCCAGAGTCTGAACAAGGTTCGGTCTAAATGCATCCTTAAGAAGAACAGTCATTGCTTTGTGTGCATTAATTTGTTTTGCTCTGACTGGTTTCATCTCTCGCGTATAGGCAATAATAATATTTCCAAGTCTTTTCTCTAGCTCTTTTAAATTCTGAGATAGGCAAAAAATAGCCATAACCTCAGATGCAACTGTGATGTCAAAGCCGTCCTCTCTTGGATATCCATTTGTCGATCCACCCAATGAAGAAGTAATTGTTCGAAGAGACCTATCATTCATATCAACAACTCTTCGAAACGCAACTTTTCTACTGTCAATCTTATTAGAGTTACCCCAATAAATATGATTATCTATCATTGCTGCGAGAAGGCTATGAGCAGAGGTAATGGCGTGGAAGTCGCCTGTAAAGTGTAGATTAATATCTTCCATTGGTATCACTTGGGCATGACCACCTCCAGCTGCGCCGCCCTTCATTCCAAAACATGGGCCCAAACTTGGCTCACGAAGACAGACCGTTGTCTGCTTACCAATTTTATTTAAACCATCAGTAAGACCTACTGAAGTCGTTGTCTTTCCTTCACCAGCAGGCGTAGGAGTAACGGCGGTTACGAGAATAAGTTTTCCATCCTTATTTTTTTGAACACTATCAATCGCATTCCATGAAATCTTTGCCTTGTCATGCCCAAAGGGGACTAGGTCTTCCTTGTTGATATTGAGTTTTGCTCCAATGTCATTTATGTGTTCGCCAGAAACTTCTCTAGCAATATCAATATCCGTTTTATACTCGCTCATTTCTTCTCCTAATTGCGCTATATATCATAAAATAAAGAAACTAATCCATTGCCACTAAAATTTAATTTGTGACATTCGACTTAATTTCAGCGTAAGATTTTTTAGTCTAGATATTATCTTACAAATTCAATACACTATTAGTAATTAAATTCATAACAGCTTGAATTTTAATAAATGCTAAGTCACAGTGATTCTAGATATTTGAGTCTTCAAAGCTGTCCTTGCGTTCCTTAATGTAGGCTAGCAATGCTTCATCAATCTCCGGGGCAAGAGGAGGGAGTTCATACTCTGCAAGCATTTTTTTATAAATACCATTTGCAATAGTTGCTGTATCTCTTGAACCATCCTGAACCCATTGTTCAAAACTGTTATCATCAAGAACATCTGACATATAAAAAGCAGTTTTAAAGTTTTTCTTAGTGTGTTCACAGCCCAAAAAGTGGGACTGAGGGCCTACTTCTTTTATGGCGTCCATTGCTTGACCATTTTCACTCATATCAATGCCCTCTACCGAAACTCTCATCATTCCCGCTTGATCTGCATCCATTATGAATTTCTCATAGCTCATACATAACCCCCCCTCAAGCCAACCAGCAGTATGAAGATTAAAATTAACACTTGAATTAATGGTTGCTTGCATTGTATTTGCTGATTCATATCCTGCTTGCGCATCTGGCATTTTTGCAGCATTAAATCCTCCACCACTTCTAAATGGAACGCCTAGCCTTCTCGCAAGCGATCCAGCAATATTCATCATATGTCCAGCTTCAGGAGTTCCAAAGTTTGGTGCCCCTGACTTCATTGACATCGCAGTAACAAAATTGCCGTATACAACTGGTGCGCCAGGTCTAATGAGCTGAGCAAATGCCATACCCGCCATACCCTCTGCAAGACTTTGAGCAGCGACACCAGCTGCTGTTGTTGGAGCCATAGCGCCAGCAACGATAAATGGAGTTATGATGGTTGCCTGATTGTTTCTTGCGTAAACCTTAAGTGCTCCTAACATCGTTGCATCGAAAGACATTGGCGAACTTGCATTAATTAAACTAATCAAAACACAGTTCTTATCAACAAATTCATCTCCAAATACAATCTTAACCATGTTGACTGTATCTTGTGCTCTCTCAGACGCGGTCACAGAACCCATAAAGGCTTTATCTGAATATTTAATATGACTGTAAACCATATCAAAATGACGCTTGTTAACAGGCAAATCAACAGGTTCACAAATTGTACCGCCAGAATGATGAAGATTATCTGACATGTAGGCTAACTTAACAAAATTTCTGAAATCTTCTATCGTTGCATAGCGTCTTCCCTCATCAAGATCATGGACAAATGGAGGCCCGTAGGCAGGAACCAGAACCATATTATCACCACCAATTTCAATACTTCTCTCAGAATTTCTAGCATGTTGCGTAAACTGCTTGGGGGCAGACTCTTGTATTATCTTTCTGCACATACCTCTTGGAAACCTTACTCGTTCACCATCGATACTTGCGCCTGCAGCCTCCAATATATCTAAAGCCTCTTGGTCTTCAGAAAAAACAATTCCAATCTCTTCTAGAATTGTATCTGCATTTTCTTCGATAATGCTTAGTTCGTCATCACCTAAAATGCTGTAGTGAGGAATTTTTCTTTTAATATATGCTGGCGCCTTAGGAACCTCTTGAGCATCTGATTCGTTAGCTAATTTTCTTCTTCTTCGTCTCTCTCTGGCCACTATAAAATCTCCTCTGAAAACATTTAAGATACTCTCCTTCTACCCCTGGCTCTATTTATTTTTTGTTCTTTGACTGGGGATACGCTAAACTTCATTGCATCAACAAAATACTCTTGAAATTTTGACTCTGTAGCGGTTTCAATTTTTACTACTTTTTCTACAGCATCTATAATTATCTTTCTTTTATTCACATCCAATAATGCTGCACTTGCGCCAACGCCAGCAGCATTTCCCACTGAAATTATTTTCTCAGCGGTTGAGGTTGGAATAATATCCAGAAGAGCAACGTATCTTGGATCTAAGTGAGCTCCAAAAGCGCCAGCCAATAAAACTTTATCAAACTCTTCACAATCAAGATAGTCCATTAAGATTGATACTCCAGCAGATAACGCTGCTTTAGCCAATTGAATCGAACGTATATCAACTTGCTCAATATAAATCGATTTATCTCCTTGATCTACAAGTAAAAATCTCGTTGTATTTCCTTTTTTTGAAAACAGGTCTGGCGCTTTAGATTTTACAAAAAGCCCACTCTGATCGATTATTCCAGCTTCTGCGAAAGCTACTATAGCTTCAATAATTCCACTTCCACAAATTCCAACCGCCTTCATTTGAACTAATTCATAATCAGGTTCATCTGACCAAGCATCACAACCAATTACTTTGAAGCGAACCTTTAAAGTCTCTTTATCTATTCTGACTCTCTCAATCGCCCCATAAGTTGCCCTCACTCCAGAGCTTATTTCAGCACCTTCAAATGCAGGGCCAGTTGGTGATGATGTCGCATAAACTTTGCCGTTTTTAGAGAGCATTATTTCTGCATTTGTACCAATATCAACCAACAAAGCAGTTTCTGATTGCATAATTTCCATTTGACTCAGATATGCGGCTGCAGTATCAGCTCCTACATGCCCTGCAATCAAAGGTAAAAATGATAATCTGGTTTTTGGATAAAGGTCAAAACCTAAATCTTTTGCATCAACATCAAGCCACTCTCTAATCGATAATGTGAACGGTGCTTGGCCTAATCCAACAGGTGAAATTCCAAAAAAGATATGATGCATAATTGGATTTCCAACCAAAACAACTTCTAGCAACTTGTTTGACTCAATTTCTAGATTTTCACAAGCATCATGAAGCATTTCGGTGATTTTTGTTCTAACTGCAATGGTTAATTTTTCATCTCCTCCTTTGTTCATCATTACATATGAAACTCTACTCATTAAATCCTCGCCAAAACGAATTTGTGGATTCATTGCAGAGGACTCATAAAGCAATTTACCATCTTTTAAATCATAGACATATAGCGCCAAGGTTGTAGAGCCAATATCTATTGCCGCACCCAATACTTGATTATTGCCTTGGGGATATATAGCTACAATTTGGCTTTTATCTCTAATTGCAACAGTAAGATTTCCTTTCGCTTCATGAATAAGTGGTTGTAACTCTCTTAGCAAACTAAAATCAATGTTGGCAGTAATTCCTTGCCTTGCAATTTGCGCAATAAGGTTTTCTGAAGCAGAAGGGTTTTTATCTAACGTTGCCTCTTCAAGAGTGCAATTAACAAGAGTTATTGAGCTTGCAATTGAGTAATTCTGAGCTTTATTTTTTTTGCTTATATAAGCTTTATGCTCTTGACTCTCCTCTGGAACATCGATTACTAAGTCGCCTTGAATACAAGATTGACATGCCAATCTTTTACCTTTATAGGAAGGATTGTCGACTATTAACTGTCTTTCAAGTCTCGTTAGAGCGCTAACATTTTCAGGTTCACACTTAACGCCAAATTTTGGATGCTCTCCTTCAGAAACTTCAATCCAGCATTGGTGACATTGACCATAACCTCCACATAACGAGCGAATCGCAACCCCGGCATCCTGAGCAACTTGTAACAAAGTGTTGCCAAATTCGCCTTTAAATTGACGACCCGAAGGGGTAAAGCATACTTGAAAATTATCTTCCATCTTTGCTGTTCTTAATCAATGTTACTATCGCCATAACCTCTGCTTTGTGGCTCATCAAAATTAATATTGTAATAACATCCCTTCTCTTCAATAAAAATATGGTGCCAAATCTTTAAGTCCTTTGAATCATCTAAGCTTCCTGCAGTAACGCTTATTGTTGACTTATTGTCATTTTGCCAAAACATATTGGCACCACAATTATCACAAAAGCCATGTCTCGAGCCTTCATGAGTATAAAACCACTTTATCTTACCCTTGATTTTGATATCATCCCTATTAACTTGAGATGCAGCCATGTAATGCCCTGTCATTTTTCGACATTGATCACAGTGGCAATAGGAAATATCATTCAAATCATAAGCTATATAGGTTGTCTGCCCACAAACACAAGAGCCTTTATACTCAACACTCGACATATTTAGGCGCGCCTCCTTCTTCTTCTTTCGCCTCTAGGATTATCGCCTTTAGCAGGCTCCTTGTAGGCTGATATCCAAGTAGCGCATCCTTCATCCACTCCGGTTAATACATCACCAGCTCGAATAGCTTGAACAAGCTCAGGATGCAAAGGATTGACAATTGCAGAGGTCATCCCTGCTGCAATTAGCATAGGCAAGAAAGCGTTATTAATTCCATTTCTTTGAGGCAAACCAAAACTTACATTTGAAGCACCACAAGTAGTATTCACCTTTAACTCGCTTCTAAGCTTTCTGACCAATTCAAAAACTTGATTTCCAGCCTGAGAGATTGCGCCAATTGGCATCACTAGAGGATCAACGACTACATCTTCAGGCTTAATGCCATAGTCAGCAGCATGCTCTACGATTTTTTTAGCCACCTTGAAACGTTCGTTAGGATCTTCACTGATGCCAGTTTCATCATTAGAGATTGCAACAACAGCGGCATCGTATTTTTTAACTAAAGGAAGTACACGTTCTAGCACCTCCGTTTCACCAGTAGTTGAGTTAACAAGGGCTCTACCTTGGTACGCATCTAAACCAGATTCAAGCGCCTCAATAATTGATGAATCAATTGAAATTGGAACGTCTACAACTGCCTGTACACGCCTTATAGACTCAGCTAAAATCGCCGGCTCATCAGCTAAAGGGATTCCAGCATTTACATCCAGCATTTGAGCACCCGCCTCTACCTGCGCTATTGCATCGGATACTACACGTGAATAATCCCCATCCTTCATTTCTGCGGCTAAAATTTTTCTACCAGTTGGGTTAATTCTTTCTCCAATCATCACAAATGGATGACCAAAACCGATAGTGACCTCTTTAGAGGCAGATGATAATGTAGTTGTTGCCAATTTAATTGCTCCTATAATTAGTTATTTATAATTAGTTATTTATTGCACTCTTAATCCACGTAGCATTCACATTGATACCCCCTAAAGGGAAAAAGTGGACATTTGTGATATTAAAGTTAGGGTTTTCCTTTTTATGAACAGCCAAAGTTTCTAAAAACTCATTTGGCTCAAAAGGTAATAATAGCTTCTTAACATCTTTTGCTCTTTTTTGCAAAACTCTAAGAGATGGGCCAACGCCACAAGCAATAGAAAACTTAATTAAAGTTTGTAATTTAGCAGGGCCTGCAACTCCAATATGAATTGGAATATCTATTCCACTAGAGGTTAACGAATCTGCCCACTCAATGACAGGTCCAGCCTCAAAACAAAATTGGGTTGTTAAAGCTAAATCAATATCAGTTCGTTCTTTAAATTTTTGTTTCCAGCTTAAGGCTGCATCAACATGTTTAGTAGAGCCGTCGTTATCAATATCCTTATTGCCCTCAGGATGCCCAGCAAAATGCAGATTCTTGAAATTATATTTTTCAAACAACTCCGTTTCTACAAGCTGCATTGAACTTTCATAACTCCCATGAGGCTGACTAACTCCACCAGCCAGAAGCAAGGCTTGTTCTATCCCAGCCTCTCCTTGGTATCTATTTATCCAATCCTCAAGAGTATTTTTATCTTTAATAATACGAGCTGGAAAGTGAGGCATTACATTAAAACCCTCACCACTAAGTCTTTTAGCCGTTTCAACCATCTCCTCAATAGGTACACCCTCAATATGGGCTATGTAAACTCTTGTATTTTGAGGAAGAATCTCATTAAAGCTGACGATTTTAGAAGCTGTACGAGGCATGACTTCAATTGAAAAATTTTCCAAAAAATCTTTAAGAGGATCACTCACATTTTTGTTTTCTTTTTTTGAGCTGAAAGCACTTAAAATTGACATACTTTTTTCATCCTAAAATTAGACATGTATTAACCTAGTGGCTCAATATTTATTTCTTCAAAAACAGAATCAAGACTACCTGTTCCTACAAGCCTATATTCATAATCAAAACCAAAATCCTTTGCGTATTTCTCAGCATCTTTTTTCCACTGTTCATTTTCTGTTTGTGCCAGATAAACTAATTTTTTATAATGCTCAAAGTAAGCCCCAAAAAGCTCAGGATGCTTATCAAGACCGAGCCCTTTAATCATGATTCTATTAAAATTTTTAACTAAGTAGTCTGTCAAATAAAAAGTTCCTATCTCCTCTTCTGAAAGTTTTTCAAAAGTATCTTTTCCTGCAAAAAATTCATAACAATGCGCTCCACCTATTCGCTTAGCCTGATATTTACTTAAAACATTATCAAGAGCACCTCCAGTTCCACAATCAGCATAGGCTATATATACTTCCTCATAAAAATGAGCATTCTTAGATAAATAATCCTCCACACCTGGTGCAATTAATTGAGGGGAATTATGCCAACTGGCAGGTAAACATTGAATGTTAACTTTATCTGAAAATGAAGGGTTTTGCTTGACCAATCTCAAAAGATCGTAAACGAGTGCACCACACCCCAATACTAATCTTTTTTTCTTTTCATCAACGGTTTTCTTATCTATGTGCACGCTTTTTATCCAGGCCACGGACATACTCTTCAGCCATCTCAGCACTTCTTGCAGCGTCACGACCATAAGCAGGCACGCCTATTGAGTCAGCAAACTCTTGATTCAGCGGGGCACCACCGCACATTATGTGAACGTCTTTTCGCATTCCTCTTTTTTCCATTTCTTCAACTACAACTCCCATGTATGGCATTGTAGTAGTGAGTAATGCGGACATACCAAGGATAACTGGTTCATGAGTATCAACTGCCTCAAGGTAGTTTTCAACAGGGTTATTAATACCTAAATCAATAACCTCAAATCCCGCTCCCTCACACATCATTCCAACAAGATTTTTACCGATATCATGAATATCACCTTTCACTGTGCCAATTACAAACTTACCTAATGATGTATCTTCAGCTGATTCAGCAAGAATAGGTCTTAAAATACTCATTCCTCCCTTCATTGCACCAGCACACTTTAAAACTTCTGGTACAAATAGAATACCGTCCCTGAAATCTATTCCTACAATCTTCATACCTCCAACCAGGGCCTCACCTAAGACATCATTAGCATCCCAACCTCTTGCGAGAAGTATTTCAGTTCCTTCAGTTACCTCAGCATCAAGACCATCATATAGGTCATCTTGAATTTGCTCAACAAGCTCTTTATCATCAAGATCATTTAGGTCAAAGTCATCTTCGTCACTCATTGCATAGCCTCAAATTGTAAAGAATATAATAAACTTAAAAACCGGAAAGATACCTTGAATTAAATTAGGTGTCAATCTTTAAATTTACATTTTAAACTTTTTTCTTTTGAGGAAAAAAAATTGACCATCATAGCCCCCTAACTCATTGTTATTCAGGAATATTTATAAGTCCAAAATTAAATGAAAAAAACGACAAAAAAAGTTGAAAAAAACTAAACTATTTGTGCCATAAAGTTGTTGTAAATTTGCCTTGCACAACTCAGACATTGATTCATATTTTTATCAGTTTTTTGTTTAAGGTCTGAGAGTGCACCCTGACCCAATGTATTTATTAGTGCTTCCGCATATTCAGGAATAGCTCCCCAATTCTCAACGGTGTCTGATTCTATTTCAACATGATACTGCATAGACCAAGCATTCTTTCCTATGCGCATTGCTTGAATAGAACATACGTCTGACTTAGCCAAAATAACTGCCCCCTCAGGTGCCTGAGCCACCCTGACTGAATGCCACTGGAGGCACTGCTGTGTTTCTGATGTTCCTTGAAATAGTGGGTCTTTTTTCCCTTCTTCTGTTAACTCAATTTCTAGCACTCCAATTTCAGGAATTTTTTGAGGACCACATGTCCCTCCAAGCGCATCTGCAAGCAACTGATGGCCCAAACATAGACCAAGGTAAGGCCTTTCTAAATCTTTTACCCAGTGCCTAATTGCAGCCTTTTCATCAACCAACCATGGATTTTCTTCAATATCCCAAACATCCATTGGTCCGCCCATTACCCAAAGGACGTCGTAATGATCAAAACTAGGAATTTTATCTCCACGATGTAAATATACAGGATGCCATTCAATTGAATCTTCAGCTAAAAATTGTCTTAATGAGCCGGGGTGCTCACAATCAACATGCTGAAATACCAACACTCGCATAAAAATACCTCTATAGAATTAATGAAAAGAACTTGCTAACATCTTAATACTAATATTTATGCTCGTCAAATAATAATGGTTATACTGTCGGAAACTTTTCCTGTTAAAAAAAATGGCTCAGCATAAAAAAATTATCAGTTTGGCAATTGCATTAGCATGTGTTCTTTTATCGATTAACTTTGGATTTAGATCTTCACTTGGTCTTTTCTTAAAACCGGTTTCAGAAACATTCGGATACGGACGTGAAGTCTTTGCATTCTCACTAGCTCTTCAAAATCTATTATGGGGATTGTCTCAGCCTGTAGCAGGAGCATTTGCAGATAAATTTGGAACCTCTAGAGTCGTTATCGTTGGAACGGTTTTCTATTCTTTAGGTCTTTATATCACTGCAACTGCTGATAGTTTTTTAAGCCTCCACTTAGGGGCTGGCATTCTAATTGGAATGGGCATTTCTGGAACAGGCTTAGGTGTTGTGCTCCCAGCCATGGCAAGAATGGTTGCGCCAGAGAAAAGAGCTCTGGCACTAGGCGTTGGAACAGCTGCTGGCTCTGCTGGTCAATTCCTGTTTATTCCGGTTGCAAGAGAGTTTCTTGTGGCCTATGGATGGCAAACTGCTCTGATATTAATGGCAATAGGAGCCTTATCTATGATTCTTTTCTCACCAGTATTCAAAGGTGATACTAGGACTAATGTCACAATTGATAATGAGCCTCAACAGAATCTAAGAGAAGCGCTTGGTGAAGCATCTGGTCACATACATTACTGGCTCCTAATTGCTGGTTTTTTTGTCTGTGGCTTTCAGCTTGCTTTTATTACTGCTCATATGCCTTCTTATCTTGCAGACAAAGGCTTTGATAGTTCGGTTGCGGCGATTAGTTTATCTATTATTGGTCTTTGCAACATTATTGGCTCACTTGTTTCTGGTCATCTCTCTGGAATTTATTCAAAGAAATGGATTTTGACTTATATTTATGCAGCAAGGTCGATTGTCATTGTTTTATTTCTTGTGCTGCCAATTTCAACGTTGACAATCTATGCATTCTCTTTTGCCACTGGGCTACTTTGGCTTGCAACCGTCCCGCCAACATCTGGACTAGTTGCTCAGATGTTTGGCTTAAGATTTATGGGAACTCTCTACGGAATAGTTTTCTTAAATCATCAAATCGGCTCCTTTACAGGGGTTTGGCTTGGAGGCTACCTCTTTGATACAACTGGTTCATATAATCAAGTCTGGTGGTGGGCAGCCATCATTGCTGCAGTTACTGCACTAATTCATGTCTTTATAGATGAACGTCCAATCAAAAGACTAAGAACTAACCTTGAAACTAATTAAGAGAGGATTGCGACACTTTTAATTTGAACAAAAACGCTTAATCCACTCTCTACTTGAAGCATAGTTGCTGACTTTCTGGTCAAGCATGCTAGCAATGTATCTCCATTCATAGATAAACGCACCATGACCTGAGCCTTGCCTTCTGGCACTATCTCTTCAACTACTGCAGGAAAAATGTTCAAAATGCTTGTATCAATCTGCTTATTTTTTGTGAGACTTACATCACGGGCCGCCACTCTGATTCGAACAAGGCTTTCAATAGACAGGCTGTTATCTGGAACAACAAACTCTCCACCTGAAAATTCAAGACGAATCAAATTGAACTCTGGGTCACGGCTTGTAACCTTAGCATCAAAAATTGATATTGCGTCAGCGCTATGAGACATAGGCATGTCAAATCTAGTTAACATTTCATTTACAGGCCCATTACCAATAATCTTGCCATCTTCAATAAGCATCAGATGATCCGCCAATCTTGAGGTTTCATCTTGTGAGTGTGTTACATAAAAAACCGGAATATTTAGTTGATTATGAAGTGAGTCAAGATAAGGTAGAATTTCATTTTTACGCTTAAGATCAAGAGCTGATAAAGGTTCATCCAATAGTAAAATTTCAGGATTGGTCAATAAAGCTCTAGCAATTGCAACTCTCTGCTTTTCACCACCTGAAAGCTGAGTGGTAGACCTATTGAGTAAAGATTTTATGTTTAATAAGGTATATATAGAATCTATGAAGTCTTCGGTGAGTCCAGTTGTTCTTTTGATAGCGTATCCAAGATTTCCCTTTACATCAAGATGATCAAATAAGGCAGCCTCTTGAAAAACATATCCAATCTTCCGTTTATGAGTTGGAACAAAATCATCGCCTTTTTGCCAAACCGAATCACCAACTTTAAGGTAGCCAGAATCACCCTTCTCAAGGCCTGCTATAGCTCTTAATAATGTTGTCTTACCTGAGCCTGAAGCGCCAAAAACCACTGTTATACCTTTATCAGGAACGCTAAATTTTGCATCTAGTGAGAAAGTATCAAGTTTAATTTTTATGTTGCATTCAATCATTAACCTCTATACCTCATAATTGAAAAATGGCGATTAAAGAGATATACAAAAATTAGCATTAGAAATGACGTTACAAGTAATCCGCCTGCTAATAAATGGGCTTGACTATATTCCATTGCCTCAACATGATCATAGATGGCGATGGACAACACACCTGTCTCACCTGGAATATTTCCACCTATCATCAGTACGACACCAAATTCTCCAACCGTGTGAGCAAAACCAAGAACTGTGGCTGTAATAAAACCAGAGCGAGCTAATGGAACAGTAACTGTAAAAAAGCGATCAAGCTTTGACGCACCTAGAGTAGCAGCTACTTCTATAGACTGCCTTCCAATCGAACTAAAGGAATTTTGAAGTGGCTGAACTACAAAAGGCAGAGAATAAATAACCGACCCAACAACTAAACCAGTAAAGGTAAAGGCCAATGAACCCCCTCCAAATGACTCTAAAAGACTGCCTACTGGCCCATTAGACCCTAGTGTCATAAGCAAATAAAAACCTAATACGGTTGGAGGAAGTATCAAAGGTAAGGCGATAATTGCTTCCAATATTACTTTAAATTTAAATCTAGTTTGAGATAGCCACCAAGCAAGCGGAGTTCCAATTAAAATTAATATAGCTGTGCTTATCAAAGCCAATTTAATGGTAACGATAATAGCCGAGATATCTAGTTCACTTAACATTATGGTAAATCATATCCATTTTTTTTAATGATATTTAACGCATTGTCTGATTGCATGAAAGATATAAAATCTCTTCCAAGTGGACTATCTCTCAAAAGAACTGCTTGCTGCTCTATTGGATGATACATAGACTGAGGAACAAGCCAGTAAGATCCGTCAGAATTTGAATTTATTATTTGTGAATATGAAACAAAACCCAGCTCAGCATTGCCACTTTTGACGAATTGAAATGTTTGCGCAATATTTTCACCTCTTACCAATTTTTCATCCATATATTGCCATAACTTCATTGAGGTTAATGCTTCTTTAGTTGCTATTCCATAGGGAGCTATTCTAGGATTAGCTATTGCTAAAAAACGAAAACCTTCTCCGTAAAGAACTTGTCCTTCTAAATCCACAAATTCATAAATTGGACTCCATAAAGCAAGCTTTCCCAATGCATAAGTAAACCTCGATTGATTATTCACTACTCCTTTTTGCTCTAACATGTTTGGTCTTACTTTGTCAGCCGAAAAAAACACATCAAAAGGTGCACCGTTAATAATTTGCGCATAATGCTTCCCTGAGGAGCCGGGAATAAGAACTATCTTATTTGTTACTGAAGAATCAATACTTGCTAATTTGAACTGCACAATAATTTCTTTCATTGTTGAATAAAAATTACTAGCAACTGCAATTCTAATCTCATCAGCCACGGATTGAGTGACAATCAGGAATTGACAAGCAAATATCAAAGCAAAGATCTTTAACTTAGCATTACACATATATATATTTTTGAACTTATTATTTGATAAGTCTTAGGCTAATAATCCAAACAAACTAAGAAAACCCATTAAATATATTCTATAGTGAATTGCCCATTTAATTATTGAAATTATGGCCGCTCAAACCTGCATAATTTAACACAATTATGTTAATATGTTTCTCATTAGTGAGAATGCAAAAAATAAAAGGAAAATAATGTCAAAAAATCATATTTTATTAGCTTTTTTATGTTCTTTTTGTTTTACATTAAATGCCTCAGCTGATTACATCGACGGACAAAGGGCTTATGCAAGTGGAGACTATGAAGGTGCTATTCTTGAATGGACTCAAGTTGCTCAAGATGGCAACGCGAGAGCTCAATATAACCTTGGCTGGATGCATGCAAACGGAAGAGGCGTTGCTCAGGATTTTAAAGAGGCAATTAAGTGGTATACAAAATCTGCAGAACAGGGTAATGTTAATGCGCAATATAACTTAGGCAATCTTTATCTTCGAGGTCAAGGTGCCACCCAAAATGATAATCTGGCCTTTAGCTGGTTTATAAAGGCAGCTGAACAGGGTGATGCTCCAGCTCAATATAACCTTGGAAGAATGTATCTTCTTGGAAAAGGTGGAGATAAAAATTTTTTAGAAGCTAGATTTTGGATTAAACAAGCCCTAGAAAATAATGATGAATACATTGGGGCACTTGCACAACAAGTTTGGGATGATTATAAACTTGGCACCTACTAAAATTGATCTAGTCTTGTTAATCTGATTTACATCTTTAAAGATACTACTGAGCAAGTTTCGATGCTTGTCTTTTCTGCTTCAATAATCGCAATGGTCTCTGCAGCCTGACTCAACAAATCAAAATTTGTAGTAGTGCCTGACAAAATTTCATCAATAAACGTTCGAATTTCAAACTCGTAACCCATACCTTTCTTTAACTTGATTGATTCAGGCTCTTGTCCAGTTCTAAATAGTTCTAGTGTTTCCTCGTCATCCAAAAGATAACTGAGAGTTCCATTTTCAAAATTAGCCGTATATGACATATTAAAGCCATAGCCATCCTGCATTGTCCATGAGCCCTCAGAGCTTACTAAAGTTGATGAAGAACCTGACTCTTTATAAATATAGCTAGTTACAATATGGTCAATACCTCCACTTGGGCCCATATAACCTTGACTGAAAACCGCATCTGGCAACCCTAAACAGTAATTAATGAAGTCTGTATCGTGAACATGAAGATCCAATAACGCACCGCCACATTGATTATGATCTGAGTAAAAAGCTCCTCCAGGAAAACTCGTTTGCCTCTTACAATTGAGTGACAAACACTTTCCGAATGCACTCGTTTCAATAGCCTCCTTTAAATAAACCCAAGCAGGCCAGTATCTAAGACACATAGCAGACATAACATAACACTCAGAATTTTCAGCCAGTTGAACTATTTTTTTAGCCTCATCATAGCTCCTTGCTAAAGGCTTTTCAACCAAAACATGCTTTCCTTTTGAAAGCGCTGCCTCTACAAAAACAAAATGGAGATCCGTTCCAACACAGATGTCTACTATATCAATGTCTGGATTTTTAATAAGCTCCATGCCATCAAGATATTTTGTTGCGCTAAGTCCAGTAACACCGCCTTCAGCTTGGCCACTTATATTGCCCTCAGCTTTACTTGAGCCATCAAGCCTACTCTGAATTGAATCAGCAATAGCAATCACCTCAACATCACTTATTTTTGAATAAATGTCTAAATGAGTTGAACCCATACTTCCAAGTCCAATAATTCCAACTTTAAGTTTAGCCGTCATATCGATTAAGTTTCTATTTGAAATTGAATAATTGATCCATTGCTGCTGATGTACGAGACAAAATTGTCTCATCCCATGGAAGCATTTCAGCAATAATTGTACTCTTGTACTGAATAGAATTTAAGGCTGCTATGGTCTCTTTCCATGGCACATCCCCAGCACCAATATCACAAAAACTAAAGCCTCCTGTCCAATCAAAATTTTCCTGAAAATCTTTAATCTGAACTCTTTTGATTCTTGAATTAAGGAGCTCTACCCAGTGTGGAGGGTACTGCTGATAACCAATCAAATTTCCAATATCTAGATAGATACCCAATCTATCAGAATCAAATGAGTCTACAAAATCTCTTAGCTCAATGGGCGAATAGAAGAAACCGTTCCATACATTTTCCATGCACAAATCAACATTTAAATCTTCTGCTATGGGAAGCATTTGATTAATAGCCTCTCTAAGTCGATCTAAAGCCCTGTCGTATCGAACTATTTCGGGTGAAATTGGACTCTTGACAACTCCTGGCACAAAAAGTAGGGCATTACAACCAAGATAACTCGAAACTTTTAATGCATCCTGATGAAGACTTATAGATTTTTTTCTAATCAACTCATCATCACTCGTTGGGCTAACTCCCCAACTCATTCCAGTTGCAATACTATCTACAAAAATTCCAGAGTCATCAATTTTTTTTCGAATAGTCTGACATTCAGCTTTTGAGGAGTTTGTATTTATAACACCCTCACTTGAAACTGATAGTTCAAGAGCATCAAAGCCATTCATTTTAGTCTGAGATAAAGCAGACTCTATAGATTCATTATTTGAAAGACCATTCTCAAAAGAGAGATAACTTATACCTTTAATCAAAACCTACTCCCTAATAAAGTGAATCGAGCTCTGTCCAAGTTTTTTTCATATCAACAATCTGACAAGTCTTCATACTCTCATCAATTGCCATAGCAACAAGACCAGCCACTATTGCCTCCTTTGGGCCCACTGGTAATGAGCTTAAATCCCCTCTAAGAAAACTCACAATGTCTTCACTCATCAACTTATCTGCACCGTAGTGTGAAGGGTAGTTTCCTGTCTCAGAGGAAGCTGGAATACTAAAATCATGATCCTCAAGACACTCCCCTGTTCTTGCGTCTGTAACTTTTAGACCACCTCTACCAAAATCACCCTCAGCCATACCTCTTGATCCAATGATGCAGAAACGTCTCTGTTCATCAGGTACATTAATACTCGTATGGAAAGAGAAAGTTACATTATTAGGGTATTCAATTAATGCATTTTGATGATCAATAATATCAGCATTACTCGTAAAAGGATTGTCAACATTTTCCCAATAGGAAAGTTTTTGTTGATAGACATTGTCATGTTCATTACCCTTTGGCTCCTCTGATGGAATAAAATTATTTCTTCCTCCAAAACTAACAACTCTTTCAGGCCTATCGCCAACAATCCCATTGTAAAGATCAATATCATGACAACACTTTTCAAGCATAAATCCACCAGAATACTTCTCAAGTCTTCGCCAATCTCTCATAAAAAATGATCCATGATAGGGCGCTATATGTTCATTAGCTTCAAGTGAAGTTATGCTCCCTAACGTACCAGAATTAAGCACTCTTCTCATTTCCCTCATATGAACTGAGTATCGTAAAACAAGTCCAACAATTAATTGATTTTCACCAAATTTGTTAATTAACTTGGCAAGGGCAAAACTATCTTCTTTTGTTGTTACGATAGGTTTTTCTGAAAAGACTTTCAAGCCTGCCTCAAGCCCCAAACGAATATGTTCTAAATGAAGATGATTTGGAGAAGCCACCCATAAAAGATCAAGGCTTCCTTCATTGATCATCTGATCAAGATTTTCATATTGCTTTAGCAAATGGGAATGCTTTTCAATAATTGATAATCCACATGGATCAGGATCTACATAGCCAATCAGTTCCATCTCAGGCATATCTTCTTTAATCATCCTTAGAACATTTCCAGCTCTTAAACCTAAACCAACAATGCCTGTTCTCATGATTAATCTCTCAATATGTTTTCTCTAACTTCTTTGAAGTGCTTGGCCTGATGAATTGAAAGCATGACATTTGTTAGGGTCTATTGTAAGTTGAATCTTATCGCCCGGTTTAATAACTGAATCACTAGGTAGTACAGCACAAAAATTACTGTTATCTAGAACAGAACCATATAAGATTACAGTCGCCCCGATGTGCTCAACAACATCAACATTCATTGGGATACCTCCCTTCTCAGAAACTACTAAATCTTCTGGTCGAATCCCAATCTCTATATCATCACCCTCTTTTGTATCTCCACCATCAATAGGCATATCGACTGAAGAATCACCAATAGTTACAGTCAATTTACCCTTATTAATTTTTGTATCACTAGCTTTTAGAAAATTCATATTTGGATGGCCAATAAAGCCAGCTACAAATTTTGTTTTAGGGTTGTGATATAGTTCCATTGGTGAACCCACTTGCTCAATAACACCATCATGTAAAACAACTATCTTATCGGCCATTGTCATAGCTTCAATCTGATCATGAGTAACATAAATCATTGTAGTATTTAAATTTTGATGAAGCTTTGCAAGCTCTACCCTCATATCACCTCGAAGAGCGGCATCTAGATTAGATAAAGGCTCATCAAAAAGGAAGACTTTTGGATCTCTTACGATAGACCTGCCAATAGCAACTCGCTGTCGCTGTCCACCAGAAAGTTGTCCAGGTTTAAAGTCTAAACGATCTCTTAGTTGTAAAATATCAGCAGCCTTGAATACTTTTTCTTCTAACTCTTTTTCATTTACTTTTGCAACTCTGAGAGGAAAGGCTATGTTTTCAAATACCGATAGATGTGGATAGAGGGCATAAGATTGAAAAACCATCGATATCCCTCTCTCAACTGGAGGAGCGTTAGAAACATCTTTATCATCAATGATAACACTTCCACTTGTTGCCTCTTCCAGTCCTGAAATAATTCTCAACAAGGTTGTTTTTCCGCAGCCTGATGGCCCAACAAAAACAACAAACTCTTTATCATTAATCTCAAGGTTAATGTCGAATAAAACCTCTGTTTCACCAAAACTTTTATAGATTTTTTCCAGTTTTACAGTCGCCATACCCTCTTCCTTATTAATTATGCAAATTGCTTACGTATTTCAAAATGTTACTTCTGCTTAAATCAAGCAAACCTTGAAAGTGTGTTGATAGGTCAACATATTTTTAGGGTTAGCCTTATAAAATCAGGGGCAATTTTCATTGCCCCTGACACAGTCAACTAATTGACTTACAGACCCTCTGCTAGAGTTTCTGCAGCCTCAGCCACTAGATCAGCAGCAGAACCTTCACCCAAGATTATGCCTTGGATGGCGCTGTTGATACCCATTTGAAGTGCTTTGAAATCTTCAAACATTGGCTCAGGACCACCTCTACCAATCGGATCAACAAACGTCTGCCAATAGTCAGTTGAATAGTAAACATCATCCCTCATCTTATCATATTGCAGAATCGGCGTTAAACCCCAGCTCATATCAAGATCATATTGAGCCTCACCAGATGTCATCATTTGAGCCAACTCCATTGCAAGGTCTTCGTTAGCAGAACCTTTGAATACTGCCATAGAGTCAGTAATCAATAATGTTCCACTCTCACCGCTTGGACCTGCAGGAACTGGTACAACAATCTCAGCAATATTTGCATTATGCTGACCTGCGCCCCATGGACCATTGATATACATTCCGATCTGACCATCATTGTACAGCTGAGTCAGTTGAGAACGCTCATAGCCACTAGGACCTTCCTGTGCAACACCAGCTAATTTACCAATAAAGGCAAGCGTTTCAACAGTTTCAGGACTGTTAAAAGTTATCTCACCAGTATCTGCATTACTTACAGTACCACCATTACTATATAGGTAGTTAAGGAATTGGTGCATAGTGTTGTCAAAGTCTTTAGCAGCTAAACCAATACCTGCAGCTGAGGTATTGTCATTAACAGCCTTAGCCATATTGTAAAGTCCTGTCCAAGTTCTAGGAGCAACACAAGCTTCACCCGCTGCTTCAACTAAACCACAGTTAATGAATAGTGCTTTCGTAGAGAAGGCGTGTGGGTAACCCCAAAATTGACCTCCATCAGAAACGGTAGCAAGAACGCCAGGTTGATACAATGCCTGCATTTCTTCAGAAATGTCAACCGGAACAATTAATCCACTTCGACCAAGTTGCTTTAACGTACGAGATCCAATATAAGCAAGCCCCACTGGGTCTCCTGCGGCCGCAAGTGTCATAGATTTATCCTGACAGGTTCCCCAAGGAACTGCTTCAGCATTAACCGTAACACCTGGATGTTTCGCCTCAAAAGCATCAAAAACTACTTGATCAGCAGGACGGATTTCACCGCCACAGATTATTGCATGAACCTCTTCAGCTTGAACTGGTACCATAAAGCCAGCGCCAATCAAAGCTAAAAAGAGTGCTTTTTTAATATTTTTCATTTACTTCTCCTTTTATATTTACAACAAATTACTGGCATGAAAAATCAATGCTAGTAACACTATTTGTGAGTATTTATACTCACTCCTTTACTGCGCCTGATGTTAAACCTGCTACGAGATGTTTCTGCATAAACAGGAAAATAAACAACACGGGCAGAACCCCTACAAGACTTGCAGCCATCATTTCATTCCACAAGACTGTTTGATAACCAATAAATTCAAAAATTCCAGCTGGGAGAGGCATATAGTCCCTATTCTGGTTAAATGTAATCGCAAATAAAAATTGCTGTGCATAAGCACCAATAAAAATAGCAATACCAACAACAATTAAACCAGGTACCGCTAAAGGTAATATTACACGTCGAAGTGTATATAGTCTAGAAGCACCGTCTACAAAAGCTGCCTCTTCAAGCTCGTAAGGTATTTTCTCTAAAAATGTTTTAAGAAGCCAAATGCCTTGTGGTATTAAAAACGCTACACCCGGAATAATCATCGCCCAATAAGTATTTAAAAGACCATACATTCTCAATAATTTATATAAAGGAATCAGCAGAACCGCTCCAGTAAACATATTAACTGCTAGAAAAAGTGTGAGACTGACAGACTTGCCTTTAAAACTAAAACGTGCATAGGCGTATGCAGCAGGTATCACAAAACACAACGAAATAAAAGTAACAGCAGTCGCTAAAAATACGCTATTAAATATATAGCGAGGCAATTGAGGGACTGTTACCCACATATCTCTATAAGCCTGAAAGCTCATTTTGTCTGACCAAAACCTGCTCATAAAATCAACAAAGCTCATTGTCTCTCCAAGTGGAACCTCAGGTCGGCTAAATAAATGGGTTAATGGCCTCAATGATGCAATAAACATTTCAACAAATGGAAGTAACATAAAAGTTATAAATAGTGCAATAGAAGTGTAAATTCCTATCTTGTGGAGTAATGAGTATTTATCCATCATTTCTGTACACCTGCATAGCCATACTTTTTGCCTACCCATCCCAAAACAGTTAAATAAATTAATGAGAAAACACCTAATAATAAGCAAACAAGAACTGCTCTAGTTGCGCCAGCACCA
>CAZESR010000003.1:0-21601 GCA_964515065.1 uncultured Piscirickettsiaceae bacterium
GTGATAGTTTTAGTCTGAATGCTGTTTTAAGGTTTTAGAAATTCTAAATTTCACATCTAACCCAGTTTCCCCGATTAACTAGTTATTCAAAAGAGGTTTCCTACCCCCTCTACTAAGCCATTTTTTGGTATAAAAAAACGTACAATTTTCCGTACAGTTGCCCCTATTTAGACCTATAAAAGTGCAATTTAGTATGTTAGAATTGTAGTTGTACTGATATGGACAATAGTCCTCTTTTAGTTATAGGATGGGTAGAGTTGCCCTTTTCACTTTAGTGAACAAGGGCGATGAGCGAAGCGAGCCCCGGATTGTGATTCCGGTTGTCGCGGGTTCGAGCCCCGTTTCTCGCCCCACTTCCTCGATTGACTAGTTATTCAAAAAAGATTTTTTTTGGTATACTTTCGTTCAAGAAAATAATCTTAAATCTTAATGAAAACCTATAAAGTTTTTAGTCATCCCACAAAAGAATTTAAAGCCGTTAAAACTGGCTTTGCATGGCTCGCTATTCCTTTTGTAGCAGCTATACCAATTTTTCCGATCTGGTTTTTATATAGAGGACTTTGGAAGATTTTTATTGCATATATTCTAGCAATTTTAATACTGGCTAGTATTGATTATGAAATTTATGGATATCTTGGTTTTTTTAACTTTTCTGATGCAAACGGGCTCCAAATCATCATTGCAATAGTTGAAATAGTGATTCTTCTATTGCCTGCCTTCAAAGGCAACGAATGGACCTCGCTCAACTTGATAAGTAAAGGATACAAAGTCTCATTTTCAGTACAAGCCTCAAGCAAAAAGGAGGCGCTTCAGTTAGCTGAAAATAAAAAAATTGATTATGACATGGTTTATTAAAGACAAAAAAAATCCCATAAAAAACTTTATGGGATATTTATTAAGTTAGAAGAGAGAATTAAAAAATACTTGTTACCGCTCCCCAAATACCACCAACTACATTCCCAACTCCATTAACTGCAGCAGCAGGTACTGCCATAATAGTGTCCATACAGCCACTTACAAGCAATGCTAAAACAGCAACAAATAATAATCTTAACTTCATTTTTTAAACTCCAAGAAATATTCGAAATTTCATTATAAAGTACTTTAATTTACTTATCCAGACAAATTGAAAATTTACTAAGTCTCAGAGATTTCCGCGTAATGTTACTTCTCATGTATTAAATTTAATTAAATAAATAGCTCTGAAAGAACTATACTTGAATTATTTATTCGAGCGTATACTTAGATTTAATATATAGAATTTAATATATTAATAATTAAAATGAATGTCAATTTCAAAATATTTACACTAATAATTTTACTTTTATCAACTAACTCTTTTGCCTCCTCTTTGGCTGAGGAGGCTAAAAATCGTGGAATAAATGAAACTTGTTCAAATTACTTAGACCAAGTTATAGCGCCATACCGGCTTAATGGTTTAAATATCACATTTGCCCACCCAGAAAACCCATCAAATTTTCCCTCGCTTCATATTTCTTCACAAAAGTACAATAATGGTAGTTCTTCTTTTTCTGTAACCTTGACTCCTGATGGAGAATACTGCTATCTATCAACTGTATTCATTACTGCCATAAATAATCAATCTTGCTCAGAAATTGCTCAAATTAAAACGAGTAATGATGAAAATCTTCAAGCTTCAAATTACGCAGAAGGAAATTACATCATTCTTACGCCGAAAGATAATTCATATCAAATGATCCTAACTTCCTCTGGAGAATACGGCTGCACATTAACTGAATCAAGGATGATGTGGCCTGGGAGATAATCCTAAAATTAATGAATTGCATAAAAATTCATTAATATCAGACAAATCAAGAAATAGTTTCTTTATATAATATCTAGTATATCAATACACTTTAGGAAGAATATATGCAAAGAATACTTCTCTTTTTGCTAACAAACATCGCAATAATGGTGATCTTGAGTATCACTTTAAGAATTCTTGGGGTAGAAAGTCTACTTATGCAGAACGGAAGTGATTTAAATGTTAATGCACTAGTTATTTTTTCTGGAGTTTTTGGTTTTGGAGGAGCATTTATCTCTCTTGCAATCTCAAAATGGATGGCCAAAAGAATGACTGGAGCTCAAGTCATCTCAAACCCTTCAAACAATATTGAAAAATGGCTGATTGAAACAGTTAATAAACAATCTCAAATAGTAGGCATTAAAATGCCTGAAGTGGCTATTTTCCCTTCTAGCCAAATGAATGCTTTTGCCACAGGTGCAAGTAAAAATAACGCTTTAGTTGCTGTTTCTCAGGGGCTTCTTGATAATATGACTCAAGGTGAGATTGAAGCAGTTGTTGGCCATGAAATGAGCCATGTTGCTAATGGAGACATGGTTACGCTGACTCTAATACAGGGCGTGGTTAATACCTTTGTGATTTTCTTTTCGAGAGTTATTGGCCATATAGTTGACAGGGTAATTCTAAAAAATCAGCGTGGTTATGGAATTGGATACTTTGTAACAACCATATTCGCTCAAGTTATTTTGTCAATTTTAGCTAGCATTATAGTCATGTACTTTTCAAGAAAAAGGGAATACATCGCTGATACTGGAGGCGCTGATTTAGCTGGTCACCAAAACATGATTAATGCGCTTAAGCGACTTGGTCAAAAAGAACCTGAACCACTTCCTGAGCAATTAGCTGCATTTGGTATTGGAGAAAAACCCAAATCCAACCGTTCTCAGTTATGGTCCTCTCATCCCCCATTAGAAGATAGGATTAGAGCACTTGAAAAAAGAGCCCAACAATCCAAATAAATAATTCAGATGTCAATCTCAATTAAGACAATAGATCAAATTGATAAGATGCGCATAGCTGGAAAGCTTGCATCAAGCGTTTTAGAGATGATTGGTGATCATGTCAGAACTGGTGTAACTACGGAGAAACTGGACCAAATTTGTCATGATTTTATAACTCATGATCTTAATTCAATACCAGCACCACTTAACTATAATGGCTTTCCAAAGTCAATATGCACATCAGTTAATAATGTCGTATGTCATGGAATTCCAAGTGAAAAAAAATTAAAAAAAGGTGATATTATTAATATAGACATTACTGTTATTAAAGATGGTTTTCATGGTGACACCTCTAAGATGTTTATTGTTGGCAAACCAAGCGTAAAAGCTTTGAAAATTTGTAATGTAGCTAGAGAATCAATGATGTTAGGCATTGATTTCGTTAAGCCAGGAATTCATTTGGGTGAGATTGGAAAAGTTATTGGTGATTATGCTCACAGTAAAAACTGCTCAGTGGTTAGGGACTATTGTGGTCACGGTATTGGAGAAGTCTTCCATGAACTGCCTCAAGTCATTCATTATGACGATGGTAAGATCGATCAGAGCCCTATTCTAGAGCCAGGGATGACTTTTACAATTGAACCTATGATTAATCTGGGTGGATATGAAGTAGTAACATCAAGAATTGATGGCTGGACAGTGACCACAAAAGATAGATCATTATCCGCTCAATGGGAGCATACAATTTTAGTGACTGAAACTGGTCATGAAATCTTAACGCTTCGTGAAGAGGAAACTAATTTATAACCTATTCAGATTCGCCCTCTGAGTATCAAATTGCTTATTCAGCTTGTGTTAAAATAACTCTTTTTTCAGACTTACTTATTTAGTTCAGTGAAGCGCTTAAGAAATTACTTTATATCTGGACTCCTTTTTTGGATTCCCTTAGCCTTAAGTGTGCTTGTTATCAAATTCTTTCTAGAGGTCATTAATAATTTAGTCCCTCCCAGACTTCTTCCAGAATCACTCCTTAATCTAGATACCACTATCCCTGGTTCTGGAATTATTCTAGTTATTTTGATTATTCTGATTACTGGCGCCCTAGTAACGAATATACTAGGCAGAAAGCTAGTAGATCTTTGGGAAAAAGCGCTTAATAAAATTCCTGGCTTTAGAAATATCTATAACGCCCTCAAGAAAATATCTTCCACAGTTCTCAATACTTCTAGTGATAGCTTTAGAAAGGCTTTTTTGATTCAATATCCAAGTAAAGGTATCTGGGTTATTGCTTTTCAATCAGGAGACTACGAGGGTGAGGTCAAAAATATCATTGGAGAAGAGGTAATCAATCTATTTGTTCCAACGACTCCTAACCCGACTTCAGGGTTCTTTGTAATGATGCCAAAAAAAGACGCCTATGAGTTACAAATGACAGTCGAAGAAGCATTCAAACTAGTTATCTCAGCTGGTGTGGTAACACCTGAGAATTTAAAGATCAAGGAAAAAAAATGAGAACACATTATTGTGGAGAATTAAGCAAAGTTAATTTAAATCATGAGGTAAAGCTTTGTGGTTGGGTTAACAGAAGGCGAGATCATGGTGGAGTAATATTTCTTGATGTTCGAGATAAAAAAGGAATCGCTCAAGTTGTAATTAACCCGGATACAGCTAACACTTTTAAAATAGCCGAAACTATCAGAAATGAGTTTGTACTTCAAATTACTGGCAAAGTACTTGCTAGAGACTCAGAGATGGTGAACAATAATATTCCAACTGGTGAAATTGAAGTTCTTGCAGAACAAATTGAGATTTTGAATAACTCGAAACCAATGCCATTTCAACTCGACTCCATGGAAACTTCAGAAGAAGTCAGACTTAAATATCGCTACTTAGATCTCCGAAGAGACGAAATGCAAAAGAGACTGCGACTCAGATCAAGAGTGACGCACTTCATGCGTGATTTTATGGATAAAAATGACTTCCTTGATATTGAAACTCCTTTTCTAACTAAAGCCACACCCGAAGGCGCAAGAGATTATCTTGTTCCATCTAGAACACACGATGGTAACTTTTTTGCTCTTCCGCAATCGCCTCAGTTATTCAAACAACTCTTGATGATGTCTGGTTTTGAAAGGTATTATCAAATTGTTAAATGCTTTAGAGATGAAGACTTAAGAGCAGATAGACAACCAGAATTTACTCAGCTAGATGTTGAAACCTCATTCATGAATGAGGTAGAAATCACCTCACTCATGGAAGAGATGATTAGAGGACTATTTAAAGAGGTTGGAGAAATTGATTTGCCAGCTAAATTTCCTTCAATTTCTTATGATGATGCTATTAAACTTTATGGTGTAGATCGCCCTGATCTTAGAATTCCACTTCACATGGTTGATGTTAATGAAATTATGAAAGATGTTGAATTCAAAGTCTTTTCTGGTCCAGCTAATGATAAAAAAGGTAGAGTGGTAGCCCTTAAAGTTGATGGAGGTGCTTCAATCAGTCGCAAACAAATTGATGATTACACAAAATTTGTCAGCATCTATGGTGCCAAGGGGCTTGCATATATCAAACTTAACGAAGATGGACCTTCCTCTCCAATCATTAAATTCTTAGGTGATGATGTTACTCAAGAAGTTATAGATTTAACAAAGGCCAAAACTGGAGATATTATATTTTTTGCTGCTGACAAATCCAAAGTCGTCAATGAATCATTGGGAAATCTAAGAGAAAAACTGGGGCAAGATTTAAACTTATTTGACAAGGAGTGGGCACCAGTTTGGGTAATGGACTTTCCTATGTTTGAGGTCTCAGATGATGGCTCACTTAACGCTATTCATCATCCATTCACCGCTCCAAGTGTTGATGCAAAAGACCTACAAAATAGCCCTGAAGAATCACTCTCAAGAGCCTATGACCTAGTGATTAATGGATCTGAGGTCGGCGGTGGCTCAATAAGAATTCATCAAAGTGAAATGCAAAAAACTGTCCTCAAACTTTTAGGCATTGATGATGATGAAGCAAAAGAAAAGTTTGGCTTTCTTCTTGATGCCCTTGATTATGGCTGCCCACCTCATGGAGGAATAGCCTTTGGTCTTGATAGATTAGTAATGACTTTAAGTAAAACTGAGTCAATTAGAGACGTTATTGCTTTTCCTAAAACTCAAACGGCGGCATGCCTTCTAACAGATGCACCTTCGCTTGTTTCCAAAGCCCAACTTAAAGAATTGAATATTAAGGTTACCCTTCCAAACAAAACTTAATAATGCAGAATATAGTTTTAGATCAATCTATTGAAGATTCAATTAAGGAGGCGTTAAAGAAAAATAATGCTACTCTTGTGGCTCACTATTACGTAAACAGTGATCTTCAAACTTTAGCTGAAGAAACTGGAGGTATAGTATCAGACTCTCTCGAAATGGCGAGATTTGGTCAGAACAGTGACGCTGAGACTATAATCGTTGCTGGTGTAAAATTCATGGGGGAAACTGCTAAAATTTTATCACCAGAAAAAAGGGTTTTGGTTTTGGATGAAAAGGCTACCTGCTCTTTAGATTTATCATGTCCAATTCAGGAGTTTTCTGAATTTTGTGATCAGCATCCTGACCATGAAGTTGTTGTCTACGCAAACACTTCTGCAGAAGTTAAAGCAAGGGCTGACTGGGTCGTTACATCAGGCAGCGCACTTAATGTGGTGCAAAAATTACATAATGAAGGAAAAAAAGTTCTCTGGGCTCCAGACAAACACCTTGGTCATTACGTTCAGACTATGACTGGAGTAGAAATGCTGATGTGGAACGGTGCATGTATAGTTCATGAAGAGTTTAAAGCAGAAGGCTTAAAAAGGCTCATTGAATTGAATCCTGATGCTGCAATTTTAGTTCATCCCGAATCACCCAAAGAGGTTATTGCTCTGGCAGATGTCGTTGGATCCACAACCCAACTAATCAACGCAGTATCCTCCAGACCAGAAAATACTTTTATTGTAGCAACAGATAATGGCATTTTTCATAAAATGAGAGAAGTTGCTCCGCTTAAAAAATTAATTGAGGCCCCTACTATGGGGGAAGGTGCCGATTGTGAGTCTTGTGCTCATTGCAACTGGATGGCGATGAACAGTCTTGAAAAGTGCCTTGAAACGCTCAATACTGGAAAAAATGAAATTCTTATCGATAGTAACGTAATTGATAGTGCAAAACACTCAATTCAACGCCTACTAGACTTTACAAAATAACCTTTTTATTGGAGATACTAATCAAAAATGGCAGGACATAGTAAATGGCACAACATCCAGCATAGAAAGGGCGCTCAAGATGCTAAACGCGGGAAAATTTTCACTAAGCTAATTAAAGAAATTGTAGTTGCAGCAAAAATGGGTGGTGGCGTTATAGAAAACAACCCATCTCTTCGAGCCGTAATTGATAAAGCTTTAGCAGCTAACATGAAGAGAGATACAATCGATAATGCTGTCAAAAGGGGCTCTGGCGATCTTGAAGGTGAAAATTATGAGGAAATTCGCTATGAAGGCTATGGTCTTGGAGGCACTGCCATAATGGTTGATTGCCTTACAGATAATAAAAATCGCACTGTATCTGATGTTAGGCATGCCTTTTCAAAGCATGGAGGCAATCTAGGGACAGATGGCTCTGTCTCCTACATGTTCTCTAAGCAGGGCTTTATAAGCTTTGCATCCGGAGATGAAGACACAATCATGGAAATTGCAATTGAATCTGGCGCAGAAGATATAGTCATTAATGATGATAACTCAATTGATGTAGTTACGTCTCCTGAGGCTTTTTTCACGGTTAAAGATGCCCTACTAGAAAATGATTTAACTCCAGATCATTCAGAGATTACTATGGAACCTGCGAACAGAATTGAACTTAACTTGGAAGATGCAGAAAAATTTATGAAGCTTATTGAAAGACTTGAAGATCTTGATGATGCCCAAGATGTATATCACAATGCTGATATTTCAGATGAGATCTTGTCTGAGCTATGATTTCTTTTCACTCAGGAATTCAAGCACTCAGAAAATTTAAAGTCAATACTCTCAATGAAAAAATTAAGACTTTAATCCCAGATATAAACCTTATTGGAACTGAATATATTCACTTTATTGATTCAGATAAAGATTTAAGTCCATCTAATAAAAAAACACTTTATAAACTTTTAAATTACGCGCCAGAAATTGATTTAGAAAATTCTAAATTTAGAGTAACCATCTCTCCTCGAATTGGAACTATTTCTCCTTGGTCATCTAAGGCATCAGATATTTGTAAACTTTGCGGTTTATCAATAGTTTCAAGGCTAGAAAGAGGAATTAATTATCATTTTGATCGATTAATTAATGATCAGGAATTAGTCACTATCCTTGAGCTAGTCATGGATAAGATGACTGAATCACATCTTGAAGATATCAACGATTCAGATTTATTATTTAATGAATTTAAGCCTAATGAGTTCAATAGCATAGATATTCTGAGTCATGGTAAATCTGCAATTATTGAGGCTAATACTGAGCTTGGACTTGCATTAAGTGAGAGAGAGATTAATTATCTATTTGAGAGTTTTATTGCTATAGAGAGAAACCCGAGAGACATTGAGTTAATGATGTTTGCACAAGCAAACTCAGAACATTGTAGACATAAAATATTCAATGCAGATTGGACTATAGACTCTGAAAAACAAGCGATCTCTCTTTTTGGAATGATTAAAAATACTTACAAACAGAATCCTGAAGGACTTCTGTCTGTCTACAGTGACAATTCTGCTGTCATGAATGGCTATGATTCAAATTACTTTGAAGCAAATGAAAAAGGTGTTTATCATACCTCTGTTGCTGAAAAAGCTGTCCTGATGAAGGTTGAGACGCATAATCACCCTACTGCAATTGCTCCCGATCCTGGAGCAGCTACAGGCTCTGGTGGCGAAATTAGAGATGAGGGAGCAACTGGCAGAGGCTCTAAGCCAAAAGCTGGCCTATGTGGATTTTCTGTATCAAATTTAAAATTGCCAAATTCGATTCAGCCCTGGGAAATTGATTATAGTAAACCTAGTCAGATTGCTTCAGCATTAGAAATCATGATTGATGCGCCAATTGGCGCTGCATCATTTAACAATGAATTTGGAAGACCCAATACTTGTGGTTATTTTAGAACTTACGAGCAAAAAACAAAAAATGATGATGTTAGAGGTTATCACAAACCAATTATGTTGGCTGGCGGCATTGGAAACATCAAGAAGAATCACGTAGAAAAAGGCTTGATTTCTGATGGTGATAAAATAATCGTGCTAGGTGGGCCTGCTATGCTTATTGGACTGGGTGGAGGCGCAGCATCAAGTATTGGTAGTGGAGATCAAAATGAAAGTCTAGACTTTGCCTCTGTCCAAAGAGCGAACCCAGAAATGCAAAGACGCGCCCAAGAAGTCATTAGTGCTTGTACCAATCTAGGCGATAATAATCCGATTGTTTCAATACACGACATTGGTGCTGGCGGACTTTCAAATGGAATTCCTGAACTCGTCAATGACTCAAAAAAAGGCGCTAGGCTTCAATTAAGGTCAATTCCAAATGATGAGTTTAAAATGTCTCCACTTGAAATATGGTGCAATGAGTCACAAGAAAGATATGTCATCGCAATTAAAGAGCAAAGTATCACTCTTTTCGATGAAATTTGCTTAAAAGAGAGAGCGCCTTACGCTGTTTTAGGCAGCGCAACAGAAGATAGACATTTACTTTTAGAAGACTCTCACTTTAACAACAAGCCAATTGACCTTGAAATGTCACTTCTATTTGGCTCATCTCCTAAAACTCATAAAGATGTTAAGTCTTTGCCTAATATCGAAAATGAGTTTAATCTAAATAATATTGAACTTGAAGATGCAATAAGCCGTTTACTTAATCTACCGACTATCGCAAGTAAAAACTTCTTAATCACAATAGCTGATCGAACTGTAACTGGACTCATTGCAAGAGACCAAATGATTGGCCCATGGCAAGTTCCTGTTGCTGACTGTGCTATTTCTCTTTCAGATTTTGATGGCTACCAAGGCGAAGCTATGTCTATTGGAGAAAAAACCCCAATTTCACTGATTAATTCCGCTTCAGCTGCAAGAATGAGTGTTGGAGAGGCGTTAACGAATTTACTCAGTGCCTATATTGAAGATATTAGTCACATTAACCTATCAGCAAACTGGATGTGCGCAAGTGGTCACCCTGGAGAAGATGCAAAACTTTACGAAGCAGTCAAATCAATTGGCATGGAACTTTGCCCTCAACTTGGTTTAACCATCCCAGTTGGAAAAGACTCTATGTCCATGAAAAGCTCATGGAGAGAGAATGATAAGGATAAATCTGTAACCGCGCCCTTATCACTGATTATCAGCGCTTTCGCAAAAACACCTGATGCAAGGTTACAAATTACCCCTTTACTTAATAGAGAGCTCAATTCTGAGTTATTTCTAGTGGATCTTGGGCTTGGTAAGAATAGAATGGGGGGCTCATCTCTTGCGCAAGTTTTTAACCAAATTGGCAATACAGCTCCAGACCTTGATGACCCAGATCTTTTTGCTAAATTCTTCTCAATAATGAATTCTTTGAATAAGAAGAACTTGATTAACGCTTTCCATGACCGATCCGATGGAGGGGCATTTATCTCCTTATTGGAAATGGCATTCGCCTCTCAATGCGGTTTAGATATTAGAGTCTCAGACCTCTTTACTGATTTATTTAACGAAGAACTTGGCTGCATTATTCAAGTCAATGATAACAATAAAATGACTGTTCTAAATGAACTATCTAAAATTGGACTGAAAGAGCATACAAAATCAATTGCTAAGATAAATACTATTGATGAAATTGTAATCTACCATGATGATGTAAAAGTTTTTCAAAGTAAGAGAACAAATCTTCAGCGAATATGGTCTTCAACCTCTTATCAAATTTCAAAACTAAGAGACAATCCAGAGTGTGCTGAATCTGAAAATTTAGAATTATCTAAAACTTCAAATGGCCTTAAAGTATCAACAAGTTTTGACATCAATGAAATTATTAGTGCGCCCTATCTAAATCGAAATGTAAGGCCAAAAATTGCAATACTGAGAGAGCAAGGCATTAATGGTCATATTGAAATGGCAGCAGCATTTTCAAAAGCTGGTTTCGAAGCGAGTGATGTTCATATGAGTCAAATTCTATCCGGGGAAATCTCTTTATCAAAATTTAAGGGTTTAGCTGCTTGTGGAGGGTTCTCCTATGGTGATGTTCTTGGAGCTGGGAGAGGATGGGCGAACTCCATTCTATTAAATCAGAGGGCTAAGGATGAATTTTCTAACTACTTTTTAAGACATGACAGCTTTACCTTAGGCGTATGTAATGGCTGTCAAATGATTTCAAATCTACGAGAAATTATTCCTGGAACTGAAGATTGGCCTTCATTTGAAAGAAATACTTCAGAGCAGTTTGAAGCCAGGTTTACAGGAGTCAAGATTAATCACTCAAAGTCAATAATGTTTGAGGGTATGCAGGGTTCAATCATGCCAATTGCCATTGCTCATGGCGAGGGGAAAGCAACCTTTAAGTCAAATTCACCTGTCAATAATATTTCAATGCAGTACGTTGACCATTCTGGAAAACCCTCTCATACTTATCCACACAATCCTAACGGCTCTCAAAATGCAGCTGCAGCGATTTGTGATGAGACTGGTAGAATTACTATCATGATGCCTCACCCTGAAAGAGTTTTTAGAGCAATTCAGAACTCTTGGCATCCAAATGACTGGCAAGAACGCTCACCTTGGATGAGGATGTTTGAAAATGCAAGAGAATGGATCAAGTAATTATGATTTTATATGACTCCAAGCAAAATAATTAGAAGCAAGCGTAAAACACTCAGTTTAACCATTAACGAAGATGCGGAGCTAATTATTCGTGCACCCAAAAGACTTTCTATCGAAAAGATTCAAGATTTTATAAATGAAAAAGAAAACTGGATTCAAAGTAAAAAAAGATTAATAGAAGATCAATTAAAGGATGCATCCAGTAATCAAAATAAGCTTCTATATTTAGGCTCACTTTTTCCAATCAGTATAAAAGAAAATGAATCAGAATCATTAGTCTTTAATGGTGAAGAATTTATTACTAATTCTCTTGACCCAAAAACTATCTCATTATCTGTAAGAAAATGGTACAAAAATAAATTTAGAGAGATAGCACTTCCTAGAGTTGTGTATTTTTGTGATAAACATAATTTGACAATCAATCAAGTCAGAATTAAGAACCAAAAAACAATGTGGGGCTCATGCTCCTCAAAAAATAATATAAACCTTAACTACCTTTTAATTATGGCTCCAATGAGTGTCATTGATTACGTCATTGTCCATGAATTAGTTCACACAATTCATAGGAATCACTCCGTTAATTTCTGGGCCTCAGTGGAATCAATAATGCCTAACTTCAAAGAGCAAAGGCAATGGCTTAAAGTGAACGGATATAAATTAAGAAGGGTGTAGTTATTTAGCTATTAAACTTTTCTACAGCCTCTTGCATAGCATCCTTTAAAGTATCTTGCTCTGCCATTTCAATGATTATATCTCCACCTCCAACGAGTTCTGAATTGAAATATATCTGTGGAAAAGTCGGCCAATCTGCAAAGTCAGGGAGACTCTGAAACACTTCCTGATCTTCAAAAACATTTACATATGCAAACTCAACTCCAGTTGAAGCGAGGGTTTGAGCGGCTCGTGCAGAGAAACCACACTGGGGAAATTGAGGGGTTCCTTTCATATATATGACAATTGCTGCACTATCGACTTGCTTTTGAATTTTTTCTAATACTTCCAATTTACTACTCCAATTTTTTTCTAATATTTTAATCTAGTATTCAAATCACTGCAAAGAATCATTTAAGAATTATTGTTTTACAGCTTGCGAAATTATGTACTTTTGTCCTTGTTTGATTTTCTTATAATTACCAAAAACAGACTTGAAATTATTCTTCATAAAATCTTTCAATCCATTAATTGTAACAACGGTAATTATTCCCCCAGATTCAAGAGCATCATAGGCATCATAAAGAATAATTGAAAGCTGTTCCCTTCCAACTTTTGCTGGAATATTTGAAATAATTTGATTAAACTTAATCTCATTTGGTATATGCGTAAATGCATCTGAAAGATAGGCCTTGGCATTAGTGATGCCATTTTTTTTTGCATTATAATTTGCAAGTTCAACGGCAATAAAATCCTTATCAACCATGTGAACTTGGCCCTTATGACAATGCCTTGCTAAAGCAAGCCCTATGGGTCCATAACCACAACCTAAATCTAGACATACATCGCTCTCTTTAGCGCCAATGTATTTCAGTAAAAGTAGAGTACCATCATCAATTGACCGGGGACTAAAAACACCCCATCGAGTGTGCAAATTGAATTTTGAGCCTAATAACTCAACATCTAAAATAATGTCTTTTTTTAGCTTTGAAATATCATTTCTTTCAAACATCAAACAACCTTTTCTTTACAAAATTACCTATGTTTTTTAACTCTGATAGCATCATCTCCAATATGTTCTTCACCTCTTTTTTTAGCCAACTGAACTTGTTTTTCTCTTTCTCTATAGCGAGCCATTTGATTTGAATTTTTAGTTCCAAAGCATCTTGGACATGAGGCGCCTTTCTCATAATGAGGGTGCATTATGTCTTCCTCAGTAATAGGAAATCGGCATGCATGGCATTGATCATATTTACCTTGCTCTAGATTATGCTTAACTGCAACTCTGTCATCGAAAACAAAACACTCCCCTTCCCATAAACTCTCGTCTTCACCAATCTCCTCTAGGTACTTAAGAATCCCTCCTTGTAGGTGAAAAACATTTTCATAGCCTTCGGACTTGAGATAAGCTGTTGATTTTTCGCAGCGAATACCTCCAGTACAAAACATTGCAATTTTCTTATTTCGATACTTCTCTAAACTATTTTTTGTGAAACTTGGAAATTCTCGAAAAGTTTCGGTATTAGGATTGATAGCGCCCTTAAAACTTCCAATTTCATATTCATAATTGTTTCGTGTATCAATTAATACGACATCAGGATTATTGATTAATTCATTCCAATCTTTTGGCTTTACATAGGTTCCAACTGAATGTGTTGGATCAATTTCAGTTAAACCCATTGTTACTATTTCTTTTTTTAATTTAACCTTGAGTCTTTTAAATGGAGTTTTTTCGCTATATGAGTATTTGTAATCAAGTCCAAGAAGTCTGGGGTCTGACTGCAAATAGTCAAGAGCTTTTTCAAGACTTTCTTTACTACCAGAAATGGTTCCATTGATACCCTCTCGTGCTAACAAAAGTGTGCCTCTAATGGCTAATGAATTAAGAAATGACTTAAGAGGTGTCTGGATAGCCTCAAAATCATCAAGCCTAGTAAACTTATATAAAGCACAGATAGAATACATATTTTGAGAGATACTGACCTAAAACTATAATTTTACTTGTCATAACTAAAGAGATAAGCTTAATTAGTGTTCTAATAAATATTAAAACTCCATTAGTGCTTCACTTTAACTAGCACCGAGAAGTGTATAATTCTTCTCTTTCTTGTGATTCAAAGTTAATAATTAATTCTTACGAGATGATATTAGATCAAATTCAAAATCCCAGTGATGTTAAAAGCCTTAGTATTGATGAGCTCAATACTCTTGCAGAAGAGATTAAAGTGTTTTTAGTTGATAGTATTGAAAAGACGGGTGGTCATTTGAGCTCCAATCTTGGAACAATTGAATTAACCTTGGCATTGCACCATGTTTTTGACAGTCCTGAAGATACCTTTGTTTGGGATGTGGGTCATCAGGCCTATACCCATAAAGTTTTAACAGGAAGAAAAGACATGATGTCCACACTTCGACAAAAAGATGGTTTATCGGGCTTTACAAAAAGAAGTGAAAGCGAACATGATGTCTTTGGAGCAGGGCATTCATCAACCTCAATAAGTGCCGCATTAGGAATTGCATTTGCAAATAATCTCAACAATAAGCCTGATACCTCTATTGCTGTAATTGGAGATGGTGCACTAACTGGGGGTATGTCTTTTGAAGCACTTAATCATGCTGGTGATACTGATGCCAATCTTTTGATTATTCTAAATGACAATGATATGTCAATCTCCAAGAACGTTGGTGCACTGAGTAAATATTTAACTAGGCTGATTTCAGGAAAGATTTACTCAACAATGAAATCTAAATCTCTTGAATTTTTAGAAAGACTACCACGAATTCAAAAATTTGCAAAACGATCAGAAGAGCATCTAAAAGGAATGATTCTTCCAGGAACTCTTTTTGAAGAATTAGGTGTTGACTACTTTGGACCAATTGATGGTCATGATATTTCCATCTTAATTAAAACTCTAGAAAATCTAAAAAATCTGCAGAAGCCCAGAATTCTTCATATCATTACAAAAAAAGGGCATGGACTTGAAGCAGCTGAAGAAAACCCACTTAAATTTCATGGTATCTCACCACCCTCCATATCAAGTAATAATTTACCAAGCTACAGTAGTGTTTTTGGAGAATGGCTTTGCAATACTGCCAAGACTGATGAAAAAGTAATTGGAATAACCCCAGCGATGTCTGAAGGCTCAGGAATGGTTGACTTTGCAAATCAATTTCCTGAGCGTTTTGTAGATGTAGCCATCGCTGAACAGCACGCAGTAACTCTTGCAGGTGGAATGGCTATTAAGGGATTAAAACCAATAGTTGCAATATATTCAACCTTTTTACAACGAGGATATGATCAGTTTATTCATGATATAGCATTGCAGAATTTGAACGTTACTTTTGCTATTGACAGGGCCGGACTAGTCGGAGCCGATGGAGCAACTCATGCAGGAATTTTTGATTTGAGTTTCTTAAGATGTATACCCAATATTACTATCATAGCTCCAAGCTCGTCTTTAGAAATGTATAAAGCACTCAACTTTGCAAATCATTTTGAAGGTCCTGTTTGTATAAGATTTCCTAGGGGAAAGTCTAGCGTAGATAATTTTGTAACAGAATCTTCAATTGAAATAGGAAAAGGAAACATTGCAAGAACTGGAAAAGATATTTCCATTTTTTCTTTTGGAAATATGCTTGATATCGCACTCGAGGCTTCTGAAAAGATTAATGCAACTGTTGTGGATATGAGGTTTGTAAAACCCTTAGATGAAGACTTAATAATAAAGATTGCAAATGAATCTAGAACTCTAATCTCTATTGAAGACAATACCCTGCATGGAGGTGCAGGAAGTGCCGTAAATGAAGTACTTCAAAAGAATAGTATTAAAACGAATCTTCATATATTAGGGGTTCCAGACAATGTTACAGAGCATGGTTCACAATCTGAACTTTATGAACTTTATGGCTTGACCTCAGAAAACATTATTAAGGTTTCATCAGATTAATGAAAGAGACACTCAAAAAATATAGCCCTAAACCAGAAAACATTAATCTTGGCTGGTTTAATAAACATTTAACAAATCCTGAAATTTGGAAATGGAATAAAAAAACAATTTCTAGAGCGTTTGCTATTGGACTCTTTTTTGCATTCATTCCCCTTCCAATGCATACTTTGTTGGTCGCAATCTTTGCGGTGGTTTTTTCAGCAAATATTCTGCTTTCAATTCTTATTGTGTGGGTCAATAACCCAATTACAATGGTTCCTTTTTATTTCTTCACTTACAAATTAGGTGCCTCCATTTTGGGTATTGAAATGGATCCAGAATTTGAATTTACCTTCTCCTATCTAATGCAAAATTTTGGAAATGCAACATTAGCTTTTTGGGTCGGGGGGTTAATTACCTCTATTGCTTCAGCAACAATAGGCTATTATTCAATTATTGCTATCTACAAATATAAGGCATTCCAAAGAGCTAAACGTTGGAAATAGGTATTCGCCTTCTAATTTGCATCTCAAGAGTGTCAACTAAAGATTCATTATCTACTTTACTGTGAGTTTTACCATCGATATATAATAAGTTAGGTGACCCTCCAGTAAGACCTACACTAACCTCTTTTGCCTCACCTGGACCATTGACTACACAACCAATAACTGCTACATCAATAGATTCGGTAATATCTTCCAGACGAGATTCTAGCTCGTTGACTACAGAAATGACATCAAATTTTTGTCTAGAGCATGATGGGCAGGCAATTAAATTGACACCTTTTTTTCTTAAGTGAAGTGATTTTAAAATATCAAAACCTACCTTAACCTCATTCACAGGGTCTGATGCCAGTGATACCCGAATGGTATCTCCTATACCCTCACTTAACAACAAACCCATGCCAATTGAGGATTTAACTGCACCCGAGCGAAAAGACCCTGCCTCAGTAATACCTAGGTGAAGTGGATTGTCAATTTGTGTAGCAAGTTGACGATAGGCAAACACAGTCATAAAAACCTCAGATGCCTTAAGAGAAACTTTAAAGTTATCAAAATTTAATCTATCTAAAATATCAATATGTCTAAAAGCAGATTCCACCATTGCTTCAGGAGTAGGTTCAGTATATTTTTTTTGCAAATCTTTCTCAAGTGATCCTGCATTAACTCCTATTCTTATAGGAACACCATTATCTTTTGCAGATGCGACTACCTCTCTAACTCGATCCTCTTTACCAATATTTCCAGGATTGATTCTGAGACAATCAGAGCCATATTCTGCAACTTTTAAAGCTATCTTATAATCAAAATGAATGTCAGTAATCAAAGGCACCCTAACTGATTTTTTTATTTTTTTAAAAGCTTCGGCTGCTTCCATAGTAGGAATTGAAACTCGAACCATATCTGCCCCAGCCTCTTCAAGAGAAATTATTTGCGAAATAGTAGAATTAACATCACAGGTATCTGTATTAGTCATGCTTTGAACACTAATTGGGGCACCACCTCCAATTGCAACATCGCCGACTAATATTTGCCTAGAAACCCTTCTTTTAATTTTGTGTATTTGCTTCATAATTACTTACAACTTCATCAAGACTTTCTTCATTACTCTCTATTACTTTAGGTGTAATTACTTCTTTAGTATCCTCGACAACTTTATTCTCATTTTCAACAAACTCAGATGGCTTACTAATAATAATTGAGCTTGATTTACTCTGACTAAAATCTAAGCTTTGAAGATAATACCACACCCCAATTAAAGTCAATAAAAACAGCAATAACCAGATTAATTTTCCAAGTGTTCGCTTTTTTTTCTTTGGGTAGTAATCAATTCCGTCCAACATTTCTTCTGCTCTTGTCCAATACCTTTCCAGCAAGCTGACCACATGCCGCATCAACATCATTACCTCTAGTTCTTCTTGTTGTAGTTCGTATTCCTGAACCATGCAATATATCTTTGAACTTCTCTATAGTGGTATTTTTTGAAGTTTTATACTCACTTTCTGGAAATGGGTTAAAAGGAATTAGGTTGACTTTAGCTGACTCACGCTCAAACCAATAGTTTAATAATGTCGAGAGTGATTTCGCATTTTCTATAGAATCATTAACACCCTCAAGCATCACATATTCAAATAATATATGCCTTTCTTGCGTTCCAGCATTTAGGTAATAATGACAAGCCTTCATTAGCTCTTTTATAGGATATTTTTTATTTATTGGAACAAGTATATCTCTTAATTCATCATTTGGAGCATGTAATGATATTGCTAGACTAACCGGAACTTTGTCTGACATTCGTAGTAATGCAGGAACAATTCCAGAGGATGAGACAGTAACACGTCTTCTTGATAGTCCAAAAGCCCAATCATCTAAAAGAATCTCACAAGCATCATAAACAGGGGATTCATTCAGAAGTGGTTCGCCCATTCCCATAAAAACTACATTAGAGATGCGTTTATTTTCTTGGTTTAAATGATTCTGAGCAATTAGAACTTGCCCAATGATCTCATGAGTTTTGAGGTTTCTATTAAAACCCTGATATCCTGTTGAACAAAAAGTGCATGCAAGTGAGCAGCCAACTTGTGAAGAAATACAGAGAGTCCCTCTCTCTTTTTGAGGAATATAAACAGTTTCAATATGATTATCTTCGCCAAGTTTTATGGCCCACTTGATTACTCCGTCTTTTGAATTGCTTATTGAAATGACTTCCGGCAAGTCAATAGAAGCTATAGCAGCAAGCTTTTGCCTTAAGTCTTTAGAGAAATTATGCATATCACCAAAGTCATTAACACCTTGGTGATAAATCCATTGCATAATTTGTTTTGTGCGGAATGGCTTTTCATTTAAGTCAGAAAAAAACTCCCTTAACTTACTTTGAGTAAGCCCGAGTAGGTTGCGCTTTTCTAACATAAGAATGATTGTCTATTTTTTATCGTGTTCTAGGGCAAACGCCATCTTCACCAAAAAAATAGGCAATCTCAATGGCTGCGTTTTCCAGCGAATCTGAACCATGAACGGCATTCTCATCTAAAGATTCAGCAAAATCCGCTCTTATTGTTCCTTTATCAGCTTCTTGTGGATTTGTCGCTCCCATAATTTCACGGTGCTTAGCAACTGCATTTTCACCCTCCAAGACTTGAATCATTACTGGCCCAGAAGTCATAAAAGACATGAGATCATTAAAAAAAGGCCTATCCTTGTGTACAGCATAGAAACCCCCAGCCATTTCTTTGTCCAAATGAATCATTTTTGATGCAACTATTTTAAAGCCTGCATTTTCAAATCTTGAATATATTTGACCAATGACATTTTTTGCTACAGCATCTGGTTTAATTATTGATAAAGTTTGCTCCATGGATAATCTCCAATTATTTAAAAAGCGAGTATTTTACCATGCAGTTAAGTATTTCTTAGGATTATGGAAAGCTATGATAGTCAAAGACAATTTACACAATATTTTTTAAATTTTTTATTCTACGATAGTTGTCAAATTTATCGTATGCTTTAAAGTAAACACTGGCAATTGGAAGAAACCAAGGGGCTCCAAAGTAATATGGACGAGTCTGTAATAATGTATCTTCGAATACGGTTACTTTTTTATTTGGCTCTAGGATCTTCAATGCAGCCATATGACCCAAATAAGGAGCCATTGCGACCCCATTGCCACAATAGCCCATTGCAGAATATATTCCATCATGACATCCCAAATTTGGAAGCATGCTAAAACTAAAGCCTGTAAACCCAGTCCAACAATGACTTATCTTAACCTCTCCAAGCTCAGGAAAAATCTCAGATAACGTTTTTTTAAGGATTGGAAGTGCTTTTTCTGCCGACATTGAATGCATAGCTGCTCTTGTTCCAATCATTATTCTTTTTCCACATGGCGTTGGTCGATAATAACAATAGCGCTTTCTTGTTTCAACTATGCAATGACCTCCCGGTATTAATGAATTAACTCTTTCGGAACCGATTTCATCAGTCGTAATAATAAAGCTAGGCACTGGCAAAATTCTTCTAGACAAATACTTTGAAAGTGATGATCGAGTGTATCCATTGGTTGCTATTAAAACATTTCTGCAGCTAATTGATAGACTAGCAACAGAAACATTAAAGCCAGCCCCCTCATCTCTAGATAATCTTTTGACTTGTTTTACTGACATATTTCCAAAGACTTTTGCACCAGCACTTATAGCGAGCTGATGAAGACCATAATGAAACTTTCTAGGCTGTACTGAGCCGTGATCTTCATAATATTGTCCTCCAAAATACAAGTCAGTCTTAATTGATTCAGACATTCTAGAAGGGTCAATCATTCTAGAATTAAAACCATCAATAGCTTTTAATTTTTTTAGGTTCTCTGACATACTGAATTGGTCCTGAGGCACCCATGATGTCCTTAATCGTCCACAAATCTGAAGATCGCAGTCAATGTTATTTTCTTTAATTAGATTGGTAGTAAATTCAAGTGATGCATTTGCCTCTTTATGGATTTGTCCAGCGACATCGAGGCCATACTTTTTTTCGGCTTGTTGAGGTGAAACTTTATGACCAGATCCCATCATCCCACCATTTCTTGTGCTTGCACCAAAACCGATATCTTCTGAGTCTAAAACAACAACTGAAATACCAGTTTTTGCTAAAGTAATTGCAGCACTTAAACCTGTAAAACCAGCGCCAACAATTACAACATCGGTTTTCTTTGGTAGCCCAATACTTTCTTCATACTTTGGCTGGCCTTCCCACCAGTAAGGGTAGAATTTAGTCATAATTAAATAAATTAGTTAATAAAAAAGTATAACAACGTTTAAAAATTAAAATTTAATATGTCGATTATCCATTTATTTTATTATTGAAATAAATTCAATTTTTTATTTGAATTTTATTGCTATTATTTATTGATTAGCAATAGTATCATATCGTTTTTTTAGTGCTTTTTATATGTCTTTAATTCCACTAAGCAACCTTGATGATGTTCTAACTTCAACAGACAAGGCCAAAGGATTATTTATGATAAAAGCATAAGAGTCATATGTCTAATGAATTGAATAGAAAACATGAAAAGTAAATTATTAAATACGCCAATAAATTTTCCTAATACGCTTCCTGAAGGATACCACTTCATCGAAGATGAGCCTAAATATGATCCAAATATTCATCTAGAGCTTGAGTTTCCTAAAGAATCTGTTTCGCTTTTTGATTTAGGTTACACAAAAGATGAAATTGCGAAATGCCCAACAGATTTTGCTGTATCAGGAGCAGCAAGACTTTTATCAGACCAAGGCGTTAGAGTTTTAATGCAATCTGCACAATCACTGAGAAAGTATTCTTCGAGTGGTGGAGAGAGGATTCAGTATTTACTTCGTGGTTGTGTATATCGATCTAGGTTCTTGAGAGACTTATGTTTGTGCCCTAAAGTGAGTG
>CAZESR010000003.1:21701-62519 GCA_964515065.1 uncultured Piscirickettsiaceae bacterium
TGTGTATATCGATCTAGGTTCTTGAGAGACTTATGTTTGTGCCCTAAAGTGAGTGACTTCTTATCTCAGATTTATGGGATTACGGTTGCTCCTCATTCCATTCCGCTTCATCTTGGGCACTTTAACTTTGCCCCAGATGACCTTAGTCGGGCAGTTGACAAATGGCATACTGATACCATTGGTTTAGACTATGTCATGATGGTTTCAGATCCAAACAAGCAGGTTGGTGGTCAGTTTCAGTATTTTTTTGGCACAAAGAAAGAGGTTCAAGAAATTAAAGATAACAATCAATCAATACCAAAAGATAGAATTATTAGTCCGCATTTCCCTGGGCCAGGCTACATTATTGTAATGCAAGGAAATATGGTAGTTCATAGAGGAGCTAAACTGAAAGAGCCTTTTGATAGAGTAACAATGGTTAATGCATATGTTCCATTAGACCTAGAGTCAGACGATCCATCACGCTTCTCTGATGTTAAAACCATTGATCCGCATCAACTATTGTTTCCTGAATGGGCTCGACACAAAGCCTGGCTATCAAAGGGTAAATTAAATCGGATTATTGAAGAACTGCCTTTTACTGATAACAAAGATCTAATTATTAACGAGCTAAAAAATGCGATTAAAGATGTTGAGACTGCAATTAGTGATCTATCTGAAACTGGCACTGGTGAACAAAACTTTTATGGAGATTTAGAAAAATAAATTTTGCTGAAAAAATTTTAGATTGAGTCATTTAAATTAAACAAAAAAAAGGCGCAAAAAGCGCCTTTTTTAAAGAAACAAAATAACTTAATTAGTTACATGCATCTTTCAATGCTTTACCAGCTTTGAATGCTGCCACATTAGAAGCTGCAATCTGAATAGTTGCTCCAGTTTGTGGATTACGACCAGTACGGGCTGCACGGCTTCTTACTACGAAGCTACCGAATCCAGTAAGCTGAACTCCATCACCACTAGCCATTGCAGAGGTGATTGCGCTTGTTGTAGCATTTAGTGCTCTAGCAGCGTCTGCTTTAGATAAGTTTGCACCTGAAGCGATTGCATCGATTAATTCTGATTTATTCATTTTAATTCTCTCCAATAAAAGTTTGTTAAAAAAAAAAGATAGAGCGGAAGAGGTAACTTTTACACCTATTTCAGGAGGAAAGAATCAAAAGAAACCATCTGCCTCCAACGCTGTACCTAGTAGTTATTGTACTATCAAAAGAATAGCATTTGAAAAATAATTTAAAAAAAACACATTATTTTATCTATTGCTTTCTTTAAGGGCTCTAGCTTTGTCCAGTTTCCAATCTCTTTCCTTGATGTCTTGTCTCTTATCATGTGCTTTTTTACCCTTAGCAACTCCAATCTCTAACTTGACTTTTCCTCTTGCCCAGTACAATTTAAGAGGAACAACGGTTGCGCCCTTCTGAGTAATTTTTTCTCGAAGCCTATTTATTTCAAGTTTATTGAGAAGAAGTTTTCTGGTTCTAATTGGATCACATTCAACATGACTTGATGCAGATCTTAATGGCGATATATGAGCCCCAAAAAGGAAGAGTTCATTGTTTTTATAAATCACATAACTCTCTTTTATTTGGACTTTATTCTCCCGTAAGCTTTTTACTTCCCAGCCAAGCAAACTTAGGCCAGCCTCTAGACTTTGTTCGATAAAATAGTCATGCCTTGCTTTTTTATTCAAGGCAATAGTATTTGAATTATCTTTTTTATTTTTAGCCATGCATCGTATTTCAAAAAGTGCAATTGTTCCACACACCCCCCAACAAATGTTTGAGTTGGTCAATAACATCAATGACTACCCGAATTTTCTGAACTGGTGTGACTCTTCATCTATTTTAAATGAAACTGGCAATCAAATTACTGCCTCGGTTCAGATAAATAAAAATGGATTCAAACAAACCTTTACAACCATCAATACATCAACCCCCTATGAGACTATTAAGATGCAACTTCTGGATGGTCCATTTGATGATCTGCGAGGAGAATGGCGTTTTGAGCCACTTGGAGATAATGCTGCTAAAGTTTATTTAGATCTTGAATTTAGTTTTAAATCTAGAATTGCTGATATGACTATTTCTCCATTATTTAAAAATATTGCAAATTCGCAACTTGACGCATTTATTGAAAGAGCAAAAAATATCTATGGCTAAAATCATTGCCTTCAACAAACCCTTTGGAGTTATTTGTCAATTCAGCGGAGAGGGAGATACTTTAGCTAACTATATAGATATCCCAAACATATACCCAGCAGGTAGATTAGATAAAGACTCCGAAGGCCTTGTTATTTTGACTGATGACGGAAAGCTTCAAAATAACATTTCTAATCCAATAAATTGCAAAACCAAAACCTATATTGTCCAAGTAGAAGGAGAGATTACCGAAGATGCAATAAATGCACTTAAGATTGGTGTCGTTCTAAAAGATGGATTAACGAAACCTGCTTTAATTAAGAAAATGAAAAAGCCAGAATGGCTTTGGGATAGAAAGCCACCAATTCGAAAAAGAAGATATATCCCCACATCTTGGGTTGAAATCTCTATCACTGAAGGGCGAAACAGACAAGTTCGGAGAATGACCGCAAGCGTTGGATTTCCAACTTTAAGATTAATAAGAATACAAATTCATCAATGGAAACTTGAAAACATTAAAGTTGGCTCCTATGTCTCTTTTTAAAGATTCATATGTGGCTCTTGTTTGTAATGATCCAGATGAGAAAATCTACTTGACTAATCAACTAGTTAAATATCAAAAAAAAGATATTGGACCTGTTTGTGAAATAAAAAAAATATTATCTCCTGGACGTCCAAAAAAGCCGAATTTAGTTAGTTTTAATGGCGCTCCAAAAAGAGACAAGTCAGACCTCGGCATGATTAAAAATATCCATGCTATCTGTCATATTGAGTTTAATGCAATAAATTTAGCTCTTGATGCGATTTACAGATTTCAAAAAATGCCTCATCAATACTACCTTGACTGGATTAAAGTGGCTACAGAAGAATCTTATCATTTTTTACTTCTTAAACATTACCTAGAGGATCTGGACTATTACTATGGAGACTTTGATGCGCACAATGGATTATGGCAGATGTCTGTTGATACAGACTATGATGTTTTAGCGAGAATGGCACTTGTTCCAAGAGTTCTTGAGGCAAGAGGACTAGATGTAACCCCAAGCATCAGAAAAAAATTTAGCGGGTCAAAGTTCAATAAAATGGTTGAAATATTAGATATTATTTTCGAAGATGAGATTGGGCATGTAAAAATTGGAAGCTATTGGTACCGCTATTTATGCAACCAAAGAAGCATTGACCCAGTAAAGACATTTGATGAGCTCATAAAAAAACACATCGGCTCAAATTTAAGGGGCCCATTTAATACCGAAGCAAGGCTTCTTTCAGACTTCAGTCAAGCTGAATTAGAATATTTGGAGCAGCCCGAGCGATTGTAATTTTAAGAAATCTCGTCCATAGCTTGGTTCGCTAAAAGATCCGCCATATCATTTCCAGGGTCATCACTATGGCCTTTAACCCAGTACCAGTTGACACTATATTTATTGTTGAGGAGATCTAGCTGCTTCCATAAGTCAACATTTTTTACTGGCTTTTTGTTGGCAGTCTTCCAGTCTTTTGATTTCCAGCCCTCAATCCATTCATTAATTCCTTGAATGACGTACTTTGAGTCTGTATATAAGTCTACGGAAATCTCACTCGATTTAAGGGCCTCTAATGCTTTTATAGCTGCAGTAAGTTCCATTTTGTTATTCGTAGTGTTAGACTCAGATCCATTCAACTTTTTGTCATGATCTTTGTAACGAAGCCATACCCCCCATCCTCCCACTCCAGGGTTTCCTCGACATCCACCATCAGTATAAATTACAATCTTATCCGTCATTTAAGCATCTACATTTATTTGAAACCAATATTCAAGAAGTGCTAAGTGCCATAGTCTTGAGCCATTTAACGCGGTCATATATTTTCTTGGAGAATCAATTACTTTATTGACATAAATCTCATCAAAAACACCTCTATTTCGACACGCACTTGATAAAAGTATATCAGACATAAATTCTAAAAATTCCCCCTGAATATACTTCAGCGCAGGCATTGGAAAATAACCTTTTTTTCGATCAATTACTGAGTCAGGCAGAAGTCCTCTTGAAATATTCTTAAGTGGATGCTTACCTTCCTCTTTCATTTTTAATGACGGAGGAATGCTTAATGCCCACTCAACTAGCTCAGTGTCCATAAATGGAACTCTAGCCTCCAAGCCCCATGCCATAGTCATATTATCAACTCGCTTTACAGGGTCATCAACTATCAAACGAGTCATATCTGTCCTGAATACTTTATCAATAAAGGAATCTGCACCGGGCTTGGAAAATTCTTTATTCAACCAACTTCTCGTGTGGTTTTCCCCTCGATATTTGGAAGCAACTGTTTGCAAATACTCTTCATGAGGCCTATCTACATAATGTTTTGAAAAGCGCTCTATTTCATCCCCATCTTCATTTGCCATTCTCGGATACCAAAAATACCCTGCAAAAGCCTCATCCGCACCCTGTCCAGACAGGACAACTTTAGTATGCTTAGAAACCTGCTCTGAGAGCAAATAAAATGCAACTGCATCTTGACCGACCATTGGCTCGGCCATATTCATTACTGCCTCAGATAATCTTGGCAGAACCTCTTTATTACTCACCTTGTACTTCTTGTGCTCAGTATCAAATCTTGAGACAATTTGATCAGAATATTCAAACTCACTGCCAGCCTCATCATCAATATCTTCAAAGCCAATTGAAAAAGTTCTAACCCTTTCATGGCCAGCTTCCCTAAGGAGCGCAACAATTAAAGATGAATCGAGACCACCCGAGAGTAAGACACCAATTGGAACGTCAGATGCATTCATCCTTTTTGTTACTGCAGCAGTCAATAGCTCATGTGCCCTCTCAATATATTCCGCATTACTAAAACTACCTTCTGGTCTTTTGGCATTCGGCCTCCAGTAAGTTTTTTCTTGGATATGTCGATTAGAATCGATGGTAATGAAGGTTCCAGGTTTTAATTTTTGGATACCATTAATTATTGTGTTTGGTGCCGGAACTACCCCATGCAAAGATAGTTGCTGTTGAAGAGCGATAGGATTTACACTTTTATCAATATCTTGAGTGAGTAGCGCCTGTGAATTGGATGCAAAAGTAAATGCTTCGGAAGTAGAGTTAAAGTAGAGCGGCTTAATACCCATTCTATCCCTCGCAACAAATAATTTTTTAGATGAGATATCCCAAATAGCAAAAGCAAACATACCATCTAAATGTTCAAGACAGGTTTCGCCCCAGAAGTGGTAGGCTTTTAGAATAACCTCAGTATCTGACTGTGAAAAAAATGAATAGCCCTTAGAAGATAATTGAGCTCGAAGAGATTTATAGTTGTATATCGTCCCATTAAAAACCAGCGTCAATTCAAGATTATCATCTATCATTGGCTGAGAACCAAAACTAGATAAATCAATAATGCTTAGTCTTTGATGTCCAAAACCAATATTTCTTCTTATCCATTGACCATCTGAGTCGGGGCCTCGTCTAGCCAGCTTTAACATCATATTATCTAGTGATTTTGATGAAACTTCTCTTCCATCAAAGCGAAACTGACCGCAAATACCGCACATAAACTCAACCTTTAAATTTAAAACAAATCACTAACTAAAATATATAGCCATTTGAAAACTATTTCTACAATGTGAGTTATTTTAAAAAATGTAAAATAGTCATTTTATCAAGTATTACTATTAACAATGCCTCAAACACTATACGATAAGCTCATGAGCGCTCACAAAGTTTTAGAGCAAGATGGCTCAACGCTCATTTACATTGACCGTCAACTGATTCATGAAGTTACCTCTCCACAAGCTTTTGAAGGGCTTACCATTGCAGGAAGAAAGATATGGCGCAAAAAATCGAATCTCGCAGTTCCAGATCACAATGTACCAACTACAGAAAGATCAAGTGGTGTTAGTAGTATTTCCGATCCTGTTTCTAGACTTCAAGTGGAAACTTTAGATAAAAATTGTGAAACATTTGATATCAATGAAATTCATATGAATGATATTCGACAAGGTATTGTTCATGTGATTGGGCCGGAACAAGGTGCAACCCTGCCAGGAATGAGTATAGTTTGTGGTGACTCTCATACTACAACTCATGGAGCACTTGGTGCACTGGCCTTTGGAATAGGAACTTCTGAAGTAGAGCATGTTCTTGCAACAGGGTGCCTTTGGCAAAATAAGGCTAAAAATATGAAGATTGAGATCAATGGTGACTTAGCTAGTAATGTTAGCGCCAAGGATCTTGCATTGTATGTGATTGGTAAAATTGGGACTGCAGGTGGAACCGGATTTGCAATTGAGTTTTGTGGAAATACAATTGAAAAAATGAGCATTGAAGGAAGAATGACACTTTGTAACATGTCTATTGAAGCTGGTGCAAAAGTGGGGCTAGTTGCCGTGGATGAACAGACAATTAATTATGTTAAAGGAAGGCCTTTTGCCCCTAAAGGGGGCGCTTGGGAAGCAGCTTTAAAATATTGGAAAACACTTCATAGTGACCCAGAATCTCATTTTCATGAATCAATTACAATCGATGCAAACCTAATTAAACCGCAGGTGACTTGGGGAACCTCTCCTGAAATGGTTGTCGATATATATGGCTCAACACCTGATCCAGAACTAGAGAGCGATGAAGTAAAAGCAGAAAGTATTCGTAATGCATTAAAGTATATTCATTTAGAACCAAATACTTTGATGAGCACGGTAGAAATTGATAAGGTTTTTATTGGATCCTGCACCAACTCAAGAATTGAAGATTTGAGAGCCGCTGCTTCAGTCGCCAAAGGTAAAAAAATTGCTAAAAATGTTAAATTAGCACTTGTTGTTCCTGGTTCTGGGCTTGTAAAAAAACAAGCTGAAGATGAAGGTCTTGATGAAATTTTTAAAGAAGCTGGTTTTGAATGGCGCGAACCTGGTTGCTCTATGTGTCTAGCAATGAATGCAGATAAACTTGATGCAGGAGAAAGGTGTGCGAGCACTTCTAATCGCAATTTTGAAGGTCGTCAAGGCCAAGGCTCATTTACACACCTTGTTAGCCCGACAATCGCTGCTGCTTCCGCAATTGCAGGTCGATTTTCAGGAGTAAACTCATGAAAAAATTTACTTCTCTAAACTCTATTGCAATGCCACTCGACCGAGCAAATATTGATACAGACGCTATCATTCCAAAACAGTTCTTGAAATCTATCAAAAGAAGTGGATTTGGACCAAATTTGTTTGATGAATGGCGCTATTTAGATCACGGGGAACCAGGTATGGATAATTCAAAGCGTCCAATCAATCCTGAGTTTGTCTTAAATGATCCAAGGTACGCTGGAGCACAAATTTTGCTCACACGAAGAAATTTTGGTTGCGGATCTTCAAGAGAGCATGCCCCATGGGCTCTTGAGGACTATGGATTCAGAGCCATTATCTCTCCAAGTTTTGCCGATATTTTTTATAACAACTGTTTTAAGAATGGCATACTGCCAATTACTCTTAACAGTGAAATTGTTGATAGCTTATTTAGCTATTCTGGACAAATATCAATAGACCTTAATAAACAAACTGTTGAGACAGATAATAATGCTTATAACTTTGAGGTTGACTCTGAAAGAAAAAGAAGACTTATCAATGGACTAGATGATATTGGTTTAACATTACAGAATGAGAGTCAGATTCGTTCATTTGAAAAAGAGCACTTTGCCAAGTTTCCCTGGTTATGATTGGACATCTAAAAGGTAAGATTATAAGCAAGAATCCTCCTGAAATTCTCATTGAGGTTGAAGGGATTGGCTATGAAGTACTCTGTCCAATGTCTACCTTCTACGAACTAGATAACCTTTCAGATGATGTTTTATTGTTTACTCATCTCAGCATTAAAGAAGATGCTCATACTTTATTCGGATTCATTTCTAAAGATGAAAAAAATGTTTTTAGAGAATTAATCAGAGTAAATGGCGTTGGACCAAAGGTTGCACTTGCGATACTATCAAACTTAAGTGTTCACTCTCTAGTTGAATGCATTTCTACAGAGGATGCTGATCTACTTGCAAAAACTCCTGGAATCGGCAAAAAAACTGCTCTCAAACTAATAGTTGAGCTTCAAGATAGACTTAGTAAACTTGAACTGACAGGAAGCCAAGACACATCAAGAGACCTAAAGAAGAGCTCGAACCCAAATTCTAAACAGGCCATTGAAGCACTTCAATCACTAGGCTTTAAAGTCAAAGAAGCGAATAGAATGGTTTCAAAAATTGAAGATCAAGGACTCAGTACAGAGCAGATTATTCGAGTCGCTCTACAAAACAAGTAATTAAGCTGGGGCTTTTTTCCTTGAAAATTTCGCTTTAATCTTGCCAAGCATATTAATAAAGTCATAGTTCATAAGATACATACAAGGCAGTAGAATCAAAGTTAAAAATGTACCAAATATTAAACCATAACCAAGCGCAAGAACCATTGGCTGTAAGAACACATCAGTACCCCCAATCCCATAAGCTAGAGGCAATACTCCAGCCATAGTTGTCAGCGTGGTAAGCACCACTGCTCTCAAACGATCCCTTGAACCTCTGGCAATCCAAACTGTTTTATCTTCCAACTGTGCACTCTTATCCCTTATATAATTTAGGTGGCTAACCATGACCAATGAGTCATTAACAATAACGCCCATTAATGCCAATGAACCAGTTAGAGCAAAGAAACTGAGTGGCTCTCCATGAAAATAAAAAGCCCAAATAACTCCAATCAGTGAAAATGGTACAGCTGCCAATACAAGCATAGGCTGCGAATAAGAGTTAAAAAGTATAGCAAGAAGAAGGAAAATTCCAATAAGAGCAACTACAAATGCTCTTAAAAAATCTTGAAGAGAATCAATTGATTCTTGCGCCCCACCTGAAGTAATAATAGAAACTTGAGGAAACTCAACGGACGCATTAAGCTCTTTCAAAGCACGAGCTAATATAATTGTCTTAGATGGTGGAGGACTCCTTCGAGTTGTCTGAGATTGATTTTGCTCAGCTTCATCAGGATTAAAATTGAGCGCCTGTTCACCATCAATATTTTTACTTCCTTCAGGTTTACTTGGCCTTCCCTTAGGACGACTATCGGCAATACTGGCAGTAACTTTAATAGAGCGATCACCATCTAAATGATTATAATCTGGCTCTCCTTCAATCTCTCGTAACGTTGAAAACTGACTCATTGGTATCAAATTACCTTGTCTATTCTTTACAGCAGTGTTTCTGATAAAGTTTTCAGTGTAGTCGTTCTCTCCAATATAAATTCTTACGTCTTCATCTTTGCCTGCTATAGTTGCATCAGTAACGTAAGAGCCAGAAAAAGCGGTTCTGAGATGTCTATATACAGACTGATAGTCAACGCCTAGGCGCGCCATCTCATCAAAATCCAGAACAGTTTCAATCCTAGGTTTGCCAATCTCATCGTTTCGATTTATGTTGTCTACACCCTTAATTGAATTTAATATTTCTTCAAGCCTGTCAGCAGCAAGATCTCGCTGCGCATCATTGTCTGATACAAGGGTGACTTCAATATCTGCACCTTGAGGCGGTCCAGGCCTTAATAAAGATATTCGAATTTCTTCTGCCCCTTTAACATTTTTCACAAGCTCTTTTAGTTTTTCCTGCATGTCCTCTGCAGCTCTCTCTCTTTCACTTGTTGGCGTGAGAGCAATTTCAATGTCAGCTCTATTGGTGAAGTAACTGCCAATAGTGCTAGTATATGACTTAAGATCTTCACCAATTTCACTAACAATCAGTTTTTCAACTTCAATAACTATTTTTTCAGTGTAAGATGCAGAGCTTCCATTAGGTGCTTCAATGTTTGCAAACATAACAGTTGCGCCTCTTGATGGGAACAAATTAAATGGTATATTTTTCATGGCAAAAAATGCCGAATAAGCAAGTAAAGCAATAAACAAAGGAACAATCAAATAGCGCCACTTTAAGATACGCACCATACCTCGATTGTAGAAATTCTCAACTGGTACAAACCACTTCTTTTGCTTTTCAACTTTTTTTGTTGCTAAATGAGCAGGAAGAGCAAACGTAATTTCTAGAAAGGAAATTGCCAATGCAAATAAAACTACAACAGGCAATACATAAATGAACTTACCGAGTATGCCTGACATCAAGAAGAATGAAGACATCACAAGCATCGTAGAAATAATAGTGGTAACTACAGGCATGATGACACGCTTTAAGCCCATCACAACATTCTTGTAGAGATTGCCCTCTTTTGATTTATAGTGATGGATACTCTCAGCGATTACGATACTATCATCGACAACAATTCCCAGAACGAGAATAAACCCTGAAAGTGAAATTAAGTTAATTGTGTTTCCAGTTAGTCCAAGTCCAAATACAGCCCCTAAAAGACATACAGGAATACTAACCGCAACCCAGAAAGCCGTTTTCAAAGAAAGAAATGCTCCCAAAACAACCAGTACTAATGCGAGACCAATGTATCCATTTTTGATAATGATATCGAGTCTATTTGCAACTGCCTCTGATGAGTCATCAGTATAAAAAATGTTAATATCATCAGGAATATTCTCTTGTATTTCTGATACGCGTTCTCTAACCCTTTTAACTGTTCGAATGATATCGGCTTGTGGCTGTTTTTTGACTTGAAGTACAAATCCTTTTGTTCCATTAACTCGAGTGATAGAGGTTTCTTCTTCTTGTCCTCTAAATACTTCTGCAATATCATCAAGCCGAATTACTGGACCATCAAAACTTGATTTAATAACAACATTCTTGATATCTTTTATACTTTCAAACTCAGAGAGAATTACGATATTTTTCTCTAAACTTTCCTGATTATTACCACCAACGGTAAAACGAGCATTTCTGCTTGAAATAGCAGATATAACCTCATTAATTGACATCTTATATTTGTCTAGCTTCTCGGGATTTACTTTGATTTGAATTTCGCTATCAAGATAGCTTGGGTTATCGACTGATGCAACTCCTTTAATCCTTGATATAGCCACCTGCAGTTCATCAGTTATTTGTCTTGCTTGATTAAAATTTCCAGATGTACTATCAATATTAATTGCAATAACAGGAAATTCAGTGACATTAAAATCGACCACTTGAGGCAGCTCAGTTACTTCTTCAGGAAAAGCTCTGACACGATTAACTGCATTACGGACATCATTTTTTACAGTTGTGACATCTTTAAGATCTGCTTCCAGAGTAATAATAATGCTTGAGATACCTTCTCTAGAGGTGGATGTAATTTCTTTAATTCCACTAACACTGAGAAGTTCTTCTTCAATAACATTAGTTACAGATTTTTCAACATCTTCAGGAGAGGCTCCTTGGTAAGCAGTAGTTACGCTTAAAACTTCAAAGTCTACAGTTGGAAATTGATCTCGCTGCATGCCTACTACAGAAAGCACGCCAATAGCAATAAAAGCTAGAGAGAAGACAAGAGCAAATTTCTTCTGTCTAACCAGAAAATCTAAAAAAGCATCCATATTAAGCTATTGTTTTAAGAAAAAATGTGATTATATAGGCATTAAAATGAAGAAACAATGTAGATTGAATGAATATCTAAGTCTACAACATTCGAAATTTTATGAATTTCTGGCACGTTTTCTTTGATTCTCAGTTAATAATCTTTTTCTAATTCTTATATTGCTTGGTGTTACTTCTACTAGCTCATCATCATCAATAAATTCAAGAGCTTGCTCTAAATCAAGACTAATTTTTGGCACTAAGGCTACCGCTTCATCACTACCTGACGCGCGAACATTAGTTAATTGTTTTCCTTTCAAAACGTTAATAACCAGATCTTTATCTCTTGAATTAATCCCAACAACCATGCCTTCGTATACATCTTCTCCATGTCCTACAAAAAACTTTCCACTTTTTTGTAAGTTAAAAATGGCATAAGCTACAGACTTGCCTTGATTCATAGAAATAAGTGAACCATTTATCCTTTGACCAATCTTGCCATCTTTTTGAGGTCTGTAAGAATCAAACGACGAGTACATCAGTCCTGTTCCAGTTGTAGCTGTTAGAAATTCTGTTCTAAAACCAATCAGACCTCTTGCTGGGATAATAAAGTCAAGCTTAACTCGTCCTTTACCATCTGGCGTCATGTTTGTAAGCTCTGCCCTTCTTTCGCCCAATTTTTCCATTACAGAGCCTTGATGCACTGACTCAACATCAACTATGAGCTCTTCAAAGGGCTCACAAACCCTCCCATCAATATCTTTTAGAATTACTTGTGGTCTTCCAACTGAGAGCTCAAAGCCTTCTCTTCTCATGGTTTCTATTAATATGGAAAGATGCAATTCACCTCGCCCTGAAACTAAAAACTCGGACGAATCATCTGTATCTTCAACTCTTAGAGCAACATTGTAAATTAACTCTTTGTCTAGTCTCTCTCTGATGTTTCTTGAAGTAATATACTTTCCATCTAGCCCTGCAAATGGAGAATCATTGACTCTAAAAGCCATACTTACTGTTGGCTCATCTACGCTTAAAGGAGGCAAGGGATCTATCTTTGATGGATCACAAATTGTGTCAGAAATCGATATATTTTCGATACCTACTACGCCAACAATATCACCAGCAGTCGCTGTATGAACTTCATGTCTTTCAAGCCCACTAAAGCCTAGCAATTGAACAATCTTTACATTACGTTTTGAACCATCAGGTGCAATTAATACATTTTGCATATTCTTTTTAGCAACTCCTCTCTGAATTCTACCTATACCGATTGCACCAACAAAGGATGAGTAGTCCAAAGATGTAATTTGCATCTGAAAAGGTCCATCAAGGTCAACATTTGGAGCAGGAGCTTTTTCAATAATAACTTTGAACATTGGGGTCATATCTCCACCTCTTTGAGAATCATCCTCAGAAGCATAACCTCCTAATGCAGAAGCATAAATCACAGGAAAATCTAACTGCTCCTCAGTTGCACCCAGTTGGTCAAACAGCTCAAAAACCTGATCAATGACCCAGTCAGGTCTCGCACTTGGTCGGTCAATTTTATTGATCACCACAATTGGATTGAGTCCTTGTTCAAAAGCTTTTTTGGTAACAAAACGAGTCTGTGGCATTGGGCCATCTACAGCATCCACCAAAAGAAGGACACTATCAACCATCGAAAGAACTCTTTCTACCTCTCCACCAAAATCTGCGTGTCCTGGAGTATCAACAATATTGATTCTATACTCGCCCCAGTTGATGGCAGTATTTTTTGAGCTGATTGTGATTCCCCTTTCCTTTTCGAGATCATTCGAATCCATCATCCTGTCAGTGGCCTGAAATCGATCATCAAAAGTTTGAGATTGGGAAAGTAATTTATCAACGAGCGTTGTCTTGCCATGATCAACATGAGCAATAATTGCTATATTCCTTAATTTAACTGCCATAATGATTACTTATAAAAAATCGATGGCATATTATCCCGGAAATAATTCATGATCCCAAACATAAATCACAAATCAATTTAATAATGTTCAAAGAACTTCTCTTATAAAATAAATCTATTAATTTCATATATTTTAAATTGTGGCAAAAAAAGGAAGCTCTCGTCGCTGGATGCATGAACATTTGAGCGATGAATTTGTTAAAAAAGCGCAAAAAGAGGGCTATCGCTCAAGAGCGGTATATAAACTTTTAGAGATTATTGAAAAAAATAAAACTATTCAAAATGGTGATAAAGTTTTAGACCTTGGAGCAGCGCCTGGTGGATGGTCTCAGGTAGCAGCAAAATTTGTTGGCAATAAAGGAAAAGTTATTGCGAGTGATATTTTGCCTATCGAGGAGATAACTGGTGTAACTTTTCTTCAAGGAGACTTTACTCAACAGTCGGTTTATGATGATTTGTTAGAGTTGACTGATGGAGCTAGAGTAAATGTAGTTTTGTCTGATATGGCTCCCAATATGAGTGGCCAATTATCAGTGGATCAACCGAAATCAATGCATCTTGCAGATCTTGCTATCGACATGGCCATAAAAACTTTAGATACAAATGGTAGTTTCATTGTTAAAGTGTTTCAAGGAGAAGGGTTTGATGCTTATGTACAAAATGTAAGAAGTTCATTTAAAAAAGTCTCTGTAATCAAACCTAAGGCTTCTCGCCCAAGGTCTAAAGAAGTTTATTTATTGGCAAGTCAGTTAAAATAATCCTTATGCAAAATTTCTCCGAAATACAAGCTCTTATTAAGGGTGAACTTGATCTAATGAATAAGATTTTAGTTGATCGTCTTGATTCGAATGTTGACCTAATAAACCAGATGAGTCATTACATTATTAATTCAGGTGGAAAGCGAATAAGGCCCCTGCTGCTTCTTCTTTGTGCAAAGGCTACTGATTACGATGGTGATTATCATTATTCAATGGCTGTTGTTATTGAGCTTATACATACAGCAACTCTTTTGCATGATGATGTAGTCGATCAATCGATAACGCGTCGAGGTCAAGAAACTGCAAACGAATTATGGGGAAATGCGCCAAGTGTTCTTGTTGGTGATTTTTTGTATTCAAGAGCTTTTGAAATAATGGTTGAGCCAAACTCTATGGAAATTATGAAAATTTTATCGAAAGCTACTAATCAGATTTCAGAGGGTGAAGTTCTTCAGTTATTGAATATAAAAAATGCTAATGTAACTCAGAGAGAATACTTTAGAGTTATTGAAAGAAAAACTGCCTGTCTTTTTAAGGCGGCATGTCAGATTGCTGGAATTTTATCTAATTCTAATGAAAAAGTTATAGAAGCTATGGGCGCATTTGGATTGCACCTTGGAAATGCTTTTCAAATAATTGATGACACCTTGGATTATGAATCAGATTCGAACATTATTGGAAAAGAGGTTGGGGATGACTTATCAGAAGGAAAGGTTACCCTGCCGATGATTTATGCACTAGAAAAAACAACCAAAACTGAAAATAAAATATTAACAAATGCAATTCAAAATGCAGATGCTTCTAATATTAATCAAGTCGTTGAAATCTTAATAAATGTAAATGCGTTTCAATTTAGTCGAGATATTGCAAATAAAGAATCAAATATGGCGTTAGAATCAATAGATATCATCCCTAGCTCGGAATACAAAACTGCTCTAAAACTTTTGTGCAAACTTTCTCTTGAAAGAAGCTCATAAGTCAATTAATGCTTACTTCTAAACTCAAACAGCAGATTCGCTCCTCTTTTGATGGAGCTAAAACCCAATTAAGCAATTTTAATAATCGTTCATCACAAAACAAAATGATTGCTGAAATTTCCAAAACTTTGATGGGCGAATATTCTGACTCAAATCGAATTATTTGTGTCGAAGCTCCAACTGGAACTGGAAAAACTATGGCTTATCTTGTGAGCTGCCTTCCTGTTGCAAAAGAATTAAATAAGAAATTAGTGATTGCATCTGCTAATGTAGCACTTCAAGAGCAAATTCTCAATAAAGATATTGTTGAAGCAACAAAATATTCATCCATAGATTTTGAATTTGCATTAGCTAAAGGAAGATCACGCTATGTCTGCATCAGGAACTTAATTAATCTCACAGAAGAAAATTCAAACTCAACAGCACTCTTTGAAGATGCCCTTCTTTGGGATGAAAAGCCAACTAAAACAGATCTTGATGCGCTTTCAGAAATGGCTGAAACCTACTCGTCTAAAAAATGGAGTGGCGAAATTGATGATTTAGAAAGCCCTCCAAAAAATAACCTATGGCAAAAAATTGCATGTAATAGATTTACTTGTAATTCAAAAAATTGTGAATTTTATAATGACTGCTCTTTTTTTAAAGCCAGAAAAAAAGCTTCAAATTCTGATGTAATTATTGCCAATCACGATCTTGTTCTGGCTGATATTATTAATGGTAATAATGTTCTTCCCGATGTTGAAGATTGCATTTTTATATTTGATGAAGCGCATCATTTATCTCAAAAGGCCTTATCTCATTTTTCAATTGGAGGGAGTACTGAATTTATGAGAACCTCAATCCGTCAAAGTCAGGGGGCCATTGATCAAATCATTAAAATTACCAAAGCAAAAGCCTCAAAGAGCTATATTGAAAAAGTTGATGAATCAATTAAAGATTTGTTAGATCTTATTTCTGAGCTTGACTTTAAGGACGATACTTTTCTTTTTCCAATTGAGGGTATACCCAATGAAATAACAAACTTGACTCAACATTTATTTGTTCTGTTTAATTCTGCATACAATGACTTTCATGAGTATAAGGAAAATTGGGAAGAGTTTAATAAAACTAACAATATAGAGCAATCAACGTCTGATAATATCAACAACATTGTCGGTCAGAACAATCAAAATCTTTCCTCCATTCTGTCAATTTTATCAATATTCAATAAGACTCAAGATCCTGAAAAACCACCCCTTAGTTACTGGATTAGCCAATCAAACCTTGCAAATAAAAAATTGAACTATCAACTGAATTCAGCAAAAATTGATGTTTCCGACTCTCTTAATAATTTGATTTGGTCTAAAGCTGCAGGAGTTGTCTTGACTTCTGCCACCTTAACAGCCTTAGGGAGTTTTGATAGATTTAATCAGCAACTAGGCTTAAACTCAAAAGAAAATCAATACCTACGATTAGCATCACCCTTCGACCACAAGTCGGTTGAATTTAGAGTAGGCAAAATTAAATCAAGCCCAACTAATATTTTTGAGCATACACAAGAGGTCGCTCTTGAGCTAGTTAAAAGAATAGATCCAAGCTCTGCAACGCTGGTTTTATTTGCATCTAATCATCAGATGCAAGAGGTCGCTGATTTAGTCGAAAAATCAATTGATTGTGATCTGCTAATTCAAGGCGAATTTAGCAAAAAAAATATTTTAGAAAAACATATTGAAAATCGTAAAAACGATAAAGGCAGCATAATTTTTGGATTAGATAGTTTTGCGGAAGGAGTTGATCTCAAGGGTGATAATTTAAATCATGTGTATATATCAAAGCTAAGGTTTAGTGTTCCAACATCTCCAATTGAAAGAACAACTCAATCTTATCTTGAATCGATGAATAGAAACTCCTTTATGGAAATTTCATTACCGGATGCATCTTTGAGGCTAATCCAAGCCTGTGGAAGACTTATCAGAACAGAGACAGACTCAGGAACAATTACTATTTTTGATAATAGACTGATTTCAAAATTTTATGGAAAACCACTTCTAGATGCTCTTCCAGATTTTAAAATTATTATTGAGTAGCTATATCAACTCAATGAAAAATTTTTTATTGAAAAATTTAAAGTACTTTCCTATTTAGAACTCGAGGACTTTTGTAATAGAGCTTCATCTCATTTTTAAACTCATTTTTTACTTCATCTAAAATAATTTTTCCGATAATCTTTTTGGGAATACGATGGTATCTCATTGAGTGAAAACTCAAACGATTTGTTTTTCTTAATAAATATATTTTGTAGTTATACCAATATTTCATTAATAATTTGTAAATGAATCAAAGCCCTATGGAAGGAGTAAGACATAGGGCCAATTAATTACAAATTGGGAGTTATTAAAGGAAGTAAATAACTTTTATCTGTAATTAAAAATATCTCTTATAAACAATCTCCTTTGATATTTTGCTTCATACTAGTTCGGAGGGCTATTCTGAAGCAGTTGAAATGATTAGAAAAAAACAGTTGATTGAGGAAGTGTGTTTTATTAATAATCATTTCAATCAGTAAAATTCTTAAAGTTTTTAATTTAATGATAATGATACTCATTCTCATTTGCAATTGCAACCTTTTTTTTAAAAAAAAAATAATTATTTGTATTGAAGTCGCTAAATTGGGGCCACATAAACTAAAATAGATTTTATAAAACTATCAAAATTCAGTCGAAATGCATGCGCAAAAGAGAGCTATAGAAAGTCAAAAAGTAACCATTGTTGGAGCTTGTATTGACTTTATTCTTTCTATCGTAAAAATTGTCTTAGGCTTTATTGGTCAATCTGGGGCCTTACTTGCTGATGGAATTCACTCTTTTTCTGATTTACTTACTGATTGGGTTACCTGGTATGCTGCGAAGTTATCTGGAGATGCTCCAGATGATGATCATCCCTACGGTCATGAAAGATTTGAAACTGTTGCAACTCTAGGTTTAAGTATTTTTTTAGCAATTGTTGGCACGATAATTATTTTTGATGGTTTTAGTCGACTCTCTAACCCAAATGAACTAAAGCATGAAAATTGGTTGATTGCTGCAGCAGTTTTATCAATACTTAGTAAAGAAGCTTTGTATTGGTATACCGTTAAAGTTGCTAAGGATGTAAAGTCTGATCTTCTTAGAGCGAATGCATGGCATCACCGTACCGACGCTCTCTCCTCAATAGTGGTTGTTGTTGGAATTATTGGAGCCACAAATGGTTATTTCTTTCTCGATAGTGTTGCAGCAATGGTTGTTGGGCTATTAATTATTTACATCGGCTGGCAGCTTGGATTTGAGGCAACCAAAGAGCTAGTTGATACCTCTATTGACCAAGAAGATATCAAGGCACTTCATGTTGCCTTGTCTGAGATTAAAGGAGTTAAAAGTGTACACACCCTTCGAACAAGAAAGGTTGGACATAGAAAATCTGCTGATGTTCATGTTCAAGTCAATCCTTTCTTATCTGTCAGCGAGGGTCATATAATCAGCGTTAGTGTTGAGCGAGTTGCTAAAGAATGCATAGAAGAACTAGACGATGTTACTGTTCATATAGATCCTGAAAATGATGAAGAAAAAGAGGACGCTCCATACAAAGATCTTCCAGAGCGAGCTCAAGCTTTAAAGATTATCAGTCAGTCTTTAAAGCTTGAAAATATTAATTATGATATTGAGAAAACTCAACTTCATTATTTAGATGGTGAGATATTGGTTGATTTTTATCTATCACTAGATTATCTAAAAAATAATTCAACTCAAGAGATTCAATCAGAGTTCAGTTCAGCACTTGAAAAACTTCCAGAGTTTGGTCAAGTTAAAGTCTATTATAGTTGACTTAAAGAGCATGATATCCATGACAAATAGCGCCTGCTAGGGCATCACCAGCATCAGCTTGTGGCGCCTTATTTAGTTTCAAGAGTTGCTGCACCATAAATGAAACTTGTTCCTTTGTAGCATGTCCTCTACCTACCACTGCTTTTTTTATTTGATTAGCTGTGTAATCAATAATTGGAATCCCTTTTCCACCTGCTGCTGAAATTATTGCGCCTCGAGCGTGTCCAAGCTTTATTGCAGCATCAGGGTTTGGCCTATCAGGGCGCATAAAGACTCTCTCAACCACAACAATATCGACCTCGTGCTTGTCGATAATTTCCTTAATTCCTTCATAGATGGTAATTATTCTGTGATTGAAATCCCCTGTTGTTCTTATACACCCACTATTGACATATGAAAACTTAAGTTTATTGGCCTCGATTAAACCAAAACCAGTAATTCTAGAGCCAGGATCTATGCCAAGTATTTTCATAAAGCTATTCTATCAGCTAAGTAAAAACAAGCCAGTATTTTAGTAAAAAAGATATAATGCGATTTGGCTTTAAACAAGAGAGGAGTTATGTCTGTTATTGAACTAACACAATCTAACTTTGACGAAACAATAAGCAGTAATGACATTGTCATTATTGACTTTTGGGCGCCCTGGTGCGGCCCATGTCTTCAATTTGCTCCTACGTTTAAGGAAGCCTCTGAAAAAATTGAAGGGGTCACTTTCGCGAAAGTAAATACCGAAGAAGAGCAGGCTCTTGGCGCTCACTTTGGAATCAGATCAATCCCTACATTAATGATATTTAGGGAGCAAATCGGAATCTTTTCTCAGCCTGGCTCAATGACAGCAAAGGATTTAGAAGATTTGCTAGATAAAGCTAAATCCATTGATATGGATGAGGTGAGAAAGGAATTAGCAAGTCAAAAGTGACTTTATAAAAGAAATTCAGAATATTTTTTCTCACTAAAACCGACCATCACATTTCCATTTTGAATTAAAACGGGCCTCTTGATAAGGGTTGGGTATTTAGATACAAGTTCATAATTAATGCTTTGTTTTTCCTCATTCGTTAAAGATCTAAAGGTAGTGGAACGTTTATTAATTAACAAATCAAGACCAACAGCCTGCTCCATTCTTTTATATAAATCTCTAGAAATTGGATTTTCTCTGTAGTCAATAAATTCATAAGAACAAGAATTACTGGAGAGAAACTTTAAAGCCTTTTTAACAGTATCGCAGTTTTTAATGCCATAAATTTTCATCATATCAGCCATTAATCTAAACCTCCAATAGAAAAGTTACAGGCCCATCATTTACTAGAGAAACTTTCATATAAGCACCAAAAATTCCAGTCTGAATTTTAAGATTGGATCTCTTTGCTGTATCTACAAAGTAGTCATAAAGACTTTCTGCCTCTATAGGTGGCATAGCAGTTGAAAAGCCTGCTCTAGTGCCATTTTTTGTGTCTGCTGCCAAAGTAAACTGAGGAATAATTAATAACTCACCTCTAATATCGTTAAGACTTAGATTCATTTTTTGGTTTTCATCAGGAAAAACTCTATAAGTGATAATTTTATTAATCATCTTATCTGCGATTAGTCTTGTATCTTGTTTCTCTAAACCCACAAAAACCAACAAGCCATTTTCAATTGATCCAACCGATTTCCCGGCAACTTTTACCTGAGAGGAGCTTACTCTCTGAATTAATGCCTTCATTAACTAAGATGAAAGATAAGAGATATCTGCAACAGAAAGAAATAATTGTCTGATTCTTCTTATGAGTGCAAGTCTTGAACTTTTAACCTTCTCATCTTCAACATTGACCATCACATTATCAAAGAAGGAATCAATTAAGTCTTTTAGTTCAATTAAAGACTTCATTATCTCTTTGTAATTATTACTACCAGCCAATTCTTTTGATAAGGACTCAGCAGCATCAAAAAGAACCTTTTCAGAGTCTTCAATCAGTATTTCTACATTCAATTCTTCCTGATTCTCATCAGAGTCTTTTAATATGTTTGCAATTCTTTTGTTTGATTCAATTAAACTTTTTGAATTCTCGCTCTGAGTAAAGTCATTTAAGGCTGCAACCCTATAATGAAAGTCCAAGGGAGAATTGGGAGAGACGGCCAATACTGCTTCATAAATATTACTATCTATATTTGCATCCCTATAGTAGGCTTTGAGTCTATCCATCATGAAACTATAGATGTCACCTGCAGTATCCCTATCAACCTCTTCGAGATGAAGATTTAGGGAAAAATCAATTAATGACTTTAGATTTAATTCTATTTTTCCCTCTAATAGTATTCTAAGCATACCAAGCGCAGTTCTTCTTAGAGCATATGGATCTTTAGAGCCAGTTGGCCCTTGACCGATTCCATAAATTCCAGTTAAGGTATCTATCTTGTCAGCTAATGAAACAGCAATTCCTTCTTCAGTTGAGGGCAAGTCATCTCCAGAAAATCTTGGCTGGTAGTGCTCTCTTATTGCAACTGAAACCTTTTTTGATTCGCCATCGTTAAGGGCATAATAACCACCCATAACTCCTTGAAGATCAGCAAACTCTCCAACCATTTCACTTAAAAGGTCTGACTTTGATAGCAAACCTGCCCTAGCAGCCATTTTTTTATCGAATCCAACCAAACCAGAAATATGAGAACTGAGCTTCTCGATCCGCTTAGCCTTCTGACCCATAGAGCCCAATGACTTCATAAACATGACGCTATCTAAATCAGCCAACCTATCTTCAAGTTTTATAGCTTTATCTTGATTCCAGAAAAATTCTGAATCAGCTAATCTGGGATGAATAACTCTTTCGTTACCGTCAATAATAGCTTGTATATTCGAAGACTGAAGGTTTGCAACAGAGATAAAAAGGGGCAATAAGTTTCCCTCTTTATCAATTAAATGAAAATATTTTTGGTGAGTCTTCATTGCAGAAATAATTGCTTCTTGAGGAACATCCAAGAATTTTTTATCGAAACTTCCAGAGAATGCTTTTGGGTACTCAACGAGTGCACAGACTTCATCAAGAAGGGATTCATCAATAACGACTTCAGCATTGTTTGTTTTGGCAACTGATAGTATTTGAGAACGAATCAGTTCTTTTCGCTTACTAAAGTCAACCAGAATCTGGGCTTCTTTACTCATCATACTCTCATACTCTTTTGCATGTGTAAACTTTAAATTTGAATCCTGAAATCTTAAACCTCTAGACTCTCTTCCACTCTCAAGCCCCATGATGTTGGCTTTAACAATGTCCTTGTCTAGCATTACTACTAACCAGTGAACGGGTCTAACGAAGGAATAATCTGAGTCACCCCATTTCATTGATCGAGTTGTTGGTATGTCCTTAATCGACTTTTCGATGATTGCTGGCAACAAGTCCTTAATGTTTTGACCAGGCTCCTCTTTTGAATAGAAAAAATACTCTTTACCACCGAGTTCTTTTTTCTCAAGTGCATCAACACTGACGCCGCAAGATTTGGCAAAACCATTGATTGCCATTTCAGGAGATTGTATAGATGGGCCTTTCTTTTCAATAACTTGATCTTGTTGCTTACTTTGAAGCTTAGAAATAGAAATAGCTAGACGCCTCGGTGTTGCAAATGCATTAATAGTGTTTGAACTGATTTTTGATTTATTAAGCTCTTGAAGAAAGTTATCTTTAAGAGAATTAGACAGCTTCAGTAATAACTTTGGAGGCAATTCTTCTGTGCCAAGTTCTAATAAAAAGTCGTGCGTTTTCATGCCCAATATTTTAGCTTAATGTAATGAATGTTATTTAGTTTGATTTAGAAAGCTAGATGATTGGCTTAATTTACACTAAAGATAAAAAGTATCTCTTTATCGAAGACAGCTTCATCTGGCGCTGATGGAAGCGGTGAAGCTTTATAAACTGCTCTCCTTATAGAGTCTTTAAATGCTTTTGCTTTTGAGCTATCATCCACATTTGCTTCTCTAACATCTACAGCCAAAACTGTACCATCCCTATCTTGAAGGACATAGACCTCAGCAGTCCAATCATCCTCTGCTCCCTGGTAACGCCAGAATGATTTAATTCTTGCAGCAATATTAAGTTTATAGGCTGACTGCAATGTATTTAATTGATCGTCGATCTTTAACAATCTTTCTTGATCTTGCTCTGCCTGAACTGCTTCAGTTAATAATCGCTTATATTGTTCATTTTCAAAAGCCAATTGCTGTGCCGTTCTCTCAGCTTCTAACTCATCAAGTCTAATGCGCTCTTCTTCAGCAAGCCTCTTAGCTTCATCTTTTTCTTTTTCAGCTTCTTTAGCTTTTTCTTCTTCTAACTTGCGCTTCTCTTCAGCCTCTTTAGCTTTTTCTTCTTCTAACTTGCGCTTCTCTTCTTCTAACTTGCGCTTCTCTTCAGCATCTTTAGCTTTGGCTTCTTCAGCTTTTCTCTTCTCTTCTGCTTTCTTGACCTGTTTTGCAACCTCTTGAGCTAGTATTTCAGCTTCTCTTGCTTTCTCTTCCGCTAATTTTTCAGCCTCTTTAACTGCATCTTTGGCCTTCAGTTCTTCTTCTATACGCTTCTGCTCAGCCTCTTTTGCCAAAATTTCAGCTTCTTTAACTAATAATTCAGCTTCCTTGGCCTTCTCTTCCGCTAATAATTCAGCCTCTTTAACAGTATCTTTAGCCTTTAACTCTTCCTCTATTCTTTTTTCTTCAGCTTCTTTTGCAAGCATTTCAGCTTCCTTAGTTTTAGCCTCTTCAGCTTTACGTTTTAGCTCGGCAAGTTTGGTTTTGACTTCTTCTGCTTTTCGAAGAGCCTCAGCTTCTGCCTTTTGTTTTTCAGCTTCTAAAACCTGAATTTCAGCTTCCTTAGTTTTAGCCTCTTCAGCAATACGTTTTGCTTCGGCTTCTTTTGCCTTTAACTCTTCAATCTTTGCTTTATTTTCTGCTTCAGCAATTTTTTCAACCGCTTTGGAGGCTAATTTTTCTGCCTCTTTTGTTTTTTCTTCCTCAGCTTTTCTCTTGACCTCAGCAAAAACTTTTTGTGCTTTAGCTTTCAATGCTTCTTGCTCAGCAACCTTTTGATCTTTCTTAGCTGTCTCAGATCGTTTCTCTTCACTCTTTAGCTTCTGTTGTTTCTGTTTTTCTACATCCTTTAATCGATCCTGCTCGGCTTCAATGATCTCCATATCGATCATTACTGCCTGAATTGGAGCTGCCTGAGAGACTGAAGAGGTTTGCTGAGGAGCATCCCACCTCTCAACATTGGCATAAAGCAAACCAAAGAGCAGAGCTGCATGCAAAATTACCGCCACCCAAAATGCAATTGGATGTTTTTTTGAAATTTTTACCATAGGTCTCATCATTGTATTGATGAGTCCAAGAATAAAGATAACAAGCTTTTTCAAATATTTATAGAGGAGTGCTGAAGTCATTTTCAATAAAACTAAAAACTTAGAGTCACCGGAAACTTCTTTATCGTTAGATTTTTTCTGATTATTGTTATCTGAATTAGAGTCAGTTTTTTTAGAAACAAGACCTCTAAAAAAATCAGCAATCTTTTTAACAAAATCCATAAATATAAATTAGTTAATTTGGGTTCTCAGTCATAAAGCCAACCTTATCTATCTTGCTATATTGTTTTAGTATTGCAATAATTTCAATGACCTTTTCATATTCAACTTTTTTATCGCCTTTAACAAATACTTGCATATCAGGATATATCTCTTTACGCGCAAGAATTTGATTAATGGCCACGTTTAAAGACACTGGCTCGTAGTTTTCAAGTTCTTCAACACCTGGACCAGCCATGGTATTAATAAAGTAATTGCCATCTGCATCTACTGAGATAACTGAGGGTGTCTGATCTTGATAATCAACTACATTTGCAGGAGCACTAGGAAGGTCGACCTCAACGCCCTGCTCAATAATTGGTGTGGTCATCATGAAGATAACCAGAAGAACAAGCATTACATCAATATAGGGAACAATATTGATATCTGCGTGAATATCCGGCCTAGAGCGCTTTGGTAGTTCAATCATTTTTGTCTCTGAAGAATTACAAATATTTCTTCAACAAAAGCAGTGTATCTATTTCCAATGTCTTCAACTTGTGAAACGAGTCTGTTATAGGCAATCGTTGCTGGAATAGCCGCAAACAAACCAAAAGCAGTCGCAATTAGTGCTTCTGCAATACCCGGGGCAACAACAGCAATCGTAGCCTGCTTAACTGAGGCAAGCCCTATAAAAGAATGCATAATCCCCCAAACGGTTCCAAAAAGACCAATATAGGGGCTTGATGAGGCAATCATTGCAAGAATGGATAGACTTGAGTCTAACCTGTCAATTTCATTACTTGCAGAGGTATTCATTGCTCTATAAGCTCTTTCTGAGTTCATAATAAGTGATTGATTTGAGGTAGACTTAGTATGAGTAAACTCTTTGTAGCCTGAACCAAAAATATCCTCCATTGCACTCCAATCTGAAGCAAGTGGAGGTAAATTTTTGTATAAGTTAGCTAATTTGTCATTCCTTTCAAATTCTTCATGGAAATTGTCGATGTCACTAGATGCATCCATCAGAATCTTTTTCTTAGACATAATTACTGTCCAAGAGTAGATTGACATTAACACTAAAATAATCATCACTAGCTGAACAACAAGCCCCGCATTAAAGATTAAACTGACAATTGATAAACTATTTTCTTCCATTAAGTTTCTCCATGATTTCTTGCGGAACAGCGCAAGGCTTTAAATTATTTTTTAATACTGAAACAACCTTGACTTCCGCATTAAATAATACCGTATTTTTCTCCAAATTCAGAATTTTCTGAGCAAAAACTAGACTTGCATTTTTAATTAATTTGATGCTCGTTTGAACTTCCAATATGTTATCTAAGTATGCAGGCAATAAGTAATCTGCGCTCAAAGATTTAACAACAAAAACTATATTTTTTTCTTTGGCAAAAGAGTCCTGATTAAATCCAAGCTCTCGAAGATACTCTGTCCTTCCTCTTTCTATAAATTTAAGATAGTTGGCATAATAAACCACACCGCCGGCATCAGTATCCTCATAATAAACTCTAAATCGATGTTGACTCATTTGCCAAATAAATCTGGTTCCTTTGCCTGCCTATCTTCCCCAAGATGGGAAAAAGCAAGATCAGTTGCAATACGCCCTCTTGGCGTCCTCATAATAAAGCCTTGCTGAAGTAGATATGGCTCTATCATGTCCTCTAAAGTCATTCTTTCCTCACCTAAGGCAGTTGCTAAGGTATCTAGACCAACAGGACCAGCAGAAAACTTTTGAATAATTAAGCTTAAATAATCTCTATCGAGTTGCTCAAGTCCAGCCTCGTCAACTTTTAATGCCTCTAGCGCCTCTTTAGCAATTTCAACATTAATGATTCCTTTTGTTTTTACATCTGCGAAATCACGAACTCGTCTTAAAAGACGATTTGCAATTCTTGGAGTTCCTCTTGAGCGCTTTGCAATCTCTTCAGAACCCTTTTTCTCAATCTTTATTTTTAAAATAGATGCAGACCTTTCAATAATTTCTTGAAGCTCACTAAGGTTGTAAAAGGCCAACCTATGTACAATTCCAAATCTATCTCTCAAAGGAGATGTAAGCATTCCAGCTCGTGTAGTTGCTCCAATTAATGTAAACGGTGGTAACTCAAGTTGAACTGAGTGCGCAGCCACCCCTTCACCTACTAGTATATCCAACTTAAAGTCTTCAAGCGCAGGATACAAAATTTCCTCCACTACTGGATTGAGCCTGTGTATTTCATCAATAAAGAGAATATCGTATGGCTCAAGCTTAGTTAGAATTGCGGCCAAATCACCTGAACGCTCCAAAACTGGCCCAGATGTCTGCTTTATTCCAGCATTCATTTGGTTAGCAATTACATTTGCCAAGGTAGTTTTACCAAGCCCAGGTGGACCATAAATTAGGCAATGATCAAGGACATCTTCGCGCGATCTTGCAGCCTCAATAAACAGAGTCATTTGTGATTTGACGTCTTCTTGTCCAATGTAATCTGCGAAAGAATTAGGTCGAACTGAGGCAGCCTTAAGATCTTCATTGGACTGATTCTCGCCACCAATCAATCTATCCTCTTCTATCATGGAAAGTAATTAATTTATTAGATTATGCTAAGTATTTTAGACCAATCGTTACTGAGGTTGATTGTTTATGCAAAACTAGAAGTTGAACCTCAAAGTATAAATTGGAATGGTGTAGAAATGAAAGGTATAATTAATCGATTAAATTTTTATCAATTGTTCAATGTCAAATATTGCGGTACTTAGTATTAGTCATCAATTGGCCCCGGTAGAAGTCAGGGAAAAAGTAGCGTTTGCTCCAAGTGAATTGCCGACTGCCATCTCGAACTTATTATCAATTGCAGACATTAAAGCATGCGTGATTTTTTCAACCTGCAATAGGTCCGAGATTTATGTCTCCCATAATTCAAAAAATATTCATGATGTCCTATTAAAATTTTTGGCATCGACACATGCAATTGATCATTTATCACTCCTTGAATATGTTTCTTTTTTTGAATCTAATGAAGCTATAGATCACATTTGTAAAGTGGCTTGTGGTTTAGAATCACTTGTTCTCGGAGAGCCGCAAATATTTGGTCAACTTAAAGAGGCATATCAAATCTCAAAAACGCAAGGTGCGTTAGATAAAATTCTTGAAAAGCTTTTTCAACATGTGTTCAAAACTGCAAAGAAAGTAAGAACAGACACTAATATTGGTTCCTCCCCAATATCTGTAGCTTATTGCGCAGTTAAGCTCAGTGAAAAAATCTTTACCAACTTAGAGAACCAAACTGTACTATTAATTGGTGCCGGTGAAATGGTTGAGTTAAGCGCCCAACATCTGAGTAAAAAAGGTATTAAAGATATGATTTTTGCAAACAGAACACTCGAGAACGCTCAGCCTTTCGCAATTAAACATAACGCCGAAGCTATCGCTTTAAAAAGTTTATCTGAAAACCTTCATCGTGCTGATATAGTAATCTCGTCTACTGCAGCACCCATCCCAATTATAGGAAAGGGATTAGTAGAGACCGTTCTTCTTCAAAGAAAACATCAGCCTGTGCTTCTAATTGATTTAGCAATTCCAAGAGATATAGAGCCTGAAGTTAATCAACTTGAAGATGTATTTCTCTATACAGTTGATGATTTACAGCAAATTGCCAACAGCAACCTAGAAGAAAGACTTAAAGAAAAAGTTGATGCTGAAAAAATAATCAAACTCAGTAGCATTAAATTCATGGATTGGATCAATAGCATCCCCAATGAAGAGGTTATCAGAAATTATAGAAGGCAAGCCAATTTGATTAAAGATGAACTTCTCCAGATTGCCATAAGAAAACTTAAATCTGGCTCTAGTCCAGATCTTGTGGTTGAAGAACTTGCTGACAAACTCACCAATAAGTTGTTACATCAATCCCTAGAAAAAATAAAAAAACCCATCAAATCTAAGGACAATTCGAAAATTTTAGTCGATAAAGATACCAACAAGCACTCAAAGATCGAAAGCTAATGAATCAATCTATTCTTTCTAAGTTAGAGCAATTATCAATGCGCCTAGAAGAAATCAATGCTCTTCTATCCGATCAATCCATTGCTGCTGATCAAAATAAATTTAGGGAGCTTTCAATTGAGCATTCGCTGTTAACACCAGTTAATGATAAATATAAAGAATACCTGACAACGCTTGATAACATCGAAGCTGCAGAAAAACTATTAAACGAGCAAGATGAAGAGATGAAAGAAATGGCACAGGATGAGATATCATCTGGCCAAAAAGTTTTAGAGCAATTAGAGTTGGATCTTAAAAAAGCTTTACTTCCAAAAGACCCTAATGATTCTAGAAATATTATCATTGAAATTAGGGCCGGAACTGGTGGCGATGAAGCCAGTATCTTTTCAGGCGATCTTTACAGAATGTATACCCGATATGTTGAAAAATCTAAATGGCAACTTGAAATTTTAAGTTCAAGCATTGGAGAACATGGCGGATTTAAGGAAATTATTGCAAGAATTAGTGGAACAAACGTCTACTCAAAACTAAAATTTGAATCTGGCGCTCACCGCGTTCAAAGAGTCCCAGAAACAGAATCACAGGGGAGAGTCCATACATCTGCATGTACTGTCGCAGTGATGCCAGAAGTCTCTAATATTGAAGAGGTTGATATTAATATGAATGACGTTAGAGTTGATACTTTTAGAGCTTCTGGAGCCGGTGGTCAGCATGTAAATAAAACGGATTCAGCTGTTAGGGTTACTCATATTCCAACTGGTACTGTTGTTGAATGTCAGGATGGAAGATCACAGCACAAAAATAAAGCTCAAGCATTGTCAGTTCTTGCATCAAGAATTTTAGATGCCCAACAACAGGAGCAGCAAAAGGAGCAAGCATCACAGAGAAAAGAGTTGGTTGGAAGTGGAGACAGATCTCAAAGGATTCGTACTTATAACTATCCTCAAGGTAGAGTAACTGACCACCGTATCAACCTTACGCTTTATAAGCTTAACGAAGTCATGGAAGGTGAATTAGAATCAATAATTAATCCTCTAATTATTGAGCAACAAACTAATCAGTTGACAGAGCTTAACGCCAACCTTTAAGCTTTTTTTGGTAAAAACTGTGCTGTAAAAAATAAAGCACCCAATGTGATTACAATTGTTGGGCCAGTTGCCAAATCAAAATCGATTGACAGATAGAGACCTATCAATACTGAAAATATAGATACTATCATCGATGTCAATATCATGACGACTGGAGAATTTGAAATGACTCGTGCAATTGCTGGTGGAATAATCAGAAGGGAAGTAATGAGAAGCACTCCAACAATTTGAACTGATACTGAAACTGCTAAGGCAATCAAAAACATAAATAGAAGATCGTAGTATAGTTTGTTGATTCCTTCAGCCTTAGCGAGTTCCTCATTGAGGGTGAGTAGTAATAACTTTTTCCAATTAGATACCAAAATTAAAACAACTATTACCATGACCGAAAAAATCCAATAGAGATCTCTTAAAGTAATAGACAAAATATCACCAAAGAGATAGGCAAAGTAATCTGTATTCTGATTTCCAATAATTCCAAGAACCACTATTCCTAATGACAGTGATATATGTGAGAAGATACCAAGTACAGCATCACTTGACCAAAAATCTTTTTGTTGAAGGATAACGATTAGTGCTGCAAACAAGCCGCCAACAATGACTAAACCTAAATTAATGCCTAATCCAGTTGCAAGTCCCAGTGCAACGCCTAAAAGAGCACTATGTGAAATTGAATCAGAGAAATATGAAAGACGCTTCCAGATTACAAAACATCCTAGTGAACCTGCAATTAATGAAACTCCAATTGAAGCAATTATTGCTCTATATATAAAATCATCCATAACCTATAAAGGCAAAATAAGATTAATGACAGTCCTTGCACAAGCCATAGAGATATAAAGAATGGTCGGTCAAATCAAATCCATGTTTTTTTGCAATTTGAATCTGGTGCTTCTCAATCACATCATCTTGAAATTCAATAATCTTGTTACATTTAACGCAAACCAGGTGATCATGATGTTCTGCTCCGCATAACTCGTAGACTGCTTGATTATTTTCAAAATTTAATTTTTGTACTATACCTGATTCTTCAAACTGCGATAAAACTCGATAAATTGTTGCCACGCCAACCTCTTCATTTTGCTCAATAAGGACTCTATAAATATCCTCCGCGCTCAGATGATGACTTGGAGAGCTTTCAAGAACCTCTAAAATTTTAAGCCTTGGCAGGGTGACTTTTAGGCCAACACTTTTTAAATCTTCTGCATCCATTAAAAAAATCCTTAAGGTAAAATCCTTCATATATTTTATATGTTTAACAATAGATGAAAAGATTAACTTATATTTTGCTTGCTTCTATGCTACTTTCTGGTTGTTCCAATTCCCTTCCAAAGGCGCCTGAACTTCCAAAAATGCCAAAGTTTTCAATGCCAGAGCTACCGAAAATGCCTAAGCTTTCATTACCCAACTGGGCGAAACCAAAACTACCTTCAATAGAGGTCTATAAACCTACAATCCTGCAAGGATCAGTTCTTGATATGAAAGAAGTCAATCAGCTTCAACTTGGGATGACTAAGCAGATGGTAATGAATTTAATAGGTTCTCCAAGCATTATTGATCCCTTCCATCAATATCAGTGGGACTACATTAATCACTCCTCAATTGAAGGCAAGACCAAGATTCAGTACCGCTTAAGATTAATATTTGATGGCAATATACTAGCAGAAATTGACAAATCTGGGCTTCAAGGCTTAATAGTGGACAATTAACCCTTCTATCCTTTGTCTTAGCTCAATAGATTCCCCTTCAGTGATTTGGGGTATCAACTAAAATAGACTGATGTCGAAACTTAAAGTAAACAACTTAAGCTGTCAAAAAGGCTACAACCTTCTCTTTGAAAACCTGTCATTTGAGATAAACTCTGGGGAAGTCTTAAAAGTTTCTGGTCCAAATGGTTCTGGAAAAACCTCTTTACTTAGAATTATTGCCGGACTAAGCTCCTTCGAGTCTGGTCAAATAAATTATGATTCCTATAAATTGAACAGTGAGAACTATAAAATTGATTTTCTTTATCTTGGACATTTAGCTAGCTTAAGTCCAGAACTAAGTTGCATTGAAAATTTAAAATACAGTTCACTTCTTGAGAATAAAAGCCTAGAAAATGATTATTCCATGGCCCTCAAACAAGTAGGTCTAGAAAAATATGAGAATGACCTTGTTGGCACGCTCTCGGCTGGACAGAAAAAAAGAATTGCCCTGTCTCTTCTGTTTATTAGTCAATCAAAAGTCTGGCTTCTTGATGAGCCTTTTTCGGCACTTGATTCTAAGGCAATTAAGATTATTGAAAAAAAAATTGAGGAGCATTGCAAGCTCGGTGGCATATGTATCTTTACAACACATCAGGAATGCAGTATTAATAATCTAAAGGAGATTTCACTTTGAATATCTTCTTAACAACAATATCAAGAGACCTAAAAATGGCGATTAGAAACCCTTCAAGTTTTCTTAATCCTTTAATGTTTTTTGTTATATCGATTTCTTTATTTCCAATAGCGATAAGCCCTGAAGCTGAGACTTTATCAACTTTGGCGCCAGGAATCATTTGGGTAATAACAATGCTATCCGTTCTTCTGTCTCTCAACACATTATTTCATTATGACTTTGATAATGGTGTTCTTGAACAAATGATTATGTCTCATCACTCTCTTTCCCTCATTTTATTAGCAAAAACTATAGCTCATTGGATTCTCTCAGGGCTTCCAATTATTATCTTATCTCCCTTCCTAGGTATGGCACTGTTTCTTGATTCTGCGAGCATCAATATTTTGATAGTGACTTTGATTATTGCCACACCATGCTTGAGTCTTATTGGCTCGATTGGCGCCTCTCTTGTTGTTGGAATAAAAAACTCTGGAATGCTGTTGTCTTTGCTGATACTTCCTCTTTATATTCCAATTTTAATTTTTTCAACTAGTGCGGTTTCTCATGCACAATCAAACCTTGCAATCAATGGTCAATTATATTTCTTGGGGTTTATCTTGATAGTCAGTCTCATCATTGCTCCATTTCTTAGTGCATTATCTTTAAAAATAAGTCTAGAATAGACTTTACTTTACACATCTTAAGGCTATAATTAGTCAACGCTGATTTGTTCCGATTGCTAGCGTTGCCGTCTTTGCGGCTAAAACAAGCTAAAGCTGATCATTCTTAAATAAATTTTCCTTTAGCTTTTATTTAAATAAATAGGATATTAAAAATGATTTTTACCTCTGAATCTGTCTCTGCCGGACACCCCGATAAAGTTTGTGACCAAATATCTGATGCCATTCTAGATGCTGCTCTTGATCAAGACCCTAGCTCAAGGGTTGCTGTCGAAACTCTAGTTAAAGACAACCAAGTTGTATTGGCTGGAGAAATAACGACTGCTGCTGAAATAGATTATGAAGCCATAGTCAGAAAAACCATTCTTGGAATTGGCTATGACAAAGAAGAGTACGGTTTTAATGGAGCAACCTGTTCAATAACAAACCTCCTTGGAAGGCAGTCTCAAGATATTTCAATGGGCGTTACAGAAAGTGAAAATCATGAACAAGGAGCGGGTGACCAAGGACTCATGTTTGGCTACGCTGAAAATTCAACTGAAGAACTGATGCCTGCCCCCATAATGATTTCTCATCAACTTGTAAGACAACAGGCCGATTTGATGCTTAGTGGATCAATACCATGGCTTCGTCCAGACGCTAAATCGCAAGTTTCCTGTATTTATGAAGGAAATCAAATTGTTGGAATTGATGCTGTTGTTCTTTCAACGCAACATGATGGAGATATTTCCTTAAATGAGCTTAGAGAGAGTGTTTTAGAAAATATTATTAAACCCATTCTTCCAGAAAAATGGCTGACTAACGAAACTCAATATCATATTAACCCAACTGGTAATTTTGAAATTGGTGGTCCTGTAGGAGATGCTGGACTTACTGGTAGAAAAATTATAGTTGACACATACGGCGGCATGGCAAGACACGGAGGAGGAGCATTTTCAGGTAAAGATCCTTCCAAAGTAGATCGAAGTGCAGCATATGCCACTCGTTATGTTGCAAAAAATATTGTAGCTGCTGGCATTGCTAAACGTTGTGAAATTCAAGTATCCTATGCAATTGGTGTTGCCGAACCAACTAGTATTAGTGTTGATACTTTTGGAACAGGTGAGATGCCTAATCATGAAATTGTTGCTTTAATTAGAGAACATTTTGATCTTCGACCCAAAGGTTTAATTGCAATGTTGGATTTAAAGCGACCCATTTATCAGCAAACTGCAAGTTATGGCCACTTTGGCAGAACAGAAGACTCAATAAGCTGGGAAAAAACCAATAGAGCTGAACTACTAAAATAGTTTATTTTTATTTTGTTTTTGGTATAATTGACCACTTGCCAAGGAGCGTTGCAATGAGATAATTCTCAATCAGGCTTGGCAATCAAAACGACGCTCATTTTTTTCAACTAACAAGGAAAATAAATGAGCAATTCAACAGCAAATAGTAATGACTTTAATGTTTCTGATCTTGACCTCGATAGCTTGAGCAATGATTTTAAGGTAGCTGATATCAACCTTGCAGATTTTGGACGCAAGGAAATTGAGCTAGCTGAATCTGAAATGCCAGCCTTAATGGCGCTCAGAGAAAAATATAGTAAAGAGCAGCCACTCAAAGGCGCAAAGATTATGGGTTGCATTCACATGACCATTCAAACTGCTGTCCTTATGGAAACACTGATTGATCTTGGCGCGGAAATACGCTGGTCATCTTGCAATATTTTTTCAACACAAGATCATGCGGCTTCTGCAATGGCTGCAAGAAATATTCCTGTTTTTGCATGGAAAGGCGAAACTGAAGAGGAGTTTTTGTGGTGTATTGAACAAACTATTCTTCATGATGGTAAACCATGGGATGCCAACATGATACTTGATGATGGTGGTGACTTAACTGGCATGGTTCATGAAAAATATCCTGAAATGCTAGATAGAATTCATGGCATCAGTGAAGAAACAACAACAGGAGTTCATCGCCTGTTAGAGATGATTGAAGATGGCGAGCTAAAAGTTCCTGCTATTAATGTAAATGATGCAGTCACTAAATCAAAAAATGACAACAAATATGGATGTCGTCATTCTTTAAATGACGCTATTAAGCGTGGAACAGATATGTTGATGTCTGGTAAGAAAGCCCTCCTTATTGGTTATGGAGATGTTGGCAAAGGTTCAGCGATGTCACTTCGTCAAGAGGGCATGATTGTTAAAATCTCTGAAATTGACCCTATTTGTGCTTTCCAGGCATGTATGGATGGATTTGAAGTGGCATCTCCTTATATTGACGGTATCAACACAGGCTCTGTAGATTGCATCAATAAAGATTTACTTGCTAATACTGATTTAATAGTTACAACCACAGGCAATACTAATGTTTGTGATGCAGCTATGCTTCAATGCCTAAAATCGGGTTCAGTGGTTTGTAATATTGGCCACTTTGACAATGAAATTGATACTCAATATATGCGAGATCACTGGAAATGGGATGAAGTCAAACCACAAGTCCACCGAATCTATCGCTCAAATGACAATAACGATTACTTGATTCTGCTTTCTGAGGGAAGATTAGTCAACCTAGGCAATGCCACTGGACACCCATCGAGAATCATGGATGGATCATTTGCTAATCAAGTGCTCGCTCAAATGCACCTTTTTGATAAGAAATTTGCAGACTTACCTAAAGATCAAAAGGCTGCCAATGTCACTGTTGAACTGCTTCCAAAAAAACTAGATGAAGAAGTTGCTGCTGGCATGGTTGGAGGCTTTGGTGGCGTTTTGACAGTCATGACTGATGAGCAAGCAAAATACATTAATACTCCTAAAGAAGGTCCATTCAAGCCTGAGTCTTATAAGTATTAAGTTTTATTGATGCTTCTTAAATGCGGGATTTTTTCCCGCATTTTTTTTAACTCATCTTCAGTAAAAACTTAAATGTCGGCCCTAAACCAGATTGGTGAGGTAAAATTTTTGTTATTTCTCAGTTCGAATTAAATGTCTAATTTAGAGCTCGATACAACCAAATCATTTCAAAATTTAATCCTTAAATTACAGACTTTCTGGGCAGAAAAAGGTTGTGCTATTGTTCAGCCATTTGATATGGAGGTTGGTGCAGGTACATTTCATCCAGCTACATTTATAAGGTCTATTGGACCAGAACCCTGGAAGGCAGCGTATGTTCAACCTTCGAGAAGGCCGGGAGATGGCCGCTATGGTGAAAACCCTAATCGCCTTCAACACTATTATCAATTTCAAGTTTTATTGAAGCCCTCGCCAAGCGATATTCAAGACCTTTATCTCGACTCATTAACAGCAATTGGTATTGATTTAAAAATGCATGATGTGAGATTTGTGGAAGATAATTGGGAATCCCCTACTTTAGGCGCCTGGGGTCTCGGTTGGGAAGTATGGCTAAATGGAATGGAGGTTAGTCAGTTTACTTATTTCCAACAAGTTGGCGGACTAACTTGTAAACCAGTCTCTGGCGAACTTACCTATGGTCTTGAAAGGCTTGCAATGTACCTTCAAGGCGTTGATAGTGTTTATGATCTTGTTTGGACTGATGGCCTGACCTATGGGGATGTATACCATCAGAATGAAGTTGAACAATCAAAATATAACTTTGAGATTGCAGACACTGATGTTCTATTTAGACAGTTTGATGAAGCTGAATCAATGAACTTACAACTTATTGAAGAAAACCTTCCCTTTCCTGCTTATGAACAAACCATGAAAGCTTCTCATATCTTTAATCTACTTGATGCAAGAAAAGCAATTAGTGTCACCGACAGAGCGAGGTTTATTCGAAGAGTCAGATCAATGAGTCAAAAGGTAGCACAAGCATATTATGAGTCTAGGGAGCGACTGGGCTTCCCAATGTTGAAAAAATAGACTGATAAACTCCTAATGAGGCCTTTTCACTCAATTTATAACAAGATTTTAGATTGGTCCTCAAGTCGATTTGCTATTCTTTGGCTTTCATCTATTAGTTTTTTTGAATCGATTATTATTCCGGTGCCACTTCAAGACTTGCTGTTGGCATCAATGTCCTTGAGAAATAGATCAAAAGCTTTTTATTTTGCTGCAATTTGCACTATTGCTTCGGTTCTAGGCGCAGTTTTAGGTTATTACATTGGAGTACAAGCAGAAAATTTTATAATGCCGTTATTAATTAATTTGGGCTATGAAGCGAAATTTGAAACCGCACAAATATACTTTCAAACTTACGGTATCTATATTATTCTAATTGCTGGTTTTAGCCCCATTCCATACAAACTTTTTACAATTTCTGCTGGAATGATGTCAATGTCCCTATTTCCATTTATTATTTTTTCTTTAATTGCTAGGGGTTCTAGATATTTTTTAATATCTTTTATTGTAAGAAAATTTGGAAAAATGGCAGATGCATGGTTAAATAAATACATTGATTGGCTCGGATATCTTCTTATTATCGCGATTGCTTTATTTTTATGGTATGAATACTAAATTAATAATACTTGTTATTTTTGTTTGTTTGTCAGGCTGTCTAACTAACCCGCCAGGACAAGTAATCGTTGAAGAAAAATCCTTCAATGTCGTTAAATCTAAAAGCCAACCAAGTACTACTCAATCTAAAAAAACAAATATCAAAAAGAATTGGTCATTACCTGTCGACTCCCCAATCCTGAAAAATTATTCTGAAAAAGATGGACACTATGGACTAACGTTTGATAATGCCTCAGGTCAAGAGGTCAGGGCCGTAAGAAAAGGTGAAGTTGTCTATAGCGGTGACAGAATGGCTAGCTATGGAAAAATGATTATCATCAAGCACGCCTATGGCTTTTATAGCATCTACAATCAAAACCAAGAGCTACTTGTCAGTGAAGGTGATACCATTGAGAAAGGCGAGCTAATAGCAATCACTAGTGACAAACCATTTTATTTCGAAATGAAAAAATACGAGAAACCTATTAATCCATTAAAATATCTCTAATGAATGACTTTATCCACAATATAAGCCCAGTTCAAACGATTGCGGTTCTTTTAGTTATAACTATTATTACTCATTTTGCTTTGGGTAAGATTTTAAAGCAGATTTCGAAGCATTCTAGTAGCACAAAGACACAAATAGACGATTACTTAATTGGTGCTATTTCAGCGCCACTTAAACTATTAATTTGGTATGGCTGGCTATACTTTTCGTTAAAAGAGCTAACTTCTGAAATTCAATCTTTAAATGATATCGTTGGCTATATAGCTATTGCACCTGTATTTATTTTAACTTGGGGAGTCTTAAGACTGATTTCAAGTGTTGAGAGCTATTTGTTAGAAGGTGAAGGAAATGTTGATAAAGACTCCATAAGGCTTTTTACCCGTCTCGTTAAAATTCTCTTTGTATTTGCTATCATTCTTGGAGTAGCTCAATTTTATGGTTATGCTGTCTCCTCTATATTAACGCTTGGTGGTGTTGGTGGTATCGTAGTCGGTTTTGCAGCAAAGGATATGCTAGCAAATGTCTTCGGTGGTCTTATGATACAAATGGATAAGCCATTCTCTACTGGAGACTGGATTAGAACAACTGACAAAAGCATCGAAGGTGTTGTAGAAAAAATTGGTTGGAGGATGACTCGAATTAGAACTTTTAATAAGAATCCTGTTTATGTTCCAAACTCTATCTTCGCGACTATACCCATAGAAACCCCTTCAAGAATGACAAATAGGCAAATTCACGAAGTTATAGGTATTCGCTATGACGACATTGCCCAAATGGAGAGCATTATAGAGAAAGTTGAAGAGTTGCTCTCTAACAGTGAGCATATTGATAAAAATCAGCCTTGTAGGGTAAATTTTGACTTATTCAATGCCTCATCGCTCGATTTTGTAATTTGGGCATTTAGCTCACTAACAAATGCTGGTGAATTTAAGAAATTTAAAGGTAAATTACTTCTCGATATAGCTCAAATCATTGCAGATCACGGGGCTGAGATTGCCTATCCGACTCAGACTCTACATATTCAAAAATCCTAAATGAGTATCTCCAAGCTTCACATCCGCACCTTTGGGTGTCAAATGAATGAGTACGATTCAAACAAGATGCGTGACGTACTGAAAGCCTCTCATAACCTTGACCTTACTGAAGACATCAATGAAGCCGATGTATTATTAATTAACACGTGCTCCATTAGGGAAAAAGCTGAGGACAAGTTATTTCATCAACTAGGCCGCTGGAGAAAGCTAAAAGAAAAAAATCCCAATCTGGTGATTGGTGTAGGTGGGTGTGTTGCCTCTCAAGAAGGCGACCTCATTCTAAAAAGAGCGCCCTACATTGATATGATTTTTGGACCTCAAACCCTTCATCGACTTCCAAATATGCTTAATGAGGCACTAAATGATCATGAGATAACTGTTGATATCTCATTTCCAGAGATTGAAAAGTTTGATCATTTACCTGAGCCGCATGGTGATGGCGCATCAGCATTTGTCTCTATTATGGAGGGTTGCAGTAAATATTGTACTTTTTGTGTTGTTCCATACACAAGGGGCGAAGAAATTTCACGACCATTTATTGATGTTATTCGTGAAGTAGAACTCTTGGCAGAACAAGGGGTCAAAGAGGTTAACCTTCTCGGGCAAAATGTTAACTCTTACATAGGCCTAATGGATGATGGAGAAGTTGCAGATTTAGCTCTTTTAATCACTATTGTTGCACAGATTGAGGGTATTGAGAGAATTAGATTTACCACATCACATCCGGTCGAATTTAGTGATAGATTAATCGAAACATATGCTCAAGTGCCCGAACTCGTGTCACACCTTCATCTCCCAGTTCAGGCTGGCTCTGATAAGATCTTAAGCCTAATGAAGCGAGGCCATACTGCCATTGAATACAAGTCAAAAATACGCAAGTTAAAACAAATACGACCAGATATTTCTATTTCTTCAGACTTTATTATTGGGTTCCCGGGGGAAACAGAAAATGACTTTAATGACACAGTTAACTTGATAGATGAAATTGGGTTTGATAAATCATTTAGCTTTATTTACTCAAAAAGACCTGGCACAATTGCCTCAAGCTTTGCTGATGATGTGAGTGCTGAAACAAAAAAGAAGAGACTCTCTATTGTCCAAGAAAGACTTAACAATAATACTGAAGAGATATCAAAATCAATGATAGGAAGCACTCAAAAAGTTTTAGTAGAAGGCTTCTCAAAAAAAGGGAACACTCTTTCTGGCAGGACAGAGAATATGAGAACTGCTCACTTTGAGGGTGGAGAAGAGCTCATTGGTCAGATTGTATCCGTTAAAATATTAGACGGAATTGCAAACTCCCTAAAGGCCGAACTAATTTAAAGCCTTAGCCACAACTTTGAGAACCAGTAGTATCTTCCTTTTTCCTTGGAAGGCATAGTGCAGTTATAACGACTCCTTCCAACCCCGAGAGGCTTTTCTGGTGCGACACTGACAGACTGGAGACCACTCCATTCTAGATTAGCTTTGTTTTGACCTGAAACATAGCATGCAAAATTATCCTTCTCGTAATTAGTTAGTGGTCTTGAAAAAACTAGGTTCAGAACGGGTTTAAAGCTATCTGATACAATCAAAGATTTTGGCATAATGCTCTCTAACGGCATGTCTAAAGTTTTAACTTTAAGGATAAAGCTTTCCATTTTGGCATATGGTCCAGACATGGAGAATCTAGGAATATTTAAAAAATCACTATTCTGACTGGCTACGCCAGACTGTTGGCCAAAAGCAATGTATTCATTTGACTTTAGAAACGCATAAGTCATATCATCATATTCACCATAAGGATATGCAAAATACTTATCTTTCACTCCTAATTCATTTGAAATTCTATCTTGAGCAATATGAATCTCATTCTCAATAATATCCGGCATTAGGTTTACCAAATGAGGGTGATTTACAGTGTGATTAAAGACATCTACTAAGGGCGCCATTTCACGTAATTGACTCCAGGTCATCATGGCATCAAATTTTTTATCAATAGGATTAGTTGAAACAAATATGGACATTGGAAATTGATACTCGGTTAATAAAGGAAAAGCTTCATTGTAAATCGACAAAAAGCCATCATCCGCTGTCAAACTGACACAGTTGAGAGGTAAATTTTCTTTTGC
>CAZESR010000004.1:0-53922 GCA_964515065.1 uncultured Piscirickettsiaceae bacterium
TCTTTATGAAAAATTGGTGCTTTAGTAAGTAACCCGATTGAAAGAAATATAACACTTCCTCCAAAGCCAAGAATAATGATGATTTCTGAAACTGGAAGGTTGGCTGAGAGCATTTTAATAAACAGATCTTCACATGCAAACCCTGCCATTGCAAGAATCATAAACAAAATACCTTTTAAGTTTTCCATCTCTAGTAATTTAATACCAAAGTAGAATTTTAACGCTCACCATGACTTCTTGAATACTTATTTTGAGGCGGGCTTTTCCATTGTTTAAGCGCCCCATCGGCTGGCTTAAAGATTTCAACTTTTAGTGGATAGCAGGCTGCTTCATCACTTGAGTGGCTTGAACTGCAATCACCTCCTGGGCAAGCTGATAATCCACAGAGGAGGTCAATTTCGGCAAAAAACTCTATAAAGTCATCAGGTCTAACCGGGCTCGCCTTCATGAAGTACTGGTGCGTATTTTTTGTAAATCCAGTGCACATAAAGACATTAAGGACGTCGTGAACGTTAGGTTCAATTTCTTCAATCGGTTTTTGCTGCTGCTTTGAGAGTGCCCTGCATAGATTTGAGTGACAACAGTAATGGTACTCCTCATTATTTAAAGCAACATGCGTATAAGGATCGCACCTTGTTCCAATTACATCATGAACGCTTCCGCCGTCATCATCATAACCGTACCAGTCGAGTGTGTCATGAGTAACAGTGGCAATCGGCCTTAAAAAAGGAAGATTTGAATAAAGCCTATCACCGGTGCTGACATGAGTGCCGTATAGCGCACGTGTTTTGCCGCTAAAAAAACGCTCATTAATGTTGTTCTTATTCCATAAATTCAAATCACCAACTTGTGGCCCCTCTGTACTTACAATTCGAAAAAAATATCCCGCAGGAACCTCAAAAGTTTTAGCATCCCTTGGTGGGATTATGATGGAATCTACTAGAGCCATATTATCTCTAGCTGCTTTATAAAAATCTTCATCAAAGACAGGAAGATTATCAATTGGGTAGGAGATGACTGGTTTTATTTCACGTCGAATTTTGGCATCCTTCGGCGCTGAATTTTGATTAATTGTTTTCATAGATTGTTCCTATTTTATAGCCACATTAACTTTCTTTATTTTGACTTGCCTTTCCAAAACCCCTGCACCCAGGTGTTTTATTAATATTCATTAAACTTTTTCAAACAGAATTTGTAAGTAAATTATATATCTAAAAAATAGATGTTATTTTGCTTAACTGGAGTAGTAAAAAAATGATTGACATGTTGCGTTTTTAGGAACAAAATGCGGAAATAATATTCTCATCAGCTAGATTCAGCGGGGTAGTAGGATGAAAAATAACTATTTACTAGGTTTTAGTCTAGTTGTTATAAGCGGAATAATCTGGAGTTTTGGGGCGCCACTTGTGCGTCTGCTTGAAGATGCTGAGAGCTTTAGGCTTCAGTATTTACTCTATAGAGGTTTAATTATTACCTCAGTCATACTCATTTTTGTTCTATTCAGAGAAGGTAAAAACTTTTTTCATACCTTTAGGCGTATTGACTCATGGAGCCTAATTGGAAGCCTTGTGATGTCTGTTACATTCTTCGGATGGATCTACGCTTTGACAACAACTACGGTCGCTATAACTTTGCTTATGCTGGCTATTTCTCCTGTGTTATCAGCATTCTTGGGTTTTGTTATCCTCGGTGAGCGACTAAGTAAAAGTACGTTGGTTAACATGTTAATTGTGGCACTAGGAATTACGATTATGGTTTGGAATGTTGACAAGTCTACAACCATTATTGGGGTTATTTATGGATTCTTTGTCGCTTTAGGTTTCTCAATATATACCATTACTATCAGAAAAAATCCTGAGATTCCAAAGCTATTAACGCCAGCACTTGCAGGCTTTTTTTGTATGCTTTGGGCAACTATATTGATTATTACAACTGGTAGCAGCTTTGATATGACAGCAATGAATATAGGAATCAGTATGTCACATGGCCTAGTTGTTAGCTTAGGTTTGATATTGTATGGGTTAGGAGCAAAGTATTTGCCTAGCGGGGAGCTAGTAATGCTCTCACTCCTCGAGGTTGTTCTTGGTATTTTATGGGCATGGCTGCCTGTTCTAGGAATTAATGAGGTTCCGACTAGAAATACTTTGATTGGAGGATTGACAATTTTATTTGCAATTATCCTTCAGGGAATCTATGCACGAAAAAAACACCTTATTCCAATGCCCTAAGCTATTGTAATACCGTTATTTTAGTTTCAATTTTAAAGATTGCTTTAGCAAGCTTTAATTGATAAAATTCCCACCTTTTATCAAATTAGGAATTAAATTCTAATTAGATATATTTGCACTTTTTGTAATTAATAATTACTTGCAAGGAGCTGCGTTAAATAGATTATTTATAAGCTCTGGTGCTACAATTGATTATTTAAATTAAGCTTGAATTGAATGAACGAATTATCTTTTCCAAATATTAATATTGAGGATCTTACTCGCTGGACAGGTGATGTCTCGCCCCTTGAATGTATTAGTATTAAAGATGAAACACATAATGTGAAAAGTTTTACCTTTAAGTCAAAGAGGGATGCTTGGTTTCAATTTTATCCAGGACAGCATACAACACTTTTTTTGAATATCGATGGCAAAGAGGTAATGCGTACTTATACAATTGCATCCAGCCCTACAAGACCTAACACAATCACAATAACCAATAAAAGGATGATTGATGGGGTTGTAACAAATTGGATGCACGATAGTTTGAAAGTTGGTGACTGCGTAGACGCTCTCGATATTGGTGGTTCATTTAGTGTGGTATTAGATAAGCCAAGGTCTAAAATTTTGCTCTTATCTGGCGGCAGTGGAATTACTCCAATGTTGTCAATGACGAGATATTTTATTGATCTCACAATCGATGCAGATATCGCCTTTATTCATAATGCACAGTCCGAAAAGGATTTAATTGCAAAAGATGAGCTAGATTATTATCAGTCAAGCCACATTAATTTTAAAAGATATTACGTGTGTGATATTGCAAGTGATGAGTGGCATGGACCTACTGGTTTTTTGAGCGCCAACATGCTGACGGAGCTTGTTCCTGATTTTGCCGATAGGGAAGTCTATTGCTGCGGACCTGAGCCTTACATGCAAAATGTAAAAAAAATACTCAAATCAAGTAATTATGATATGAATTTATATCATCAAGAGAGTTTTGACATAGAGAGTTCAACGGCCCAAAAAAATATGGCTATGGACGTGAATTTGCCAAAGCATAAAGTTACAGAAAGTGAAATAAATGAATATAATGTCACCCTGTCAAAGAGCGGAGATATTTTGCCTTGTGGAAGCAATACGAGTATCTTGGTTTCCATTCAAAAACAGGGCATTACAGTTCCTTTTGCATGTTCTCAGGGTTTGTGCGGAACCTGTCGAACTAAAATGCTAGAAGGTACAGTTGAGATGGATGCTCAGGGCGGACTTTTAAAGTCTCACGAAAAAGAAGGATACATTTTGACATGTTGTTCATATCCAACAAGTGATATTGTGCTTGATTTATAGGTTAATTTTAGAGTTCAAATTATGCAAAAAAAATATTCATGGTATTCGCTACTAAAAGCAGGACTGTCCAACCAAGAGTGGGATAAAGCAATACCTCTCTCTAAGCCAAAGCCGAAGTATGATGTCATTATTATTGGTGGCGGTGGTCATGGCCTCGCTACAGCTTACTATCTAGCGAAGGAGTGCGGCATTACAAATGTTGCAGTTGTTGAAAAGGGATATATCGGCGGTGGAAATACCGGCAGAAATACAACAATTATTAGGTCAAACTATCTTAGAGATGAGGCGTCTAGTCTCTACGAGCACTCAATGAGACTATGGGAAGGGCTTAGTGAAGATTTAAATTTTAATGTCATGTTCAGTCAGAGAGGAGTCTACAATCTTGGACACACCCTTCAGGACATGAGAGACATCGAGAGAAGAGTCAATGCTAACGTACTTAACGGTGTTGATGCTGTAGTTGTAGACCACAAAGAAATCAAAGAGCAGATTCCAATTATCAATACTTCTAAAAATGTAAGGTATCCAATTATGGGTGCGTCCTTTCAAGCGCGAGGGGGTGTTGCTCGACATGACGGCGTGGCATGGGGTTTTGCTAGAGCCGCCTCAAACTTAGGTGTCGATATTATTCAAAATTGTGAAGTTATTGATATTGAAGTTGAAGAGGGAAGAGTGAAAGGTGTCAAAACTACTCAGGGTGATATTCTTGCAGATCAAATTGGTTGCGTCAGCGCAGGGCACTCTTCAGTGATTGCGAGAATGGCTGGTTTAAGACTCCCTGTTGAGAGTCATCCTTTGCAAGCGTTTGTATCTGAGGCAATGAAGCCCATTCTTCATACGGTTGTAATGTCTAATGCTGTTCATGGATATGTCAGTCAGAGTGATAAGGGAGACTTAGTTATTGGTGCTGGAATAGATGGCTATAACTCATATGCGCAAAGAGGGAGTGCCAAAATAGTAGAGCACTGCGCAGCGGCAATACTAGAGTTGTTTCCAATTTTTTCTCGCGTTCGCATGAATCGACAGTGGGGCGGTATAGTTGATGTCTGCCCTGATGCTTGTCCAGTAATTAGTCCAACTAAAGTTGAAGGTCTCTACTTTAATTGTGGCTGGGGAACGGGCGGCTTTAAGGCGACACCTGGTTCAGGTAATGTTTTTGCGCATACTATTGCACAAGACAAGCAACACGATTTAGCAGTACCATTTCATATTGATCGCTTCACAACTGGAGCACTTATTGATGAGCATGGCGCTGCTGGCGTAGCTCACTAGATTAATTAGAAGGTAATATTATGTTTTTGATAGATTGTCCATACTGTAAAGAATCAAGAGATCAGAATGAATTTTCGCCTGCAGGGGAGGCTTTTATTGCGAGACCTCAGAGCCCTGAGGCATTGAGTGATGAAGAGTGGGCTGATTATGTATTTTATCGCACAAATCATAAGGGTGACCATTGGGAGCAATGGGTTCATACAGCTGGTTGTCGAAAATACTTTTTAGTCAAAAGATCAACTATTAGTCATGAAGTTATCCAAGTTTCGACTTTTGGAGAGATTAACAGTGAGAATGCATCATGAGAATAGATAGTCATAAAAGCAGCTTTATAGATTACTCTCAGCCACTGAGTTTTATATTTAATGATAAATCTTACAAGGGCTATCAAGGCGATACCCTAGCCTCAGCCCTTATTGCAAATAATGTACGTTTTTTTGCAAGAAGCTTTAAGTACGGTCGAAAGCGAGGATTAATGGGGGCTGGAGTTGAAGAGCCAAATGCTTTGGTTTCTCTTGAGATAGGTGGAAGATATACTCCAAATATGAAGGCTACTGAGGTGTTGCTTTATGACGGCTTGAGTGCTGTTAGTTCAAGTAATCCAAATTCATTTGATTTTCGCGCTATGATTAAGCCGCTGCATCGTTTTATGCCGGCAGGTTTTTACTATAAGACATTTATTAAACAAAAAGTTTGGTCAATTGTTGAGGATCGCCTTAGGTCCCTTTCAGGATTTTCAAAAGCGCCATCAAAGGCTGATGAGGATGTGTATGATCATGTATTTCAGCATGCTGAGGTTCTTGTAGTTGGCGGTGGAGTATCTGGCATAACGGCAGCATTAGAAATTCTCAATCTCTCAAAAACTGCAAGGGTTATTTTGGTTGACGAAAGAGAGAGCTTGGGCGGAGAGCTATTAAGTGAGTTTTCAACTGATGAGTCGTCATTTGTCTGGTATGAAGACAATGTTAATAAGCTTTTGAAGTTTAAAAATGAAGAAAATAGCCGTCTAAAAATTCTGACTTCTTCGACTGCTTATGCTTGGTATGATCATAACTATGTCGAAGTTCTGCAAACACATGCTTCGGGTCAATCCACTCAGAGAGAAGGCGTTCAATCAGCAAGAAAAGTTCTACATAAGATTAGAGCAAAAGAGGTTATTTTGGCCACTGGAGCACATGAGCGACCAATGCTTTTTGAAACCAATGACCTGGCCAATATTATGCTAAGTCAGTCTGTTAGACGTTACCTTGAGGAGTTTGGTGTGATCTCGGGCAGAAAGGTTATTTTGTATGGAAATAATGACAGTATTTATAGCACTGCAATCAGTCTAAATAATAACAGTATTAATTGTAAAGTTATTGATGTCAGAGCTCCTGGAAGTGAAAGTGAGATTGTTCTCAAGGCCAAGGATTCAGGTATAGACATCCTTCAAGGTTATGCAATTAGAAAAGCGAATGGAATAAGCAGCGTTAAAGGTGTTGAAATCTCTCAGGTAGAAAATCAAGCCAAGCCACCACATTGGCAATCTCAATGGAGGCTTACCAAAGATTCGCAAACACTAGAATGCGACTTATTAGCAACTTCAGGTGGTTTTAATCCTGTTGTGCACTTGGATTGTCATTGCGGTGGCAAGACATATTTTGATGAGTATTCACAAGCATTCTTGCCTCAAAAAAATAGAAAAAATAGAAAAGTTTGTGGTGCTGTAAATTCTGTTGGATTTTGGAGGGATGCCATTTTAGATGCTAAAAATAAAGCGCAACAGTCCCTAGAATCTATGGGTGAAGTTAAAAAGGCTAGTATTCAACAACTGAACAAAGAATGTTCAAACTATTACAAAGTTGATCGATTCTTTACGCCAATTGAAATTCTTAATAAACCAAAAGTCTTTATTGATATGCAAAATGATGTGACTACATTGGATGTTGCGCTTGCAATTAGAGAAGGCTATCAATCTATTGAACACATTAAGCGTTATACAGCAATGGGCTTCGGAACAGACCAAGGTAAAACTGGAAATATTAATGGAATTGCTGTAGCTGCTGAGTTTTTAGATGTTCCAATGTCTGAGGTTGGAACAACGACATTTAGGCCGGCTTATACAGGGGTTGATTTTGGAGCGATGGCTGGAAGAGAGGTTGGAGATTTTTTCGATCCACAAAGATACACTACTATTCATAACTCTCATGTCAAAAGTGGTGCTGAATTCGAAGTAGTTGGACAGTGGTATAGGCCTTGGTATTATCCAAAGGATGGTGAAGATATGCATCAGGCTGTTAATAGAGAGTGTCGTGCTGTAAGAAATTCTCTGGGAATGATGGATGCTTCAACCCTTGGAAAGATTGATATTCAAGGCAAGGATGCTAGAGAGTTTTTATCAAGAGTCTACACAAATGCGTGGATGAAGTTAGCGCCAGGAAGTTGTCGTTATGGCCTCATGTGCAATGAAAAAGGAATGATTATTGATGACGGTGTTTCAGCCTGTATAAACGATAATCATTTTATTATGACAACAACAACGGGCGGTGCTGCAAGTGTTTATTCAACACTAGAAATGTGGCTTCAAACTGAATGGAGTCATTTGGACGTTCACCTTAGTAGTGTCACAGATCAATTTTCAACAGTTGCTGTTGTGGGTCCGAATGCCCGTAAATTGATGAAAAAGTTATGTCAAGATGTGGATTTTGAAAGCCAAAACTTTAAGTTTATGCAATGGCGTCCTGGAACTGTTTGCGGCGTCAAGGCCAGAATTATGAGAATTAGTTTTTCAGGTGAATTAGCTTATGAAATAAATATTGAAGCAAATTATGGGCGATTCATATGGGATGAGGTTGCCCGTGAGGGAATGGAGTGGAATATAACTCCATATGGTACTGAATCAATGCACGTTCTTCGCGCGGAAAAAGGTTATATCATTGTTGGGCAGGATACAGATGGCTCGATGACGCCAATGGATGTGAATATGAACTGGATTCTAGCAAAAAATAAGCCTTTTTCCTATATTGGACGTCGTTCATTTAGTATATCCGCTCTAAATTCAAATGATAGGTTGCAGTTGGTGGGCTTACTCACAAAAGATGATCAGGTTGTTCTTCCTGAAGGTGCACATATTATTAGTAACAAAGGTATCTCTATTGGTTATGTAACTTCAAGTTATTACAGTCCAGTACTTGGGAATTCAATTGCATTAGCTCAACTGAAAGGCGGACTTTCGAAAATGTCCGAGACTGTTCTTGTAAAGATTGTCCAAGAAAAGCAAGGCCTGAAGGAGATACCGTGCGAAGTTTCAAGTAGCGTCTTTTATGATGTTAATGGTGAAAAGGTAGATGGCAATGAGTAATAATAATAGTTTTGAAAATATGGAGCCAGAATTTAGATCAACTTTTAATCCGCTTGTTGATGAGGCTGGTTTTTTAGTCAATCGAGATGACATCAGTTGCCAAGAGCTTACAGGCAAATCTCTGCTTATCTTAAGGACATCTAAAGACTCTAAAAAAAATATTAAAACTGCAAAAGATATTTTTAATATCAAGCTTCCAGAGCCATTAAAAATGACTAGCGGGGATGCCGATTTAAAATGCTTTTGGGTCAGTCCCGATGAGTTTTGGGTTTCACTTAGCTCTCAGCATATGCAACAAATAGAGGAGAAGTTTGATAAGCTTCCGTTGGGAGTTTCTATTACTGATAATTCCGCTGCATACGGTACTCTTGAGTTTAAAGGACGCAAAAGCAATGAACTTTTAAGTCGATGGATGAGTTATGATCTTGAGGGAGCTCTTTTAGATGGAAAAGCTGTGTCAACTACTTTTGGGCAAGCGCCAATTTTTGCATATCGTTACAAAAAGAATATATTTATGATGGTCAGGCATTCATTTTCACATTATGTTGCAGGATTAATCAAGGACAGCGCTAAAAGAATTTAGGGTCAATAATACTGTAAGATGAGAGCCATGGATAAAGTCAATTTTATATGCATGGAGGATGGCACGTCAGAGGATTATGCCTTTCTTGATAAACTCGAAAATCAATATGTTCAAGATTTACCTTTGCGACTCATTGAAGCCTTAAAGGCACTAAATTCAAGCCTTTCAGGGTATCAAATTAGTCGATTAGAGCACTCACTTCAAGGAGCTACTAGAGCTGTTTTGGCGGAGGAAGACTTAGAAATGGTGATGGCAGTTTTGTTTCATGACATTGGTGACCCTCTTGCGCCCTATTCTCATTCTGAAATGGCTGCTGCTATTCTTAGGCCATTTGTCTCAGAGAAAATCTATTGGATTGTTAAGCATCATGGTGTATTTCAAATGTACTATTATGCTCATTACTCTGGGGGCGACCGAAATGCTAGAGAAGCGTATATTGACAATCCATGGTATGACGATGCAGTAAGATTTTGTCATGATTATGACCAAAATTGCTTTGATCCCAATTATGAATCAAAGCCACTAGAGTTTTTTTTACCGATGATTAATGAGTTTTTCTCAAAACCAAAGCTTGATGATCCAGAGAGGATTGCAAGGTATGGGAAAGAGTAAAGTAAGGAAATTTCAATGAGTCATTTAATAGCCAGCTTTTCATCCCGTCAAATTCATTTGGTCATTTTTCTAATTGTTGGTTCCATTCTTGGCTATGCTGCATATAGTATGAAAATTTTAGGGCTGGAGCCATGCACCCTATGCATTACTCAGCAGTTTTTCTATTGTCTTATTGGCTTAAGCTCTTTTGCCTCTTTTTTGCATAATCCAGGAGTTACTGCAAGTAGACTCTATTCGGTTTTTTTATCACTTTTTGCTTTAGCTGGAATATGGATTTCAGGCCGTCAGGTCTGGTTACAAGGGCTGCCTGAGGATGAGGTTCCATTGTGTGGCCCACCTTTGGAATATATTATTGATGTTTTTCCTTTTGCTGATGTGATAACTGCATTATTTATGGGCGATGGAAATTGTGCTGAGATACCATGGCAGTTTTTAGGACTTAGTATGGCTGGGTGGTCTTTTATTTGGTTTCTAATTATATTCTTTTTAAGTATCACATCATTCATCAAATCAAGAGCCTCAATATAGATTATTTCTAATTATGGGACATTTCCATATTGATTTGTTCTATGGTAAGATTTATTCGAAATGGGGTAAGGTATTTTTAAGGTTTGGCTGATTTTAAAGAAACAGTAAACAAGCTATTTGAGTCAGTTGATATTCAGGTCAATGGCACTCGTCCGTTCGATATTCAAGTACATAATGAACTTTTTTATTCTCGCGTCCTGTCTGAAAAGTCGTTAGGGCTTGGAGAAAGCTATATGGATGGTTGGTGGGACTGTGAAGCATTAGACCAGTTTTGTTACCAAATGCTATGGGGCCGTATTGACAAACAAGTTAAAGTTAAAAATCTAGCTTTTCTTATTCATGTTTTAAAGGCCTATTTTTTAAATGCCCAGTCAAAAAAGCGGGCTTATATTGTTGGTACGGAGCATTATGATACCGGTAATGATTTATTTTCGTTAATGCTTGATCAAAGAATGAATTACTCATGTGGTTATTGGCAAAATGCTCAAAATTTAGATCAAGCTCAGATCAATAAATTAGATTTAGTATGCAGAAAACTCCATTTAAAGCCTGGAATGAAAGTTCTCGAAATTGGTTGTGGTTGGGGAGGTTTTGCTAAGTTTGCTGCTGAAAACTATGGAGTAAGTGTTCATGGAGTGACAGTCTCTAAGGAGCAAATGGAGTATGCTCAGCAATCTTGTAGTGGTCTAGATACTACGTTTGAATTAAAGGATTATAGAGAGTTAAATACTAAGTATGATGCAATCGTTTCCATAGGCATGTTTGAGCATGTAGGATACAAAAACTACAGAAACTACATGGAGGTTGCTCGAAGATGTTTAGAGGATGATGGGCTTTTCTTGCTGCATACCATTGGAAGAAATACGCCTTCAAGATCAACGGATCCATGGACAAATAAATACATATTTCCTAATGGTATGATTCCGTCACCTGGTCAGATAAGCAAATCTGCACAAGGCTTTTTTGTTATTGAGGATTGGCATAATTTTGGCCAAGACTATGACCCAACTCTTATGGCCTGGAATGAAAATTTTCAAAAAAATTATGATAGCCTGAAAGAAAATTATGATGAAAGATTTAAGCGTATGTGGGAATATTACTTGTTGATGTGTGCTGGTACTTTTCGTGCTAGAAGAAATCAATTATGGCAGTTAGTTCTGTCGAAAAAAGGTTTAAAAGGTGGTTATTCATATCTAAATAACCATAGATTTACTTCATAAAAAGACCATCAATCATTGCAACTGAGCTACATCCAGATTGATATACACGGTGTTGATTTTTGAGATTAATACCTCCAATACCAACAATAGGAATAGAAATATTTTTTTTTATTTCTTCGATTCTTGAAAGAGAGCAATGAATAGCTTTTGGCTTATTTTTGGATTTAAAGATTGCACCTAAAGCAATGTAGTCAGCACCATTTAGTTCTGCTTCAAGGGCAAGTTCTAAGCTATTATGGCAAGTCACGCCGATAATAAATTTATCTCCTAGTATCTCTCTTGCAGATTTTACATCTATGTCACCTTGGCCTATATGAATCCCGTGAGCACCTACTTTCTCACAAAGGTTCACATCATCATTGACTATAAATAAAGTATTATGTTCTATGCATAGATTAAGCAGTTTTTTTGCTTCCTCTACCTTATTATTTACGTTTACTGCTTTTCTGCGGTATTGGAGAATTTTGATATTATGTTTATTAATGGCATTCTCAATAAGGTCGATATTAAGGTCTTTGTCTGGAGTAATTCCGTATAACCCTTGTATTCTTTTATTTAGCATAGTATGGGACTTTTTCAAACTAAGAAAATTCAATCACTTATAATTTTCATTATAGTCTTGGTGGGTATTCTTTGGATATTTCAAGATAATTTATTAAATATTTCTGTTTTGAAAAAGTCCGCGTCTGAACTTGACGTTGTCGAAACTCAGAATAAAGATACATCTTATCTTGAAAGAATAGACAATTTTATTATCAAAGAGTATTCAAATAATCAGGTTTTATTGCATACTATTGAGGCAGATGTATATAAAAGTTTTAAGGACTCACCGGTTCAGCTTGAAACTGTAAAAGTAACTACCTTTGATGAATTTCAAAAGGAGAGTTTAACATTGCAATCTAATCGTGCAGTTATTTTTAAATCAGGTTCGATTCACTTTATGGGAGAGGTAGAGATTAAAACTGTCAGCGGTATTTCTCATGAAATTGAAACCGAACTGTTGGTTGTCAAGGATGGTCAAATCAATAGTAACCGGAAGATTGTATATCTGGGCAAGACTGCAAAAATTATTGCTCAGGGCATGGCTATGAATCTTGACAAAGACACAATGAATTTAAATGGTGAAGTTCAGATTCTTCAAGACACGGGAGCAACAATTGATACTAAGGATTTATTTATTAATCAAACAGATGGTGCAAAAAAATATATGAGTAAAGAGCCTACTGTCTATCGCTCAAATCAAAATGTTGTAAATGCTGACAACGGTATAGATATTGATATGAATTCAGGACTCACAAAACTTCTTGGCAATGTTGATGTTTTGGGTGAATCTGGCAGTTCATTTAAGAGCTATGATTTGATAATTGACCAGTCAAATGGTGGTGAGATTTTTATGTCAAATTCACCTAGCAGTTTTAAATCAAGTACTGTTGACATAAAAGCAAAAAAAATGCATTATGATGCTATTTCTAAGAAACTTAAACTAACAGATGAGGTCGTAGCGATTTATGAATAAATTAATTTTAATAATAGCTGTATTTTTCTCAACTTTTGCATTTGCATTGTCTGAGGATGCTGCGCAGCCTATAGAGATAGAGGCTGAGTCTGTGATGGTTGATGAGGCCACCGGATTTAATGAGTTTATTGGGGATGCTGAGGTAAAGCAAGGGTCTTTGGTAATGACTGCTGAAATCATTCAAGTTCAAACCAATGCCGATGGTGTAGAAACCATGATAGCAAAAGGAACAATCGAAAAGCCTGCAAAGTATATTCAAAGCCAAGAAAATCAGGCACGATTTATTGAGGCTACAGCAACTTTGATTACTTATGACGTCAATGAAGGCATGATCTTTTTGGTTGGTGATGCCTACTTAGTTCAAGGCTTTGATTCATTCAGCGGGGATTCTTTAACATACGACATCAATAACGACAAAGTCTTGGTTAAAGGCTCTGAAGATGGAACTAAGAGAGTAAAGTTTAAAATTGATCTTTAGAGGGGTTTATTAACTTACTAATGCACTTGAAATTCTTTCTCTAACCTCATCAAGTTTCCCAACACCATTGATAGTAATGAACTTAGTACCAGTTTCAGGGTTGTCCGCATCGGCGCGATAATACTTAACTAGTGGTTCAGTTTGTTTATGGTAAATTTTAAGTCGACCTCTAACTATTTCTTCACTATCATCAACACGCTGAATTAGCTCGCCACCAGTAATGTCATCCTTGTTGGTCTCTTTAGGCGGATTAAATTTAATATGGTATGTTCTACCCGAAGATAGATGAACACGACGACCAGACATTCTTTCGACAATATCATCATCTGGAACTTTCACTTCAACGCAATAGTTGATTTTAATGCCCTCTAATTTAAGAGCATTAGCTTGATTAATGGTTCTAGGAAATCCATCGAGCAAATAACCATTGTGGCAATCAGGCAAATGAATCCTTTCTTTAACGAGGAAAATGATTAGTTCATCAGATACCAGATTTCCGGCATCAATAGTTTTTTTTGCTTCTAAACCTATTGGTGAGCCAGCATTCACCGCCGCACGTAACATGTCACCAGTAGAAATCTGCGGTATATTAAACTTTTCACAAATATGTGCCGCCTGAGTGCCTTTTCCAGCACCAGGAGGGCCTAACAAAATAATATTCATATAAACGCCTTTTGTTTACACTTCAAAGGGAGGTAACTTTTTGTTTACCTTCGTTTTTTTCATTACCACATATTCTGGCAAACCGTTATTATACGGTGGATAATTCTCACCTTCAATAAGCGGGAGTAAATATTCACGACATGAATTAGTTATAGAGAATCCGTCTTTTGAAATAAAATTTTCTGGCATCATTTTTTCCACATTTGCGATGTCTTTTAATTCTCCATAACCGATTTCCCATTGATATGGATTACTTGATTTTCTTACAATAGATGGCATGATTGAATTCTTTCCATCTAGGGCCATTTCGACTGCAGCTTTTCCAAGAGCATAGGCTTGTTCAACATCAGATTTAGAAGCTAAATGTCTCGCTGAACGCTGAAGATAGTCAGCCACAGCCCAATGAAACTTGTAGCCTAGAGATTTTTTAATGATATTTGCTACGACAGGTGCTGCTCCCCCCAGTTGAGCATGACCAAAGTCATCACGAGTGCCTTGTTCTGCGAGAAATGAGCCATCAGGCCACTTTGTTCCCTCTGATACAACTATGGTGCAGTATCCAAACTCTTTAACATTATTATCAACCTTAGCTAAAAATTTTTCTTCATCAAAGTTAACTTCAGGAAACAAAATAACGACAGGTATTGATGAGTCTACTAGTCCTCCAGCTGCAGCTATCCAGCCTGCGTGTCGCCCCATTACTTCTAAAACAAAGATTTTTGTTGAGGTTGCGGCCATTGATGCAACGTCAAAGCTTGCTTCCATTGTGGAAACAGCAATATATTTCGCAACAGATCCAAAGCCCGGACAGTTATCAGTTACTGGCAAATCATTGTCTACAGTTTTGGGTATATGAATTGCCTGAATTGGGAATCCCATACTCTCTGACAATTGAGAAACTTTTAAGCAAGTATCTGCTGAGTCACCTCCACCATTGTAGAAAAAATAACCAATATTATGGGCTTTAAAGACTTCTATTAAGCGCTCATATTCAGCTCTATTGGCTTCGAGCGATTTCATCTTATAGCGACAAGATCCAAAACCACCTGAAGGCGTGTGATTAAGTGCTGCAATATCAGCATCCGACTCTAGCGAAGTATCAATGAGGTTTTCAGTTAAAGCTCCAATAATTCCATTCTCTCCGGCATAAACTGTACCAATTTTTTCTGAATGTTTTCGAGCTGTTTCAATCACTCCACTGGCTGAGGCGTTGATTACAGCGGTTACTCCTCCGGATTGTGCGTAAAAGGCATTTTTCATAATTATTTTGTTGTTAAAGGTTAAGAGTCAAGTATGCATATTTGACTAACGCATACGGATATTCTTCAGAATTAGGAAAAAGTATAACATTTGGTATGAATACAGTATTCAATAATTCTAAAGTATTGTTTAATTATATTAATTTACAATTTTTTAGTTAAATTAACATTTTAGATTGCAAGTTGAAGGCGATTGTTACAATTTGTCTCATAGAAAATGGAAATTTAAAATGACGATTATTTTATCGAGGAATAACCTCACAAAAGTTTTCAATATTCCTGTAGCCTGGTACATTTTTTTTGGCAATCTTAGTACTTGGTTTACTAATTGCAATAACATTTTTAATATTAAATTTGGCAGCCGCCTCCAAAACATCTAGAGAATCATCAAAGAAGATTGATCTTTCTTTATTGAAATCTATCTTCTTATCTAGCTCTTTCCAAAATTGTTGCTGTTGTTTTGGAACTCCAAAGTCATGCGATGAAATAATTTCATCAAAAAAACCTTCTATTCTAGACATTTTCATTTTAAGTTTAATGCCTTTTCTATGAGCATTTGTAACAAGATAAATACGCTTATTATTATCTTTAGCGCGTTGAAGAAAAGTTAAAGCATGATCATGAACTTGAATCAGATGAGAGATATCAGTTTTTAGTTTCATAATATCTAATTCAAGTTGTTTTTCCCAATAATCTAGGCAATACCAGGCAAGCCTCCCTTCTTGAGAATTAATCTTTGATATGATTATTTCTTTAGCTGTCTGAAAGTTGATGTTATTTTTTTTTGAGTAAACCTTCGGAACATATTCCAACCAAAACTCTAAATCAAAGTTTAAATCTAAGATAGTTCCATCAAGGTCCAGCAAGATTGTATCAATTTGATTCCAATCTAGGTCAATATTATTTTCTTCGCCAAGTTGTTCCATTTGCACTGTCTTCAAGAATAATGCCAAGCTCCAAAAGTTCATCTCTGATTTGGTCTGACATAGCAAAGTCTTTAGAGTTTCTTGCAGCCTCTCTTTGGTCAATTTTTTTAGTGATTTCAGATTTAGACAACTCTGATCCTAGTTTTAAGTATTCATCAGCATTATGATTAAGAATACCAATGTAGTTTCCAAGCTTGACAAGCTGGCATGATAATGAACTGGCTTTTTTTGGATTGGTTGTTCGTTCGATATTGATTTGTTTAGCAATTTCAAAAAGAATACTAAGAGCCATAGGTGTATTGAAGTCATCATTTAAAGCTGCATTAAACCTTGTTTCATAGTCAACCTCAAAAAGTTCCGAGTCTACAGAATTATGATTTAGTCCTTTTATGGCGTTATAAAGTCTAATTAAAGCAGATTGAGCACTTTCAATGTTTGTTTCACTATAGTTTAAAGGCGAGCGGTAATGACTACTTATAAGAAAATATCTTAGCGCTTCGCCATCATATTTTTTTAATACATCGCGAATAGTAAAAAAATTATTGAGAGACTTGCTCATCTTTTCGTCATCAATATTGACAAAACCAACGTGCATCCAAGTATTTACAAATTTACAATTATTAGCGCCTTCTGATTGGGCGATTTCATTTTCATGATGTGGAAATGTCAAGTCCATCCCGCCACCATGTATATCGAAATGATTAGAAATAAAATGATTAGACATTGCAGAGCACTCAATATGCCAACCAGGCCTACCTTTACCCCAGGGTGATGGCCAGCTAGGCTCATCAGATTTAGCTTTTTTCCAGAGAACAAAATCAAGTGGATCTATTTTATGGTTTTCAACATCAACCCTTGCGCCAGCCATCAGGTCGTCTAAGTTTTTTCCAGACAGTTTCCCATATTCTTTAAATTTTCTTACTGAATAAAATACGTCACCATTAGTTCCTTGATATGCCAATCCTTTGTTTGATAATGATTCAATCATATCAATCATCTTGTCAATCGAACCAGTAGCCCTAGGCTCAATATCTGGACTCAAAACGCCCAAAGATTGTTCATCTTCATGCATCGCATCAATATACCTATTGGTTAATGAGTAAATATCCTCATTATTTTCAATAGCTCTTTTGATGATCTTATCATCAATATCCGTGATATTTCTTACATACTTTACATTAGGAAAGTTTCGTCTCAAATGCCTTGTTATGACATCAAACATAACCATAACCCTAGCATGACCCATATGGCACAAGTCATAAACGGTCATACCACATACATAAATTCCAACATGGTTCGCATCAATAGGTTGAAACTTTTCCTTTTGATTGCTGAGAGTATTATAAATTTTGAGCATTGCAGTATTTTATACTGTATTTTCTAATATCACTTATATTAGTTTTAATGTTGAAAGTAGCAATCAATTTTGATTGTCAATTTATGATTAACAAAATGTATAATCATCTTGCAAAGGAATTTACCAGCATTAATAAATTTTCCTGTTAAAAAAACTTATTATGAAAAAATTTCAATGCACCATGTGTGGATGGATCTATGATGAGGAGAAAGGCGCTCCAGATGAAGGAATTGATCCTAGAACGGCTTGGTCAGATGTTCCTGAAGACTGGGAGTGCCCAGTTTGTGGCTCGGGCAAGGAAGACTTCGATATGGTTGAAATATAACTACAGCCAATTTTATTTATAAACGTATATTAGGAAACTAAAATGTCAAAAATACTCATTCTGCCTGGCGATGGTATAGGGATAGAGATTGTAGCTCAAGCCGTTAAAGTAATTGATTCATTAAATCGGAATCATGCTATGGGAATGAATCTTGTTAATGGACTCCTTGGGGGGATTGCTTATGATGAAACAGGGTCCCCTTTTCCTGATGAGACTCTTAGGATTGCAAAAGAATGTGACTCAATTTTGTTGGGAGCTGTTGGAGGCCCTAAATGGGAGTCACTAGAAAGAAGCTTAAGACCAGAAAGAGGCTTATTGGGCATACGTTCTGAGCTTGAACTTTTTTCAAATTTAAGGCCAGCAATTCTATATCCACAACTAGCTTCTGCATCCAGTCTTAAAAATGAGATTGTATCTGGTCTTGATCTAATGATTGTTCGTGAGCTTGTTGGAGGTATCTATTTTGGACAGCCTAGAGGAATAGAAATCAAAAATGGTGAGCGATTTGGAGTCAACTCTGCGACCTATTATGAATCTGAGATTGCAAGAATTGGTCATTCCGCTTTTCAAATAGCACAAAAGAGAGGAAGACGTGTCTGTTCTGTGGATAAAGCAAATGTTCTTGAGGTCTCTGAGCTTTGGAGAGATGTGATGGAAGAAGTATCAAAAGAATATTCCGATGTAAAGCTCTCCCATCTATACGTTGATAATGCAGCTATGCAACTTGTGAGAGACCCTAAGCAGTTTGACGTCATGGTTACGAGCAACCTTTTTGGAGATGTATTGTCCGATTGTGCAGCCATGCTAACTGGCTCTATCGGAATGCTTCCATCTGCTTCATTAGATAAAAATAACTTTGGAATGTATGAGCCAATCCATGGGTCTGCCCCAGATATTGCAGGAAAAGATGTAGCCAATCCTCTTGCAACTATATTGTCTGTCTCTATGATGTTAAGATACTCACTTAATCAAGGAGAGCTAGCTGATAAAATTGATTCTGCGGTGAGCGATGTCTTGGATCAAGGATATAGAACAAGGGATATTGCTGGTGATAGCACAAAAGTAGTTGGAACAGAAGAGATGGGTGATCTCGTTGTTAAGGCTCTAGAATCTTAGTATTGAACATCCTCACTGTCGATAGATTTCCATAGAAACCAGCATGCAACGCTTCTGTAAGGTTTCCATTTGTCTGAAATTGCAATTATTTTTTCTATACTGAGAAAGGCTCCATTTCCATAGAGTCTATTGATTGCTCTAATTATTCCTACATCTTTTATTGGAAAGATATCTTTTTCGAGTAAATAAAACATACCAAACATTTCTGCAGTCCAAGGCCCTACTCCTTTAATGGTGATTAATTCTTCATAAATACTCTTGAATGACCGACCTTCCCAGTATGAATGACCTTTAATTGAAAAAGCCATAAAATGATTACAAATATTAATTATGTATTGAGCCTTTTGTTTTGATAGACCACAGGACTTGAGATCTTCGAAGCTAATTGAGAGAACATTTTCTGGCTTTATTTGCTCAACTTTATTTGCTAACTTTCCCCATACGCTTGCAGCTGCTTGAACAGATATTTGCTGACCAACTATTGACCGAAGTAATGTTTCTAATGCTTCACCCCTAGAGGAAATACTATAATCTGGATGCTCCAAAAACAACCTTGCCAGATTTGGATCAACATTAGATAAAAATTCTTTAGATTGCTGCCAATATTCAGGTTCAGTCATTAGTAGATTTTTTGATTTAACTGTCGATTTAGTATAGAAGACATTGTCGTATAATTCATAGTAATTTAACAACAAATCAAGGTGCATATATGGGCAGTAAAAAAAATGTAACTTTTATCGGTTTAGGAACGATGGGTTATCCAATGGCAGGACATTTATCAAATTCTGATCTTTTTAATGTGTGTGTTTTTAATCGATCTATAGAAAAATCTGCCAAATGGAGTGGTGAATACGAAGGAAGGGTGGCTCAAACTATTGAAGAGGCTGTTTCAGATGCTGATGTAGTTATAACATGCACTGGAAGGGATGAAGACATGATAGAAATTGTTTTTTCAGACGATGGCATGTTGGCTTTTCTTAAAAGTGGCTCTATATTTATTGACCATACAACCACATCTTGTAAACTTGCAAAGCATCTAAATGAGTCTTTGAAGTCTAAAGACATTAATTTTATTGATGCTCCGGTAAGTGGAGGAGAAGCTGGAGCTGTTAATGGTGTTCTAAGCGTGATGGCTGGGGGTGATCCAGATATTTTAGAATCATGTGATTCAATTATGAAAACATATTCAAAAAGTGTAACTTTGATGGGAGAGGTCGGATCAGGTCAGCTCGCGAAAATGGTTAATCAAATTTGTATTGCTGGATTGTTACAAGGGTTATCCGAAGGTTTGCTTTTTGCTGAATCAGAAAATTTAGATATGGATAAATTGTTATCAGCTATTTCCGGCGGAGCAGCACAATCATGGCAAATGGTAAATAGAGGTAAAACAATGCACCAAAGAGAGTTTGATTTTGGCTTTGCAATCAAGTGGATGGTAAAAGATTTAGGGTATTGTTTGGATCAAGCTAAAGGAAATAAGACTAATTTAACTTTTACTCAAGAGGTTTACGACAGATATATTAATCTAATGGATAGAGGGCATACATACAGTGATACTTCAGCCCTAATGGTTTTTGATGAGTTGAATAGTTAACAATGAGTATGACTTTGGACTCATCCAAATGATTAAAGCTTCGATTACCGAAGACCAATTGAAAGATTTTCATAGGAATGGCTTTCTTACTTTTGATACATTTATCAATTTGAATTATCTTGATGAATTAAAAAAAAGAATTGATTTGCTTTTTCAGGGAGAGTTTGAAACTGGTATTGAGCCCGACGAATGGAACTGGAAAAGTGGTAGAGATCCAAATGACGTAACAAGACAAATTTGCAATGCTTGGAAGTCAGATAACCTCATTAAACAAGTTGTTTGTAATCCAATTATTGGTCAAACTATTTCTAAATTAATGAATTGGAGAGGAGCCAGACTAATACAGGATAATGTTTTATGGAAACCTCCTCAAGGTAAGTCACTTGCATTTCATCAGGATGCTGCATATGTAGATTGGATTATTCCTCAAAGTATGGCAACTTGTTGGATACCACTTGATAAGACTCATAAGGAAAATGGCACTTTGGAGTTTGCTATTGAGTCTCATCATTGGGGCTTATACCCGCCTTCGGATAGTTTTCATGCGCCTGAAGACTACAAAAAAGAGCTTAATAGCTATCTTAAGATGAATGACAAGAGCCTTCAAACATATGCTGTTGAAGTCTCTGCAGGAGGAGCTTCGTTTCATCATGGTATGACTTGGCATGGATCAGGAGTCAATCGATCAAGCAGTGATCGAAGAGCCATTGTGGCTCATTGTGTCCCTAGTGATGCTAAATTTCATCCCACGAACTGTGGAGGTACTGGAAAAATATATAGAAAGTATAAAATGAAGGGCACTGATAAATTAGATGATAGTTTTTTTCCATTATTATGGGAAGATAATCATTAATTAATTTGTTCTTTATTAATTAAATAATTAAGAACCGATGGCATAATATTTGGTATGAGAAAAAAGCCTAAACTGACCAATATTCATACGGTAGCCCAGAGTCGAATTTTTAATCTTGAATCAATGGATGTTGAGTTCTCTAATGGAGCAACTCGAGTTTATGAAAGATTAATGTCTAGAGGAAATGGAGCAGTTTTGGTTATCCCAATGTTAGATGATGAAACAGTTTTAATGATTTATGAATTTTCAGGAGGGACTGAACGCTATGAGTTAGGTCTAACCAAAGGAAAGATTGATAAGGGAGAAACTCCTGTTGAAGCTGCTGAACGTGAATTAAAAGAAGAAATAGGTTATGGGGCAAATAAATTAACTTTTTTAAAAACAATCACTCTAGCGCCTGGTTATCAGTCCAGTGAGACACATATTGTTTTGGCAGAAGACCTTTACGAAGAAACTGCAGAAGGAGATGAACCAGAGCCTCTTGAGATTGTTCCTAAAAAACTTTCAGAACTAGAAGATTTAACTTACACTGAAGATTTAACAGAGGCTAGAAGTATTCTTGCGCTCTATATGGTAAGGGATATTATCAAAAGTCGCAAAAAGTGATTGACATACCATCGTCTTTTTTACTTGATGCGAATGAAATAAAATTTCCAAAATTAGATTTAGCTCTTAAAGAACCCAACGGATTAATCGGGATAGGTGGAGACTTATCTATTGATAGGTTACTGTATGCATACTCAAGGGGAATCTTTCCGTGGTATGGTAAAGATGAGCCGATACTATGGTATTCACCTGACCCCAGAATGGTCATTACACCCGATACTTTTCATCTTTCCAAAAGCTTAAGAAAAACCATTAATTCCTCAAAATTTATTGTTTCAGTGAATACTGTTTTTTCTGAGGTAATAAATCATTGTCAAAATGTTCCTAGAGCTGGACAGTACGAAACATGGATAGATGACGATATGATCAAAGCTTACTGTAATCTTCATGATGCGGGATATGCTCATTCTTACGAAGTTTTTTCCGATAAAAGGCTAGTGGGCGGTTTATATGGAGTTGCATTAGGAAGTGTTTTTTTTGGAGAGTCTATGTTTTCACGCGAGAACAATGCTTCAAAAGTTGCGTTTGCCTACCTCCTTCAAAATAGCGACTATAAATTAATAGACTGTCAGGTAGAGAATAAGCATCTCAAAAGCTTAGGTGCTTTTAATATACCAAGAGACTTGTTTGTGCAACAGCTCAAAGCCTTTGTGTAAAATGATAACTTTGACAAAGTGATGGTGGGACCATGAGAAACCAAATTAAATTTTTTTTACTTGTTTCGCTTGTAATTACTATAACTGCATGTGGCCGAATGGGCGATTTAGTTCCAATCAATGAGTCCGAGGTAGCCTCTGTTCAGTCAACTTCTATTAGTTACTCGTAATAAATTCAATTGAACGCATTCAATTTTCAAAATAAAAAACTTTACGCTGAGTCTGTTCCTATTTCAGACTTAATAAGATCCTATGGTTCGCCACTTTATATTTATTCAAAAAGTCAAATAGAGTTTAATTGGAACCTATTCAAAAAATCTTTTGGAAATCATCCGCATTTAATATGCTACGCAGTCAAAGCAAACTCTAACTTGGCAGTGTTAAATATTCTTGCCAGGCTAGGTTCTGGATTTGATATCGTTTCATTGGGAGAGCTAGAGAGAGTTATTGCAGCTGGAGGGGATCCAAAAAAATGTGTTTTTTCAGGGGTTGCAAAAAATGAAATCTCAATTCAAAAAGCTCTTCAATATGGAATTTATTGCTTTAATGTTGAGTCTGAACATGAGCTAGATCGTATTGAGTCAGTTGCTTCCTCTATGAATATGACTGCTCCTATTTCGATTAGGGTAAACCCAAATGTAGATGCAAATACTCATCCTTATATTTCTACAGGTCTGACTGAAAATAAGTTTGGTGTTGGTGCCGATGTTGCCCTATCAATGTACAAAAAAACAGCCTTATCAGGCAGTTTAAAAGTTTGTGGTCTTGATTATCACATAGGATCTCAAATCACTGATGTGTCCCCTTTTATCGAGGCGCTAGAACGAGCATTAGAGCTTGTTGAAAAGTTAAAATCTGAAAATATTCTAATTGAGCACCTAGACATTGGTGGCGGCGTTGGAGTAAGCTATGATCATGAAAAAATCATTAATATTGAAGACTATTTGAATTCTGTAACCCATAGGGTTAATGAGATGAAGATATTAGTCGAGCCTGGTCGTTCAATTGTTGCTAATGCTGGAATATTTGTAACAAAAGTAGAATACTTAAAGCGAAATGATCTCAAATCTTTTGCAATTGTTGATGGTGCAATGAATGATTTAATTAGACCTTCGCTTTATGGGTCATTTCACCAAGCTGTCTTGATTGATGATAATTCGATGGGCATTAATGATACGTGGGACATTGTTGGACCAGTTTGTGAGTCTGCAGATTTTTTAGCGAAAAATAGAAATCTTACTTTAGAAAAAGGAGATTACATTGCAATCATGACAGCTGGCGCTTACGGCTTTGTTCTCAGTTCTAACTATAACTCTAGACCAAGGGTTCCAGAAGTAATGATTAGTGGAAAGCAACACAATCTAGTGCGAAAAAGAGAAACCATTGAGTCTCTTTTTGAGAATGAAAGTTTATTTGAAGATGAAACTAACCAATAATCAAAAAAAATATTTAAGATCAATTGCTCATGATTTGAAACCATTTGTGATGATTGGCCAACATGGCCTAAGTGATTCAGTATTGGCTGAAATTGATTCTACAATGCTCAAACATGAGTTAATAAAGATTAAGCTGAGAGTAGATAATCGCGATGAGAAACAAAATATTATTGAGCGAATCATAGAGTTTTCTCATGCAGAATTAGTTCAAGTTATCGGCGGGGTCATGGTTATTTACAGGCCTTTTGACAATAACCCTGATATTATCTTACCTAGATCTTAAGATTTTAAGAGCTTAATAAAGTTTAATATGTCCTCGTAATAATAATTGAAATGAAAATTGCCCTCAGTGCTGCAGAAACTTCAGGTGATTTGATTGCCTCATCACTTGTAGTTGCTTTAAAGCAAAATCAACCAAATTGTCAGATTGATGGTTTAGCTGGGGATAAGATGATCAAAGCAGGTTGTCATAGATTGTGGCACATGAATGAAGTCAATGTAATGGGCTTTAGTGAAGTTTTGAGAAAGTTGCCATCCATCTTAGAACTAAGAAAACACATTTCTAAGTACTATCTTGCAAATAAGCCTGATGTTTTTATAGGCATTGACTCGCCTGACTTTAATTTTAAGATAGAGCGAATTCTCAAGAAAAATGGTGTTAAAACAATTCATTTTATTAGTCCATCTGTCTGGGCTTGGCGCTCTAATAGAATAAAAAAAATTAAAGAGTCAACAGACTTAATTCTATGTCTTTTTCCTTTTGAAGTTGATTTCTACAGAAAGCATAATCAAAAAGCAATTTTTGTTGGACATCCATTAGCCGAAACTTTAAAGCCCAGAAAAGATTATAAATCTAATAAAAATGTTCTTTTAATGCCTGGTTCAAGAGAATCAGAGATTAAGTATTTGTTACCAGAGTTGCTAAAAGCAGTTGAATTAATGAAAGATGAAAATACTGATCTTATCTTTAATATATCTCTTGCGAATGACCAACAATTAGACTGGGTTAATAAAAGTATTGATGGGCTCGAAATAGGACTTAGCGTAGGTGATGCACACACAAAAATTAGTAATTCCGATTTAGTTATTGTTGCATCTGGAACCGCAGCTCTTGAGGTTGGCTTATTGGCTGTTCCAATGATTGTTGTCTATAAACTTTCTTATCTTAGCTACCAGATTGCTAGCCGATTGCTTCATACCAGAGAGGTATCACTTCCAAATAAAATATTAGGACGCAATGTTGTTCCAGAATTAATTCAAGATGATGCCAATGGAGAGAATATCTCTGAACATGCTATGAAATTATTAGAATCGGACAATACTAAACTTGTTGAAGAATTAGGAAAGATTCATAGCTTGTTGAATCAACAATCTAGCTCTAAATCAGTTGAAGCAATTATTGATTTTATAAATGAAAAATGATATCGAAAAAATAGTTCAATTAGCAATCTCAGAGGATATTGGAGATGGGGATTTAACTTCAAGTTTGCTTGAAAATAAAATGATTGAAGCTGAAATAGTTTGCAGAGAGAACGCTGTTATATGCGGCGTTGAATTTGCCAACCTATGTTTTTTTTCAATTGACCCAAAAATTCAAATCAACTGGAATGTTGAGGATGGCTCTATGGTCAGTCCTGGTGAAATAATTTGCAAAATTTATGGGTTCGCAAAAACAATAGTTACTGCCGAGAGAGTCGCACTCAATTTCTTACAATTACTGAGTGCTACATCTACTAAAACTGCTGAATTAGTTAGATTAATTAGTGGCACAAAAGCAAAATTACTTGATACAAGAAAAACAATTCCAGGCCTTAGAAAGGCCCAAAAGTATGCTGTAAAGTGTGGCGGTGGAGTCAATCATAGAATGGGTCTGTATGATTGCATCATGCTAAAAGAGAACCATATTTTAACAATTGGTTCTCTTGAGGAGTCTATAAGAGACGCTGTGATTAAATTTCCTAAAACACCTATAATTGTTGAAGTTGAATCTCTTGATGAGCTTCGATCTGCACTTTTAATGAAAGATATTACGCGTATATTGTGTGATAATTTTTCTATTCAAGAACTGAGGGAGGCTGTTAAGATTTCAAGTGGAATTTATCCTCTCGAAGCCTCTGGAGGGATTAATGAAAATAATATTATGAAATACGCTGAAACAGGAGTTGACTATATTTCTATTGGCACTCTCACAAAAGACATTAGATCGATAGATCTATCTTTAAGGTTTTCAACTTAGGCAATTGCTATAAAGGAAGGGCTGATAATATCTTTAGTTAAATTGAACTTTAAGGCTTTATTCTCTAAATCAACCACCGTTCCACCCGCACCCTCAAGTATACATACACCGGCTGCTGTGTCCCACTCAGAGCAGCGTCCAAATTTAGGATAATAGTGGTAGATTCCCTCTGCTATTAGGCAAAACTTCAGTGCACTCCCAAGCTTAAAAGTTTCAAAATTGGTTTTTAGCTTTAGATGTTCTTTAAGTCCTTTGTTATTAATTGAATATCTTCCAACAACTATTTTTTCCCATCTTTTAGGTTTTGTTGTAAGAATCTTATATGTCTTACTATTTACAACCTTGTTTGAAGATTCATGATTTAACCGATAGTAATGCACTTTATTAAAAGGTGAGTAAATTAATCCAAAGGTCGGATAGTTGTCTTTAATTAAGGCAATACTGATACAAAAGTCAGGAGAGCCATCTATAAAGTCTCGAGTACCATCCAGAGGATCAATTAACCAATACTCATTCCATGATTTTCTCACAGAGAATGGAATATGAGATGACTCCTCTGAGAGAATAGGAATATTTGGTGTTAATTTGGCTAGAGCATTTAATAAAAATTCGTGAGATGCTTTGTCGGCTAGCGTGATCGGTGTGTTGTCATTTTTAATTGAATAATCAAAGGCATTTTTTCGAAAATCCATAATTATTTCACCAGCTTGAGTGCTAAGACGAAGAAGCTTTGAGAGTAATGCTGGATTCATAAAATCATTATAACATTGAGTATCATATTTATTTTTTGTCTGCCTGAATCTTAAGTAAAATTTATTTTTTCTCCAACATATTTTTATTTTAATAATGAAAAAACAAGTTTTAGCGATGGGGGGTGGTGGCTTCACCTCAAAACCTGAAAATCTAAAGTTAGATAAGTATCTTTTATCCTTAACCGACAAAATCAATCCAAAAGTTTGCTTTATACCAACTGCAAGTGGGGATGATGAAAGCTATAGAAGAAGATTTTATTCTTCGTACAAAAAATTAAACTGTGAGACGAGCCATCTTTCATTATTTTGGCCTCCAGAAGGAGATTTAAGAGAGTTTGTTCTAGATAAAGATATATTTTATGTTGGTGGCGGGAATACGCGGAACCTTATGGTTCTTTGGAGAGAGTGGAGTCTTGATAACTATTTACTTGAAGCTTGGAATAACGGCGCTATTATGGCAGGTCTAAGTGCTGGCTCAATTTGCTGGTTTGAAAAAGGATTGACTGACTCAGTGACTGGAAAATTATTGCCACTAGATTGTTTAGGTTTTTTGCCGAACAGTAATTGCCCTCATTTTGACAGTGAGCCAAAACGCAGGCCAGAATACCATAAAGCAATTTTAAATGGCTCTATGATGGAAGGCATAGCATGTGACGATGGCGTTGCAGCTCACTTTGTTGATGGGGGGCTTAAACGATGTGTTTCATCTTTACCCAATGCTAAAGCATATTATGTAAGTAATAATAATGGCTCTATCAGTGAATCAATAATTGAGCCAAAATACCTGTAACGATGTCCAAAAAAAACCTAGCGGAGCTAGGTTTTTTAATATTTGGTGGGCCTACTTGGACTTGAACCAAGGACCAATCGATTATGAGTCGACTGCTCTAACCAACTGAGCTATAGGCCCGGGTAAAGAGCTATTCTAAAAAGCTTTGAAGCTTATGAGCGCGAGAAGGGTGACGCAATTTCCTAAGTGCTTTTGCCTCAATTTGTCTTATTCTTTCACGTGTAACATCAAATTGTCTTCCAACTTCCTCGAGTGTATGGTCAGTGCTCATATCGATTCCAAACCTCATCTTAAGTACCTTTGCTTCTCGTGGCGATAAATTTGCTAGAAGATCACCCGTAGTTTCTTTCAGACTTTCACGAGTAGTTACCTCAACAGGTGAGGACAATTTTTCATCTTCAATAAAATCACCTATTGTAGAATCCTCATCGTCACCAACAGGATTCTCCATTGAAAGTGGTTCTTTGGCTATCTTAAGAATCTTATTTATTTTATATTCTGGTAATTCCATTTCTACAGAGAGCTCTTCAGGCGTCGCTTCTCTTCCAAATCTTTGAAGTAATTGGCGCCTGACTCTATTAAGCTTATTGATTGTTTCAATCATGTGAACTGGTATTCTAATAGTACGAGCCTGATCAGCAATAGACCTTGTGATAGCTTGACGAATCCACCAGGTTGCATATGTTGAAAACTTATATCCGCGACGATACTCGAATTTATCAACTGCTTTCATGAGGCCAACATTGCCCTCCTGAATAAGGTCTAAGAATTGCAAGCCACGATTAGCATATTTTTTTGCAATAGATATTACAAGTCTTAAATTAGCCTCAATCATCTGACTCTTTGCATTTTTAGCTTTTCTGTCGCCTTGTCTAAGTTTTTTATTGATTTCCTTAAGTTCACCGACAGTAATTTGCATCGCCTCTTGGTTTTCTAAAAGACTTTTTTGAGAATAGTAAATCTCATCTTTGCACTTTTCTAAAGATTTTAGAGTTGTTTTATCAATCTCTTTACTTTTGAGCCAATCAAAGTTAGTTTCGTTTCCAGGAAATAACTTATAAAAAAGTTCTGAAGTCATGCCTGCATCTAGACATGCCTTGCGAATTAAATTTTCTTCTTTTTTGACTACAGAAATACGATTAGACACTACATCCATCATTGTACTAACAAGCTTTGGAGCAAGTCTTAGCTCTGAAATACAGTTTGAGAATTTTTGTCTTGCTTTAACTGTTTTTGCATCAAGATAGCCATTCTTTTTGCATGAATTGACGTAGCTTTTGTAAGATTTTTGTATTTTGTCAAAGCGCTCATATACTTCACCCTCGTCAGGTCCAGTATATTCTAACTCATCAAATTCATCTTCATCCTCATCTAGCTCATCCTCATCTAGATTCATCGCCTCTAATTTTGCGTGTTTTTCATCAAGAAGCGCTTGCTTTTCAACAATTAGTGCTTGTTTTTCCTCAAACTCTTCAGCATCTCCTTGGTAGCCAATAACTACATCGGTCATTTTACATTTGCCTTCTTCAAGTCTTGTATAGGCTTTAAAGAAGTGATCTGCAATTTCTGGATAAAGTGATATCGCCTGCATTATTTGATAGACACCAGCTTCAATTTCCTTTGCAATTCTAACTTCATCACTTTGCTCTAATAGTTCAACAACCCCCATTTCGCGCATGTACATTCTGACAGGATCCGTTGTTCTTCCAAACTCTGAATCAAGTGCGGCGAGTGCTGCAACAGCAACTTCTGCTGAATTTGCCTCGGCTTTACCACCTTGGTGCATAACCAAAGTATCAGCATCTGGGGCTTCATCAGCAACTACAATGTCTAGCTCCTCAAGAATAGTCACAATTGGTTCTACCTGCTCAGGAGTCAATAGATCCTCAGGCAAGAGGTCATTAATTTCTGAATAGGTAAGATAGCCTTGTTCTTTTCCAATGACGATAAGACTATTTAGGGCGATTTTATGAGCTTCAGTAGTTGTCTTCATAGTATTGTTTTTTAAAAACAGAGGTGGAATTATACCTAATTCATCAATTATTTTTTAGTCAATAATCGACCGTTGAAATAGCTTTGATTTAGTTAGATTCGGCAAAAATTTTACTTATAGATTGTTCTTCGCTAATTCTTCGAATTACATCAGCAAGGGTTTTGGCAATAGACAATTGTCTAATTTTATCGCATTTATTTGCATTTCCATTCAAAGGGATAGTATTTGTAATAACTAGCTCATCAAGCTTTGAGTTGGAAATATTTTCTATAGCGCCTCCAGAAAGGACTGCATGAGTAGCATAAGCAACAACTTTTTTAGCGCCTTTTTCTTTCAAAATTTCTGCTGCCTGACAGAGTGTGCCTGCAGTGTCAACCATATCATCAATCATGATGCATGTTCTTCCAGATACATCACCAATTACATTCATCACTCTTACAAGGTTGGGCTCTGGACGCCTTTTATCAATGATTGCAAGATCAGCATCATTGATTCTTTTTGCTGCAGCTCGTGCTCTTGCAACACCTCCGACATCGGGTGATACTACTACAACATCATCGTAGTTATGATCTAATATGTCCTGAACTAGTACTGGTTGAGCATAGATATTATCTATCGGTATGTTGAAGAAGCCTTGGATTTGATCTGCGTGAAGATCCATAGTTAGAATTCGATTTACCCCAGAAGTCTCAATCATTTGTGCTACAAGCTTTGCTGTGATTGGAACTCTAGTTAGGCGAGATCGTCTATCCTGCCTTGAATAACCAAGATAAGGAACAACAGCTGTTATTCTTGCTGCAGAAGACCGTTTGAGCGCGTCAACCATTATCAATAGTTCCATTAAAGTTTCTGCTGACGAAGGCCCGCATGTTGGTTGTATGACAAAAACATCACAACCACGGACATTATCTAGAATTTCTACCTGAGATTCGCCATCACTAAATTGGCCAACAAAAGCCTTGCTTTGGTTTATGTTAAGATTTTCAATAATTTCAGAAGAAAGGTCAGGATTTGCGTTACCGCTAAAGATTTTAATTCTATCTAAAGACATCTAATTAGATTCTTATTGGTTGATTGCATAATTATACAAAGAAATCACACGATTGAATTAAGTAGTTTTTCTAGTAGGTCAAGTTTTTTTATATTATTTAAATAAGTTCATCAATGAAAGGCTTTATTTCCTCAGGCTCAACTGTTGCACTAAAGCGTTTAAAAGGCATCCCATTTCTATCAATTAGAAATTTAGTAAAATTCCATTTGATGCTGTCATTTAGTTTACCTTTGAGCTCAGATTTTAGGTATTTAAAGACTGGGTGAGCGTTTGAGCCGTTGACTTCAATTTTTTCAGACAACTGAAAGCTAACACCATAGTTAAGATTACAAAAGCTTTTTATTTCCTCTGCTGTTCCTGGTTCTTGCTTGCCAAATTGATTGCAAGGGAATCCAATAATTTCCAGACCGACATCATTGTATTCTTGATATAGGTTTTCTAAACCTTCGTAGTGATAAGTTAAACCACAGTTGCTTGCCGTATTAACAATTAGAACAACTTTGCCCTCAAAGCTTTTAAATGAAACCTCTTTCCCATCGATATTTTTAAAATTAAACTGATATAAGCTCATTTGTAACTATATTCCCTTAAGTTAAAGGGAAGATTTTACCCTACTGAGGCCTTCATTACATTTCATGATTTGTTTAGAAGAGTTGTTGTGGTATATTGAAAAAATTGGCTGGGATGGCAGGATTCGAACCTGCGAATGACGGGATCAAAACCCGTTGCCTTACCGCTTGGCGACATCCCAATTGTATAATGGTGATTTATCAATCGCCTTAGCGACAAAACCATTCCATTTTGATGGCAATTCTTTCTTTGCAATCAATGCATCACTTTCATTTTCAAATGGAACAAATACACATGAACCGCTTCCTGTCATCCTAGCAATATCAATATGATTTTGAGTGGAATTTAAGTGCTTTAGAGCATCTTTAATCTCACCTTCCAAGTCAATTGCAGCATCCAGACAGTCGTTATGTGGATCCGAGACCAATGAAAAATCAGACATTTTCCTTTGTACTGGTGTCATTGTCAATGCTTTATGGCTGAAAATTTCTTTAGTGGAGATGTGTTTATTGATAGAAACAACTAAATAGAAGTATTTTAATAAATTTACAGGGTGTAGAATTTCACCAATTCCCTCCGCCCAAGAGCTTTGACCTTCTATAAAGACTGGAACGTCAGCCCCAATATCCTTGCCTATAGCCATGAGTTGTTCTTTTGATAACTCAAGATCCCAAAGGTGATTCAACGCAATTAAAGTCGTAGCTGCATTCGAACTCCCCCCTCCCAGTCCTCCCCCGGCAGGAATCTTTTTTATAATTTTTATGTCAACTCCACAATTAGCCCGGCCAAATTGTTGTAACTTTTTAGCGCTCTTAATCATTAAATCATCACTTAGAGGAATGTCTTCGTTACCTGAGGTGCGGTTTACTTTTCCATCATCTCTTAAACTAAAATCTATCTCATCATAAAAATCTAATAGCTGAAAAATGGTCTGCAGGTTATGAAATCCATCATCTCTTTTTGAGGTAATGTGTAGGAATAAATTAATTTTTGCGGGGGAAAGATAAGTCAATTTAAGCTTTGATTAAATGCTCTCTGTAGTGCTTCAATTCATCGATGGAGTCATAGATATCTGACAAAGCTAAGTGCCTAGATTTTTTGAATGAGCTAGAGATAATGTCCGGTTTCCAGCGAACAGCCAGTTCTTTTAGTGTTGAGACATCGATATGCCGGTAATGGAAAAACTTTTCAAGGGTAGGCATATAGTTATACAAAAATCTTCTGTCTTGACAAATTGAATTGCCGCACATAGGAGATGCACCTGAATCAACGTATTGAGAGAGAAAATCAAGTGTTTGAGATTCTGCTTCGGCGACTGAAACTGAACTTTCTTTAACTCTTTGCACTAATCCAGAGCGGTTATGTTGATTGGTATTCCATTCATCCATACCATCTAGTAATTCAGTTTTTTGATTGATAGCTAAAGATGGGCCTTCGTCAATAACATTAAGATTGGCATCCGTCACAACAGTTGCAATTTCAATGATCACGTCACTCTCGGGAATTAACCCTGTCATCTCAAGATCTATCCAGATTAGATTTGTTTTTTTATTCATTATTACTTGCATGGATGTATGCATCAAGCTTATCTTGCGCAGAACCATCTAATAATATTTGATTAGCTTTTGTGATGCCCTCATCTAATGATTTTACTAGGCCACTCACGTAAATTGCAGCGCCAGCGTTTAGTGCAATAATGTCTCTAGCCACACCTCTCTTTCCAGAAAATGCTTCATGAATCAAAGCAAGAGATTGTTCAGCATTTTCTGCTTTAATTGAATCTAGGTTTCCTTCTTCTAGCCCAAAATCATGAGGATGGACGGTATAAGTTGAAATTTTATTATCTTTTAGTTCTGCAACATAAGTTTTGTTGGCAATGGAGAACTCATCAAGACCATCTTCGGAATGTACTACCATTACGTGGCGCGAATTGAGACCTTTTAGAACATTAGCAATTGGCTCAACTAAGTTTTTATCGTAAACTCCCATAATTTGGTTTGGTGCTTTGGCTGGATTTGTCAAAGGACCCAATACGTTAAAAATTGTTCTTACTGCAAGCTCCTTGCGAGGTCCAATTGCATGTTTCATGGCACTATGATGGGACGGTGCAAACATAAATCCCACACCAATCTCCTCAATACACTGACTGATTAATTCTGGGTCTAAATTGAGATTAATACCAGCAGCTTCGAGCACATCTGCACTTCCAGACTTTGAAGATATTGAGCGATTTCCATGCTTTGCAACTTTTCCACCGGCCGCTGCGACTACAAAGGCTGAAGCTGTTGAAATATTGAAAAGGCCAAGACCATCTCCTCCAGTGCCACAGGTGTCAACTAAGTATTCATCACTGCTTAATTTGACTGATGTGGCAAGGGCACGCATTACTTTAGCGCTGGCAGTAATTTCCTCAATTGTCTCACCCTTCATTGAAAGTCCAACTAGAAATGCGCCAATCTGAGCATCGGTAGTTTGGCCGGTCATGATGCTATTCATGACATCATGCATCTCACTTTCATTTAAGTTTTGTCTTGAAATAACTGCTTTGATTGCTTCATTTATATTCATAACTAATGTCGACTCATTAATTGTTCAATTTCATCAATATCTTTAACTGCTTTTTTGGAGAGAACATGGTTTCCTGTTGCAGTCACTAAAACATCGTCTTCTATTCTGACTCCGATGCCCCAGTACTTAGGGTCAATTTTATCATCCCTTCGAATATAAATTCCAGGCTCAACAGTTGTTACCATGCCACTTTTAAATTCACGGAACTCTTCATTAACTAATTTACTGCCTACGTCATGCACATCAAGTCCCAGCCAGTGCCCAGTGTTGTGCATATAAAATTTAGTCAAATCCTCAGGAGATTTCATAATTCCTAGCTTGATAAGACCATCCGTTATTATTTGACAGGCAGTCTCATGCGGCTTATTCGAGCTTACTCCTGGCTTAATAGAGTGAATAGCAGATTTTTGGGCGCTTAAAACAAGATCATATATCTCTCTTTGGGCTTCACTAAACTTTCCATTAACTGGAAAAGTTCTTGTAATATCTGAGGCATAGCCGTTAATCTCGCAACCAGCATCAATCAAAAGCAGATCCCCATCTTTTAGCTCTTTGTTGTTTTCAGTGTAATGCAAAATGCAAGCATTTTCTCCACTTGCAACGATTGGAGGATAGGAGTGTTCAGAGTTGCTATTTCTAAAATATGAATCAAACACAGAGGCAATATTATGCTCAAAAAGTCCAGGTAAAGTCGCTCTCATTGCATTTATGTGGGCTTCAGAAGCTAAGTCCGCTGCATGCTGCATATTTTTGACTTCTTCCTTGTCTTTTATTAGCCGCATTTCTGAAATAAAGGGGTTCAAGGGCTTTAACCCGCTTTCAAAAAGAGAATGAATACGATTATTATGAATATTTGTGCTTGAATGGTCTTTCCAGCCACCACCTCCTGGAGCATCAAAATAAATAGCAGAGCCTTTCTTAGTGAAAGAGTTAATATTATCAAAAAAAGTATCGATGTCATAAGCCTGATCCACTAACAATATTTCTGGAGCACGTTCAACGCCGAGTCTGATTCCATTCCAAATCTCTTTAGTCTCGTCCTTCTGTCTCAAAAACATGACATAGCTGTCTTTGTTAAATACAGCTATTGCATCGGGCTCTATAAATCCAGTAAGATACCAAAAATTACTATCTGGACGAAATGGATAAGTCACATCACTGTTTCTTTTTTGTTCACTATTGGTTGACACAATGACCACGGCATCATGACCCAACATGCTTAACAACTCCTCTCTTCTTTTTTGATGTATCATTTTATTTGGTGTATTAATTCTTAGATATACAACGCAAGAAAGATACCATGAAAACGATACGACTTTACCAAAATACACCTTTTACTGAAGGTAAAACAGCTGAATTAGATCGTGATAATAGTCACCATTTAAACAAGGTTTTACGTTTTCCAGTTGGCAAAAATATTACAGTATTTAACGGTGACGGTTTTGATTACAAAGCATTAGTTCAAGACGCCAAAAAAACAACTAGTCTTAAAATCATTTCTAAGGCAAGAAACAATTCAGAATCAAAATTAGATTTAACACTCGCTCAGGGGATTGCAAAAGGCGAAAAAATGGATTTTTTGATTCAAAAAGCTGTTGAATTGGGAGTGACAAGAATAATTCCAATGAAATTAGAGCGTTGCGTTGTCAGGCTAAGAGATGAAAAAGTTCAAAAAAAAATTGATCACTGGCAAAAAATTGCTAACCATGCCTGTGAACAATCAGGCCGTTCAGTCATTGTCAGCGTATCCGATCCAATTTCGCTCGAAGAGTTATTAGAAGAGACGGACCATAATGGCTTTGTTTTGCATCACCGAGCAAAAATCGGCCTGAGTCAAGTTCAGGAAACTTCTAAAGCAGCCATACTGATAGGACCTGAAGGAGGTTTGACCGAAAAAGAAGTAAGTGATTCTGAGGTCGCGGGATATCAGTCAATCTTCATTGGAAAGAGAGTTTTGAGAGCGGAAACCGCTTCCCTAGCTGCAATTGCCAATATGCAATTGCTATGGGGTAGTTAATGAGAGGTCTAGATAAAATTAGTCGGTGTTGCCTAGCTCTTGACTGAGCTCCCTTGCGCGGTCATAGGCCGCCCTTGTAGCTGCTGCAACGATTCCCTCAAAGTTCTGATCTTGAAAGGTTTCGATCGCAGACTGCGTAGTTCCATTTGGTGATGTTACTTCTGCACGAAGTGTGCGTGAGTCTTTGCCAGAATTCGTCGCCATTATGCTTGCACCCAGGCTGGTTTTGATACTCAAGGCATCAGCTGTTTCTTTATCCAGGCCTAGGGCCATAGCAGCCTGCTTCATGGACTCCATCATTAAGAAAAAATAAGCAGGGCCACTGCCTGAAATTGCTGTTATTGCATCCAAGAGGTTTTCCTCGTTGACCCAAAAGCACTCACCCACAGAGGATAACAACAAGTTGACTGACTCTTTTTGGTTATCATTAACACGTTCGTTTGCATAAAGACCTGTCACTCCAGATTGAAAAAGAGCAGGCGTATTGGGCATTGTTCTTACAAGTGCAAAATCACCGCCAAGCCATCGATTAATATCGTTACTTTTTATTCCAGCAACAATTGAGACAAAGAGCTGGTCAGATGAAACCTTATTTTTGAGTTCATGACAAACGATTGAGAGTACTTGAGGCTTAACAGCAAAAACCACAATAGCACTATTGGTTAGTAATGAAACATTGTCAGAGTAGGTTGTGACTCCTAGTTCAGAATTACGTTTTTCTAGAAGTTCAGGATTAGCGTCACTAATATTAATATTTTTGGCATCAAAGCCATCACTCAATAGCCCTTTTATAAGAGCATAGGCCATATTCCCAGCGCCAATAAATCCAATGACTGTTTTGTTTTCCATATAAAATATCTTTGTTTTCAATGCTTAATCCAATTCTACCAAACTTGCAATAAATAAAGAACATTAATGAAAATATTTCAGCCAAAACTAGTAATGATCGATGTTGATGGAACTTTAGTCGATAGTGTCCCTGATTTAGCTTATTGCGTAGATCAAATGATGATTAGTCTGGGCAGGCCAGCAAGAGGAGAAGAAAGAGTAAGGCATTGGGTAGGAAACGGAGTACCTAGGCTAGTTGAAAGGGCTTTGACTGGTGAATTGGACGGGTTTCCAAGTCAACAAGCATTCGACAAAGCGTACCCTATTTTTTTAGATTTATACGCCCAAAACTCATCAGTGAGGTCTACTCTTTACGAGGGTGTAATGGAGGGCTTAGATTATTTAAAATCCAAGGGTTATCTTTTAGGCTGTGTTACAAATAAAGCGGAGCAGTTTACGCTTCCACTACTAAAATCTTTGGGGATTATTGATTATTTTGGGATAGTCATTTCTGGCGACACTTTAGAAAAGAATAAGCCAGACCCACTGCCACTGATTCATGGCGCTAACTTTTTTAATATCAATCCAAATGAATGCCTCATGCTGGGTGATTCAGTGAGCGACGTAAAGGCCGCTAGAGCAGCAAGCTTTCAGATAATCTGTATGTCTTATGGCTACAATCATGGCAATAATATTGCGGATGAAAACCCTGACCTCGTAATCGATTCTATGAAACAATTGCGAGATTACCTATAGTGAATATCGATGAAAATCATATCTGGCATCCTTATGCCAATATCCCAAACAAGGTGCCAACATACCATGTAGAGAGCGCCGAAGGGGTATACCTTAATTTCAAGAATGGAGTGCGCGTCATTGACGGAATGAGCTCTTGGTGGTGCATGATACATGGCTACAACAATGCCTCCATTAATGATGCCGTTAAGTCTCAGATTGATAAAGTATCGCACGTAATGTTTGGAGGTTTGACTCATCAGCCAGCAATTGATTTATGTGAAAAGCTCATCAATCTGACACCCAAAGGCTTGGATAAGGTGTTTTTTGCAGATTCGGGCTCTGTCTCAGTTGAGGTGTCTCTTAAAATGGCCATACAGTACTGGCAAAATAAGGGCCAAAAAAGAAAATCTTATTTTGTAACGCCAAGAGGTGGATACCATGGCGATACGTTTGGTGCCATGAGTGTTTGCGATCCAAATAAGGGCATGCATCACCTTTTTAGTGAGGTTTTACCAAAGCATTATTTTGTTAATCAGCCCAAACACGGTAATACTGAAGAGGCGCTCTCTGATTTGGAATCAAGGCTTAGTAAGAGTCATAAAAATATCGCGGCTATGATTCTTGAGCCAATTATTCAGGGCGCTGGTGGAATGAACATCTATGAGGTGGATTACCTTAAAGGCGCTAGAGCATTATGTGACAAGTACAACGTTCTGTTAATCGTTGATGAGATAGCCACTGGTTTCGGTAGAACAGGCGAGTTATTTGGCTGCAATCACGCTAATATTGTGCCCGATATCATGTGTATTGGAAAAGCCTTGACTGGTGGATATATGACAATGGCCGCCGCCATCACCAACCAAGAAGTGTCTGAAACAGTTGGCGTATTGATGCATGGGCCAACCTTTATGGCTAACCCCTTGGCCTGCTCTGCAGCGAATGCAAGTATTGATCTTCTTTTAGAAGGCAATTGGAAAAAAAGAGTCACCGAGATTGAAACTATTTTGAGTAATCAACTGATGCCTCTTAAGAAGCATCAATCTATATTTGATGTCAGAGTTCTTGGGGCTATCGGCGTTATAGAATTCAATGACACATTGGACATGAAAAAAACACAGGAAAAACTGATTGAGTCTGGTGTTTGGCTCAGGCCTTATGGTAAGTTACTGTACACAATGCCGCCCTTTGTGATAACCGATGAAGAGTTGTTGAAAATTACTCAGGCTATGGGCGAGATTGTTGACGCCCCGGAAAAATAATTTTTCTATTCAATAGGGTCAATATCGACAAACCATCGAACCGATGAGCTCACCTTAATGGTTTCAACATGCTGATAAAAAGTTTGAATTAATCTTCGAAGTTGCCCCCTGTCTTCTGATTGCAAATAAAGGTTAAAGTAGTAATAATCCGATTTCCGCTCAATGACTCCAGGAACTGGACCCCAAACCTCGACTGATTCAATCTCAATGCTATTAATTAATTGGGCAGCTTCGGTCAAAAAACTTTCAGCTGAATTTTTGTTTTTAGCGTTTGCACAAATTAACGCTTGATGGGCAAAAGGTGGCAGTTTGGTGTCTTTGCGTTCCGTTAAAAGGGTTTTGGCATATTCAATGTAACGTGAATCTTTCACATAGTTGAATATAGGATGATTCGGATAACGAGTCTGGATATTGACCTCACCTTTGTAGTTACCCCTGCCACACCTTCCTGATACTTGAACAAGTAGTTGAGCTAAATGTTCAGTGGCCCGAAAGTCGGTTGACATGAGTCCAACATCGACATCTAAAATGCCGACAAATGCTAGATTAGAGAAGTCATGACCCTTGGCTAGCATTTGGGTTCCTACAATGATGCAGGGCTCGCCAGAGTTGATTTTTTTTAAGTGGGTCGCAAAAGCTTTTTTCTTACGCGTCGTGTCTCTATCGATTCTAATGACCTCTGTACTTGGAAAGAATGATTCTAGATTTTCTTCTAGTCTCTCTGTTCCATAACCCAGAATTTTAAGTTCATGGCTGTTACAAGATGGACAAGAAGATTCAGGTGATTTTTCTAATCCACAGTGATGGCATTTAAGTCGATTAATGCTTCGATGGTATACCAGTTTAGAGTCACAACTGGTGCATTCAGACTGCCAGTCACACTCAGTACAATAATATATTGGTGCATAGCCTCTTCGATTGATAAACAGCATGACCTGTTTGCCCGTTGAAAGGTGATGCTTGATTCTGGCAATAAGTGGCTTTGATAAGGGCTCTGAAGGCTGACTTCTCATATCAATTAAATCCACACTTGGCATGATTGCCTCGCCAGGGCGTGAAGTTAGAGTGAGTCGAACGAGTTTTTTTTCGATAACATTTTTTAGGGTTTCTAATGAAGGTGTTGCAGTTCCGAGTATCAGCGGAACATTGGCAAACTTAGCCCTCATAAAACTTAGATCTCTAGCTGAGTAGCGAAAATTTGATTGTTGTTTAAAGGAGCTGTCGTGTTCCTCATCAACAATAACCAATCCGAGATTGGGGATGGGAGTAAAAATAGCAGACCGAGTCCCAAGAATAACTTTTGCATCACCATCCTTTGCCATCAGATATGCGTCTTGTTTTTGAGTGTCATTGAGCTGAGAATGAACTGTGACGACCCGATCTTTTATTCTCTGTTCAAAACGCGATATCATTTGGGGTGTTAAGCCTATTTCTGGAACTAAAACGAGAACTTGCTTTCCTTGTTTTAACAGTTGCTCAGTAATACTGAGGTAGACCTCTGTCTTGCCACTTCCTGTTACGCCGTGAAGCAAAAAGCCATTAAACTCAGATGAACTCTTTAGCACTTCATTGATCGCAAAATTCTGCTCAGTGTTCAGCTCAAAGCTGTTTAATAAAACCTTGTCATGCAACTCACTTGGCTTTTTAATGACTGCTGGCTTTCCATTTCTTAGATTTTTTGGAATCGCATTGGAAAGAACTTCACCAATTGGATGGTGATAATAGTTTGCAGACCAGGATAAAAATGCAAGAATCTCTTTTGACAAGAGTACTTCATGGTCTATTACTACTTCAACTTCTCTAAGTTTTTTAAAGCTGCTCTTGTCCTTGTGAGAGAGGACAATGCCTGTAACTTTTTTATTTCCAAAGGGAACCTTGACTCTTGACCCAATGCCGACTTTTTCTTTACACAGGTAATCAAACGTATTGTGTAATGGGACCGGAATTGCAACTTCTGTGATTTGCATCAAATAAAAAAGTTTTAGGGATAAAATAAGTATTTTAGCAATATTAACTTGCCATGGTAGTTATTCAAAATATCATTAACGATTCCAATGTAGACGAAGACAATCTTAGTAAGGTTTGTCAGGATTTTTTAAATGAAAATGCTGTAGAGGACTCTGAGTTATTAATTCGTCTTGTCTCGCCAGTTGAGATTCAAGTCTTAAATAAAGAGTATAGGGGTAAAAATCAGGTCACCAATGTACTCTCTTTTCAGAGCGATATTCCTGAGGAGGTCGAAGAAACAATACTTGGTGATGTGGTTATTTGTGTTGATGTTGTGAGGGAAGAGGCGCTCATCGGCGATAAAAAATTTACAGATCATTTAGCACATATGGCAATTCATGGCATCCTTCATTTAATCGGACATGACCATGAAGATGTCAATTCAGCTAATAAAATGGAGTCAATAGAGATTGATTTTTTAGGCAAGCTCGGCATCAGTAACCCTTATCACTAATACCAACCTAGCCCACCTTTAAAAGCGCAGCTAGCTTTTTTATGTTGTCTTCTTGCGGGTTGTTTTTTCTGTAAATGACGCCAATATCTCGTTTTGCTTTAGTTGATTCTAAGTCTATATTAATATTTGGATAGTGGCTCAGTATTCCAAAATCAATTGCCATCCTTGGTAGGAAGCTCACCCCAATATTAGTATCTACCATAGCAACAAGTGTAGAAATACTGGTGCAGGAAAAGTTGGATATGTGCTTAGATGAAATTTCGTTGTTTTGTAGAATGTGTGAACGAAGGCAATGCCCTTGTTCTAGCATTAGTAAGGAGCCATTATCAATTTCTTTTGACTTTCGACTTTTATGTTGAATAAAATAAATAGGATCAGCAAACACTTGAAAGCTCTCGATATAATCAGGTAGTTCATAGGGAAAAGCAAAGATTGCAAAATCGATTTTAGCTTGATCGAGATGTTTAAGTAAATTTTCACTTGTGTCTTCTTTAAATGAGACCTTAAGTTTTGGATGAGATTGATTAATATTGGATAGGAAATTTGGAAGAATATAAGTAGATATTGTTGGAATAACTCCGATAGTGATTTCAGACTCTAAAAAATCTAATTTTGAGGTGCTTACCAATACATTCATTTCTGCCAAAACTGACATTGCTTGCTTGGTGATTCGATTTCCAGCTGAAGTAAAGCGGACATTTTTGTTGTCTCTCTCAACCAACTTGACTTGAAGATCGTTTTCGAGTTTTGAAATTCCAGCACTAAAGGTCGAGGCACTGACAAAACATTCCTTTGCAGCATTAGAAAAGTGATTCGTTTTTTTGAGTGCAAGGAGGTACTGTAAATTTTTAATTGAAGGCGTCATTTTATATTCGTTTTTAACGAACATTATATACAGTATTATTCAATTTAACTTTATATAAATGAATGGTATGATTGTGATTCATTTAAAATATCGGAGGTAAAAATGAATTTAAGTGGAAGTAAAACCGAACAATCTTTAAAGGATGCATTTGCTGGAGAATCTCAAGCAAACAGACGTTATTTATATTTTGCAAATCAATGTGACGTTTTGGGAGAGCCAGATATGGCTGCTCTTTTCAGATCAACTGCTGAAGGTGAAACGGGTCATGCGCATGGTCATATGGAGCACTTAATCGAAGGTGGAGTAGGTGATCCGGGCACTGATATGCCAGCTAAGGAAGTCAAAGATATGCTTGCGAGTGCAGTTCATGGAGAGACACATGAGTACACTGACATGTATCCAGGAATGGCTAAAACGGCAAGAGAAGAGGGATTTGATGAAATTGCTGATTGGTTTGAAACTTTAGCGAAAGCTGAACGTTCTCATGCTAACCGTTATCAAAAAGCTTTAGATAGTTTGTAAAGCCACTGCTACCATAGATCTAGTCTATGGTAGCAATAACTCTTAAAAACCTAATAAATATGTCTAAATTCAAAGAAGGCAATTTAGAAGCGCCAACTCGTCATCCTCTTAATTGGAAAGATAAAGATTTTTATGATGAAGATGCTCTCAACAATGAGCTTGAGAGGGTGTTTGATATTTGTCACGGCTGTAGACGATGTGTCAGTTTGTGTAAGTCTTTTCCAACACTATTTGACTTGATTGATGAATCTGAAACATTTGAGGTAGATGGTGTCGATAAGGCGAATTATAAAAAAGTTGTTGATCAATGCTACCTGTGCGATTTATGCTACATGTCGAAATGCCCGTATGTCCCACCGCATGACTGGAATGTTGATTTTCCGCACCTTATGCTCAGAGCGAAAGCTATTCAATTTAAAAAGGGCGAAACGAAGTTGTCTCATAAAGTGTTAACATCGCCACAAAAGGTTGGTGCAATTGCATCAAAACCAATCATATCGCCTGTAGTTAACTGGTCAAATAAAAATAAAACTCTTAGAAAGGTCACCCAAAAAGTACTCGGCGTTCATGTGAATGCAGTTGTGCCAACTTACCACTCTAAGGGCCTGTCAAAGGTCTTTGTTGAAGAGAGCATTGAAAGTCAATTCAAGGTCGCTATTTTTGGAACCTGCTATGGTGAATATAATGACCCTAAAACGGTCATTGACTTGGTCGATGTATTGAGACATAACAATGTTGAAGTGAGGCTGATCAAAAAGACTCAGTGCTGCGGAATGCCTAAAATGGAACTTGGAGATCTTGACTCAGTAGTCAGGTATGCCAATGAAAATATCGAGCCATTAATGGAGTTAGTTAATGATGGTTATAAACTTATTGCACCTATACCATCTTGCGTTTTAATGTTTAAGAATGAACTACCAATGATATTGCATGAAAATATCGATATAAAAGCTATTTCTGATGCATTTTTTGATCCCTTTGAGTATCTTTCATTGCTGATAGAAAATAATCATTTTGATGACAAATTTAAGGCAATTGATAAAGAGATTCTTTATCAAGTAGCATGCCATCAAAGAGTTCAAAATATTGGTGCACATACAAAAAAGATTCTTGGTTTAATTCCTGATTTAGACGTCAAGATTGCAGAAAGATGCTCGGGTCACGATGGCACCTATGGTGTTAGAAAGGAAACCCATACTTACTCAGTAAAGATTGGAATGCCAGTTGCAAAAAAAATTACCGACAATACCGACCTTGTTGTCAGTGATTGCGTCATGGCAGGCAATCATGTTGCACATATTGCTTCACAAGAGATAGACTCTATTCATCCAATTAGCTTGGTGAAATTGGCTTATGATTTATAAAACAAATTTGAGGAAATAGTTATGCTAGAAAGACAAGACTTATTAACTCTTGAGGAGTATGCTGAAAAGCGTTCATCTATTCGTCAGGAAACAATTCAAGTTAAAAAACATAGAGAGGTGTACCTTGGCGATCACATCAGAATGATATTTGAAAACAAGCAAACAGTTCAATATCAAATACAAGAAATGCTTCGAATAGAGAAAATTTTTGAATCAAGTGAGATTCAAGATGAGCTCGACGTATACAATGCACTCGTACCCGACGGCGCTAATCTAAAAGCCACAATGATGATTGAGTATACTGACGTTGCTGAGCGCATAGTCGCACTATCAAAACTCATTGGCGTTGAAAAAAGTATTTATTTCCAAGTAGGCGATCATGAAAAAGTCTCCTCAGTTTGTAACGAAGACTTACAGAGAGAGACCGACGTTAAAACCTCAGCGGTCCACTTTATGCGATTTGAGTTTACCCAGGAGATGATTAATGATTTCATTTCAGGGGGAACTGTAAAGGTTGGATCCACGCATCCAAATTATGATTATGAAACGACCCTTGACACGGAATCACAGAAAGTTTTGAGTGGCGATTTTACAGGCTAGAAATTTTAAGTTAAGCCTCAAACATTTCGCCTATTGATTCCATGGCCATAAGGGTATCGTTGACATAATACATCCTCAATTTGTCTCTTTCCCAAGGCGGAATGTTTGCACTCTGAAGTATTTTTTTAAGAGAGCTCGAGTGCTTCTTACCCTTGAGCCTGACTCTTTGACCGTCTTTACGAAATCCAATTTTAAAATTAGAATAATCTTTTAGTTTGTTGTAGAAGGGGCAGTCTTCTTTAGATGTTTCAGACTCGCTATCAAAAAAATATAACTCATTGTTATATCTTCTGACTTCATAGAGATGCCATTTTAAAATTACTTTGGCATCATTCTTCGCAGTCAGTACAGAAATGAGTTCAGTTAACACTTTATTGGAAGGCATCAAAAAGTCTCTTTGAGCAATGTAATACCTCAGTACATTTGCAATTCTCCTTTGTGGGAGCTGACATAAAGGCAGAACTTGAATTCTATGATTAAGGATAAGATTGAATTTTTCGATATCAATTTCAGCAAGATCATGCATCAGTTTTAATGCTTCAGACTGATGATAAGCGCTCCTAGAAATATTTTTTATGAGTCCATCAAAGCCTGATTCAAGTTGAGGGATAAGCTCTAATCTGAGTAGGTTTCTTTTAAAATTTATATTATTATTACTATCATCTTCCACCCAATCCAGACTGTATTTTGATGCATAGTCAATAATCAACTGTTTAGAAATATTTAAGAAAGGACGATATAAAAATGAGTCAGCGAAGCTCTTCATTTTGGGCATAGAAGCCAGACCAGCAACGCCACTCCCTCTAAATAGTTGAAGTAAAAAGGTCTCAGATTGATCTTCCTGATGATGCGCGGTACAAAGAATTTCATTTTTAGATAATTCTGATTTTAGTGAAAGATAGCGTTTTTTACGAGCATTTTCCTCGACGTTAGAAGAATTTAGAATATTTATACCTATGCTTTTAAAGGCAATATCTTGTTTTTGACATAGTTCTTTACAGAACAAAGACCAGTCTTTGCTATGCTCTGAAAGGTTGTGATTAATATGGACCGCTCTAATATTACCGGGGTAATGAGAGTTTAAGAAATGGAGCAGGACTACAGAGTCGACACCTCCACTCAAGGCAACGACAATATTTTTGTCTACTAGAAAAGGGTCTTTATTCGCTAAATCTTCCAAAGCTAAGTAATTTTTCATGCCTATCCTCTAAAAGCTTTTCGATAGGTAACTCATTTAGATTTTTAAGCTCTTTGATAAGTGCTTTTTTTAGAAATTTAGAGGCTTTTTCGGGATCTCTATGGATTCCACCCAAGGGCTCAGGAATCACTTTTTCAATTAACTTGTTTTTTTTCAAATGCTTGCTAGTCAGCTTAAGAGACTCTGCAGCAATTGGGGCTTTAGAAGCATCTTTATATAATATAGATGCGCAGCCTTCAGGCGAGATGACCGAGTAAATGCTATACTCAAACATCATCATCGTATCACACAGGCCAATAGCAAGTGCCCCGCCTGATCCACCCTCGCCAATCACAACAGATAGAATTGGCGTTTTTAAAGTTGACATTTCGAATAGGTTTTTTGCAATTGCCTCACTCTGTCCACGTTCCTCTGCACCAATCCCCGGATAGGCTCCTGGCGTGTCAATAAAAGTGATGACAGGCAAGCCAAACTTCTCAGCCATTTTCATGAGTCTGAGTGCCTTTCGGTAGCCCTCAGGTCTGGTCATTCCAAAATTGTGATAAATTTTTTCTTTTGTAGATCGACCTTTTTGTTGTCCAATAAACATAAACGTTAGGTCATCCATCTTTGCGATTCCACCTATCAATGAATGATCATTTGCGTAGGTACGGTCTCCACATAGCTCAGTGAACTCATCAAAAATGCTGTCAATATAGTCTAGAGTGTATAGTCTTTGAGGGTGCCTAGCCAATTGTGATATTTGCCAATCGGAGAGAGACGAAAAGATTTTTTTTGTTAGGAGCTCACTTTTTGTTTTGAGCGAGTCCATCTCTTTGGCAATATCAACATCATCTTTAATACTCTCAAGGGCATCAATCTTATCCTCCAATTCTGCAATTGGCTGTTCAAAGTTTAAATAGTTCAGGTTCATTTAGTTAGGTGATTAGGGCAGAAAAATTTAATGATAATTATAGCAGATGCAATGTTTATAATCTTGCAATGGATTTACTTAGCTTACTTTCTCTCATAATTGCAACGTTTGTATACGCCATTTCGCCTGGCCCTGGTTTATTTGCTGTTTTGGCAATATCAACTAGATTTGGCCCTATTCCAGCTATCTGGATTTCAATAGGGCATACTATTGGAGACATTATTTACGTTGCTCTTGCTATGCTTGCGTTAAACGCCTTGGCTGAATTAATAAGTGACAGCATGATTTATGTCAAGATTATCGGTGCATCCTATTTAATATATATTGGCTACCAACAATTTCGCTCAAAGGGGGTTAGTTTTGAGCAATCCAGTAAAAAGAGCTCAATCATTAAGCTTTTAATTGCAGGATTTATTGTTGGTGTAACAAACCCTAAGACTATTATCTTTTACTTGTCTTTTCTGCCAATCTTTATAGACTTAAATAATCTGACGATGACAACTGAAGTTCAGGTTCTAACGGCAGTTGGACTAACTGTATTTTTTGTTTTAAGTTTGGCAAATATATTAGGTATTAGACTAAGGAAGCATATTGAAAATCCAGACACCATAAAACGAGTTAATCAGGTGACCGGTGTTACGATGATTTTTGTTGGTATTTTTGTTGGGCTGTACTGATTTAGAAAAGGATATTAATGTTTCAATCTGAAAAATCAATGACACTGATAATGCTCCTTGTTCCTTTTGTTTGGGCTTTGTCAGGCGTCTCTGCAAAATACCTATCTTTTTATATCAGTGAGGATGAGGTTGTTGTTTATCGTTTTTTTCTATCAGCACTTTCAACTCTCCCTTTACTTCTTTGGATGAAGATTCCATTGAAAATTAGCCTTAAGAATTTTGTTATATGTATCTTGCTTGCATTCTTTCTGATTGGAAACTACAGAACTTACTTTATGGGAATGCAGAGAGGTGCGGTTGGACTAGGAGCTGCTCTAGTAACCGTTTTGATTCCAATCTTTGTTTATATCATGATGATTTTTTCAAAAAAATCTAAACCTATTTTGAAGGATTGGCTTGCTCTTTCTATCGGGGTTGTAGGTGTTGCTCTAATGCTTAATCTGGAGCAGCTCAATCTTGAAAGATTGGTCACTGGAGGTAATATCTATTTTGTGTTGGCTGCTCTAACCTATGCAATGTTCTCAGTTGCAGCCTCGTATATGAGAAACATTCATGTCTTGACCATTAACTTTTATGTCTGCCTTATAGGCCTCTTAATCGATTGGAATTTATCTTACGATAGCAATCATCTGTTCACATTAGGGTCTATGGATTATATATTTTGGGTTAATATTCTTTTTGTTTCAGTCATTGCAGGAACTGCGATCACAGCACTTTATTATTCAGGATTAAGAATCATTGGATCTAAAAAAAGCTCGGCCTTTTCAATATTGACTCCATTCTTTGCAATCGCATTAGGCGCAATTTTCTTTGAAGAAATGATTACTATTAAAAATGCTATTGGGATTTTAATGGCCGTTATGGCGCTATTCGTCCTCAACGACTTGAAGATAAAAAATATGATTCCTTTTAGATAGCTATGAGTAGCAATATATTATGGAAATAAATATTTTTTTAGTTCTTGGCTTTACCCTTTTTATTTTTGCAGTGACTCCTGGTCCGGGGACTCTGGCACTGCTTTCTATTTCTACTTCAAGAGGCCTAACCTCAGCAATATTCTTTTCAGTTGGAATGACGCTTGGTGATTTGTCTTATTTAGCCATTGTCATTTTTTCTTTAAATGCACTCGCTGACTTGATAACGCCTGTAACTAACGTGGTCCAATATTTTGGCGCATGCTATTTATTTTATTTGGGTTATTCGCAATGGAGGGCTGGAAAATTTAGTATGGATAATGACATTTCAGCCCAATCCCATTTGAAAGAATTACTGACCGGTTTCCTCTTGGCTGGAACTAATCCAAAGGTGATGATTTTCTATTTGTCAGTCCTTCCATCTCTGATTGATCTTAATCAAGTCAGTTTATCTTATGGACTGAAAATCTTAGTCACGGTTGCCATTTCACTGTTGATTGGTTTAGTAGTTATTGGCGTTCTAGGAAAAAAATTAAGGCAACTAATAAGTAGTCAAAAAATGGCCTTGAGAGTGAATAGGTTTTTTGGCGTAGTGATGATTGGTGTTGGCTTTAGTTTGTTCTATTTTTAAATGATAAACTATTAAGCGTTCGCATCAATATCACGAGTCAATAAATCCTGCATGATTGCAGTTCTCATTTCGTCAGAAAAATCAAACCAATCAAAAATTTCATTCATGTGACGTTTGCAACCAACACAGAAGTTGTTTTTATTGTATTTACAAATACTAACACAAGGACTTTTGATTTGTTTTAGTCTAACTTGTTCACTCATAACTTATATTTTTTAAAAAAGCATTTTAGTGTAGATGTCATTTACGAGCGAAGTTTTTCATTGTCGTTATCATAAGCCGCTTTCATAGAGACATGGCATTTTCGACTTCCCAGAGAAGTTTCTACTCTGAGTATCTTCCCCTCTGAGCAGTGACTCGGATTGAGATAGGCAAATGCGATACTATGGCCAACTCTATAGCCATAAGCACCACTGGTAATGATTCCACTTAGTTCATCACCATCGAAGACAGCCTCATTTCCAAAACATTCAGCAGGCATAGCATCATCAAAGATGAGATAGGCTAGCTTAGTTTCTAAACCCTTTGATTGGCGCTCATTGATATTATCAGACCCAATAAAATTACGACTCAGATCTAAGAACCTATCCATTCCAGCTTCGAGAGCAGAAATTTCTTCAGTAAACTCAGCGCCATATGCTCTATACATTTTCTCAAGTCTCATGCTGTTAAAAGCTTGACCCCCAAAATCTCTTAAGCCAAAGGGAGATCCCATTTCACATAAAGATTCATAGATAGATATTAACTGCCAGCTTGGCATATGGAGCTCCCAACCCAATTCTCCAGCATAGGAAACTCGCATTGCGAAAACATCTGCTGAATCAATCTTTATTGTTTTGCAGCTTAGCCAAGAAAAAGCACTATTGCTGAGATCTTCCTGAGTGCATTGATCTAAAACATTTCTGGCTTCAGGACCAGTCAATAAAAGCCCACCCCATTCCTCAGTTAAGTTTTTAATCGTTACATCGAGTTCACCAACGTGCCATTCAAGCCACTGATAATCTTTGACTTCAGATCCAATGGCACCCATTAATAGGAATTCTTCTTTGCTGATACGACTGATCGTTTGCTCTGCCCTTATGCCTCCTTTCGGAGCATGAAAAAGCGTCAAACCAATTCTTCCATCCTTCGCAGGAAGTTTGTTGCAAGACAATTTGTCAAGAAAGTCAAAGGCATCTTTACCAGTGATTCTAAATTTTGCCGTGCCACTGATGTCGGTAACACCACAAGAGTCTTGAACTGTCTTGCACTCCTCTTTGATGGCATCATGTGCCTCAGAGTGTGCCCAGGATAATGTCTCACCCCTGATATCATCTGTTGTGAACCAAGAAGGCTTTTCAAAGCCAGTGTTGACTGTATGAACTGCTCCTTTTTGAGCCAATACAGTGTGCAGAGGGCTTACTCTTATCGGCCTTCCGTGAGGGCGATTTTCATTGGGCGCTGCATAAGCATACATACGCTCGTAGGACTCTATAGCTCTGGTTGTGCAGTAATTTTTATCTGCCCATGTGTCGAATCGACGACTATCAAGAGAGGACATATTGAGCTCTGTTTGGCCATGAACCATCCACTGCGCCAAATATTTACCAATACCACCCTGAGCAATACCAATACTTGCACCACAAAGATTCCAAAAGTTCTTCAGTCCTTTCGCAGGTCCAACGAGGAGATTATCATCGGGTGTGTGAGTAATGAGACCATTGATCACTGTACTAATTCCCACCTCCTTGAAGAGAGGAAAAATATCCATACATCTCTCAAGCCAAGGCATGAGTCTTTCTAAGTCTCCTTCAAAGAGTTCCCTGTCAAATGACCAGTCGACGCCATCTAGAGCCCATGGCTTAGAGCCTCTGGTTTCGTAAGGACCAATCAAGAAGCCACTTCCTTCTTGCCTAATATAGGAGGCAGCAATTGAATCTCGAGTCACCGGAAGCTCTTTAGTGAGTGCAGCAATTTCTGGATGGCTATCGGTTATTAAATACTGATGCTGAAGGTTAACTAAAGGGACATAAGAGCCAACCATAGCACCCACCTGGGGTGAAAAACAGCCGCCAGCATTGACAACGTGCTGAGCAATGATGTTTCCCTGCTCGGTGATTACCTCGTATTCTCCAGAAGGTAGGATATTGATGTCAGTAACCCTGTTAAAGTTGCTCACCTCTGCTCCAGCCTTTTTAGCAAGCTGAGCTAATTGAGTGACAACTGTTGTGGGGTCAACATGACCATCGTTTGGAGTGTATAAAATATTTCGAGCATTGCTAAAATCCATCATAGGATTGATGATTGATGCCTCCTCTTTAGAAACAAAATGCATTTCACAGCCGATATGATTTGAACGGCTTACAATATTAGTGAACCACTGCTCTTCAACCTCGGTATAGCCAACTCTTAGAGAGCCAGTCTTATGAAATGATGAGGGAAGACCTGTTTTTTTAGGGAGAATTTCATCGTACAACTTTATCGTGTACTCATGTATATTTGAGAGCGTATGGTTTCCATTAAAATTTGGGCATAGTCCAGCGGCGTGCCAGGTAGAGCCACTTGTTAGTTCGCCTTTTTCAATTAAGACGACGTCTGTCCAACCCTCGAGACCTAGGTGATACATTAGGTTGACACCTAATGACCCACCGCCAATGATAACTACTTGTGCATGTGACTTCATATTAATGACCTTTTCTATAGAAGTTTGCGACCAATTTCTTTTCTGCTTAATTTAATATTGAACTTATCGCGTATTTTTTTATCCACAGCATCACTCACGTGACTTGGAAAATACTCAGATAAGATTTCTTTTTTTTGTTGGATTGCTTTTTCCAAAATAACTGGTTTGCCCATATCAGCCCAATCATTTGGGCTATCCCTATCACTTAGCTCAGGATAGATGTACTCACTTTGCATGACATCAATTGTTTGCTCTGACCCAAGATAGTGCGCTTTATCATTCAAACAAACATCTTTAATTGTTTCAAAGCAAAGAGATTCTTCACTATCGTCACTAAAGCCCTTGGTCATTCTCATTGAAGCGCCTAATAAATCATTATCCAAAAGCAAGCTTTCTGGGCATGTACCAAGAAGACTTGCATACATTCCTGCAGACTCATAGATAATATTTGCACCAGCAATTGCAGTTACAGCATGTGTTGAAGCCCTTTCAGAGCCAGCCTGAAAGTCAGGAAATTTTGAATCTGTCATTCCTGCAGCAGTTCCTGTTGGCAAATTAAAATAAACTCCCATTTGAGCACATGCCGCTGAAATTAAACCTTGTTCTGGAGAGCCTCCACACATCGCTCCAGTTCTAAGGTCTGACACAAATGGCCAAGTGCCAAGAATTGCAGGGGCGCCAGGTTTAATTGCATTGACATAAACTAGCCCGCCAAGACATTCTGCCCATGCTTGTGAAACGACGCCTGGCAACAATGCAGGTGCAGTTGCTCCAGCCTGAGCAGCTGATAAAAGTAGGACAGGCATTCCACCTTCGACTCCAACACGCAAGCACTCCAAAGACTCTTCAGCAAATTTCATAGGAGGGACCACAAAGCAGTTACTCATACTTATAAAAGGCCTTTCTCTCCACTTTTCTTCGCTTCCAGCAATAATATGAAGCATGTCAAGTCCTAACTCTACATGCCTTGCCTCAGTAAAGCTTGTTCCTATATGTTTTTGGGTGCCCATGACTGAGCAATAAATCGAATTCAAATCTAGGTCTAAAGGATTATTAATATCTCTCAGTACACATGTTCTTTGGAACATATGAATATGTTCACATTTATCCGCTATTCTAGCCATATCATATAAATCATGACTCTCAGACTCTCTGTATTCATTGTTTTCAGGATCAGCAATAAGAACTGCTGCTCCAGCGGTTGAAAAGTGGACTCTTGAGCCACTAAGATCTAAGTCATGTTTAGGTGATTGACCATAAAGAGTAAGGTTTCTTTGAGAAAGAGTGATAGCTTTATCCACAACCTCTCTTGACATTCTAAGTCTTCCATCGTCACCAAGAGTTGCACCAAAAGAGAGGCAGGTCTCTATACAGTGAGGCGTGGCATCACCAAATCCTACTTCCTCAAGAATCCTGTATATATTTCCTTCGATGTCTCGAACCTGTTTGTCGCTAAGAGGTTTGTATCTCCCACCTATCTCTCCAGGATTAACTGGTTTTTCTTCTTCTTTTAATGGAGCATTTCTTAACGCAATTCGAGCTTCTCTACCACCTGATTTTCTTCTTGTCATAATTGCGACTCGAGTTTGTATATTGACAACATTTTGATACGAAATTAAATCACTGTCAACTGTTTTTTTACAGCTGTTTTTTAGAGAAAAATCAGTATTAAAATTAGAGAGGTGTTAAATGAAAATTAAACATCTTTCCCACTCTCAAAATTGAACTGAGCGCCCTTTCTAATGCCAGATGGCCATCTCGAGGTAATCGTTTTAAGCTGCGTATAAAACCTTACGCCTTCCATCCCATGAATCGAGGAGCCGCCAAAAAGAGATCTCTTCCAGCCGCCAAAACTATGCATTGCAACAGGAACAGGGATGGGTATGTTAACGCCAACCATGCCAACTTTCACATTTGTTGTAAAGTGCCTAGCAGTATCACCATCCCTAGTAAAGATGGCTGTGCCGTTACCATACTCATGGTCATTAACTAGCTTGAGCGCTTCATCATAACTTGAGACTCTAACAACAGAGAGAACTGGGCCAAAGATTTCATCAGTATAGATTGACATTTCAGAAGTGACATTGTCAAAAAGACAGCCGCCAACATAAAAACCCTCTCTTTCTGTCTCAGACCTGCCATCCACTTTAAGATCGGCTCCGGCCTTGAGTCCTGCGTCAATATAAGAGACGATTTTATCCTGACTTTCTTTGGAGACGACTGGACCCATCTCAACACCAGGCTCATCGTAAGCGCCAATTTTCAGTGACTTAACTTTGGGCGTCAGTGACTCAATCAGCTGATCCGCTGTCTCATCACCCACAGCAACCACAACAGAGATGGCCATACATCTCTCACCTGCAGAGCCATAGGCTGCTCCAATGATTGCATCAGTGCTTTGATCAAGATCAGCATCGGGCAT
>CAZESR010000005.1:0-2126 GCA_964515065.1 uncultured Piscirickettsiaceae bacterium
TCATCAAGAGTGTTCATACTTCTGATGAGGATCGTTTTCAGGCGGTGATTAAACTGCAGTCACTTCCTAGAGATGCTTCGCCTGTCCGCCAACGTAATCGTTGTGGACTCTCTGGTCGTCCCCATGGTTTTTACAGAAAGTTTGGTTTGGCAAAAACTCAACTTAGGGAGCGCACTATGAATGGTGAAGTTCCTGGATTATCAAAAGCTAGTTGGTAGGAGGTTAGTATGAGTATGTCTGATCCAATAGCTGATATGTTAACAAGAATTAGAAACGCACAATCCGTTAACAAAGAGCAAGTTAGTATTCCCGCATCAAATTTGAAAGCTGCAATTGCGAGCGTCATGCAAGATGAAGGCTATATCACTTCTTTTTCAATTGAAGGTGAGTCTGCTAATAAAACGTTAGTAATTAAATTGAAGTACTTTGATAACCAGCCAGTTATTGAAACACTTGATAGAATCTCAAAGCCTAGCTTAAGATACTATGCTGGCAAAGATGATATGCCAAGCGTTATGAATGGTCTTGGAATAGTTATTGTCTCAACACCAAAAGGTGTTATGACAGGTCAATCTGCCAAAGCTCAAAACATTGGCGGCGAAGTTTTGTGTAGCGTTTCATAATAGTTGGAGATTTATAATGTCTAGAGTTGCTAAAGCACCAATTACAATTCCTGAAGGCGTCAATATTACGCAAGAGGGTGGTCTTCTTTCTGTTAAAGGAAAGCTAGGTGAAATGACGATGCATGTCAATTCATCAGTTCAAATTTCCACAACTGACAATGTATTAACATTTGCTCCAATTGATGTTAGCAAGAAAGAGGAAAAAGCGGCATGGGCTCAGGCTGGAACTGCCAGAGCAAATACAGCTAACTTAATTAAAGGTGTGACTGAAGGTTGGGAGAAAAAATTAACCCTAATCGGTGTAGGTTACAGAGCGCAAGCTAAGGGAAAGGTTTTGAATCTAACTCTGGGCTTTTCTCACCCGGTTGACTATAAATTACCTGAAGGAATCTCTGTAGAAACTCCTTCACAGACAGAGGTTGTTGTTAAGGGAATTGATAAGCAGAAAGTTGGTCAGGCCGCTGCTGAAATTAGAGCGTTTCGTCCACCAGAGCCGTACAAAGGCAAAGGTGTTCGTTATTCAGATGAGCAGGTTGTTCGTAAAGCTGCTAAGAAAAAATAATTGATAGAAGGTAGTTAAATGAAATTATCAAAAAAAGATGCTCGCATAAGAAGAGCAACAAAATTCAGAGCTAAGCATGCTGAAAGAGATTTAGAGCGTTTGTGCGTTTATAAATCATCTCAACATATTTATGCGCAAATTATAAGTAGTTGCGGTACAAAAACAATCGCTTCTGCATCGAGCGTTTCTTCTAAGATGAAGAATGGCGGTAATGTTGAAGCTGCATCTAAGGTTGGAGATTTAATAGCACAAGCTGCTAAGAAAGCTAAAGTTTCTAAGGTCGCATTTGATCGTTCAGGTTTTAAATACCATGGTCGAGTTAAAGCACTTGCTGAGGCAGCAAGAGAAGGCGGATTAGATTTTTAATTAAAAGAACTTAGGGTTTAAAGAATGGCTGAAAATAATAGAAATAATTATAAAGAAGAAAGTGAATTCATTGAGAAGTTGGTCAATATTCGCCGTGTAGTTAAAGTTGTAAAAGGCGGTAGAATTTTTGGCTTTTCTGCTTTAGTAGTTGTCGGCGATGGAAATGGTAAAGTCGGCTATGGAACTGGTAAAGCTCGTGAAGTACCTTTAGCCATTCAAAAAGCAATGGATAAAGCTAAAAGATCAATGAAGCCTGTACCATTAATTAATGGTACTCTCCACTACCCTATTACCTCTAGAGTGGGTGCTGCAAAAGTTTATATGCAGCCAGCTTCTGAAGGAACTGGAGTAATTGCAGGCGGCCCAATGAGAAGTGTTTTGGAAGCCGTTGGAGTTCACAACATTTTGGCTAAGTGTAATGGAACTCGTAACCCAATTAGTGTTGTTAGAGCTACAGTTGATGGACTTACTAAGATGTCGTCACCACAAATAGTTGCTACAAAACGCGGCAAAACTGTTGAACAAATAATGGGAGAAGTTTGATGGCTGAGGAAAAAGTAGAAAAGAAAGCAGCA
>CAZESR010000005.1:2226-51780 GCA_964515065.1 uncultured Piscirickettsiaceae bacterium
GCTCCTAAGAAAGCAGCAGCTCCTAAGAAAGCAGCAGCTCCTAAGAAAGCAGCAGCTCCTAAGAAAGCAGCAGAAGAAAAAGTTGAGTCTACGAAGACAGTTGAAACAAAAAAAGCGCCTGCGAAAAAGGCTGCTCCTAAAAAGAAAACAGTAAATGTTACTTTAGTTAAAAGTTTTTACGGTAGATTGCCTAAACATCGTGCTACTGTAACAGGCCTAGGTTTAAAAAGAATCAACCATACTGTTGAGCTTGAGGATACACCAGAAGTAAGAGGCATGATTAACAAGGTTTCTTACTTATTAAAAGTTGAGGGTTAATAAAATGAAACTTAATACATTAAAGCCTGCTTTAGGTGAAAAAACTCTAAGAAAACGTGTTGGAAGAGGCATGGGTTCTGGAATGGGTAAAACATCTGGCAGAGGACATAAAGGACAAAAATCACGTTCAGGTGGATTCACAAAGATTGGTTTTGAGGGTGGTCAAATGCCACTTCAAAGAAGATTACCTAAGGTTGGATTTACCTCACGAGTGTCTTCTGTTACTTCACAGGTCACATTATCTCAACTGGATAAATTGTCAGAGAAAGATATTACTATCGATGTCCTAAAAAAACATAATCTTGTTACTAAAAACATTTCAAGAGTCAAGGTTATGCTCTCTGGGGAGATCAATCGTGCAATTAATTTGGTTGGAATTAAGCCTACCAAAGGTGCTAAAGAAGCTATTCAGGCTGCAAAAGGAACTATAAGCGAGTAACTCATGAGTGAAGATCTATTAAAACGCATTCTTTACCTAATCGGTGCTTTAATTGTTTTCAGATTGGGAACACACATTGTGATCCCTTTCATATCTCAGACTGCGCTTGCATCTCTTGTAGAAGATAACAGAACGGGTATTCTAGGAATGATGAATATGTTCTCTGGTGGAGCACTAGAGAGGCTGTCAATCTTTACCCTAGGGATTATGCCTTACATTTCTTCTTCAATCATCATGAACCTAATGACATCAGTTGTTCCAAGATTCGAACAGCTTAAGAAAGAGGGTGAGCGAGGCAGAAGAACAATTACTCAGTACACTCGAATGGGAACAGTACTTTTAGCAGTTTTCCAATCCTATGGTATTTCAATTGCGCTTCAATCTCAATCAGGCGGTGGTGTTGCTTTAGTCACAAACCCTGGATTAACCTTTAGTTTTGTTACAGTAGTAACCTTAACAACGGGAACATTATTCTTAATGTGGCTTGGTGAGCAAATCAGTGAAAAAGGTATTGGTAATGGTATTTCAATGATCATTTTTGCAGGAATTGTTGCTGGATTACCAGCCTCATTCGGCAATACACTGAGCATGGTAGGTACAGGTGAATTAAGCGTCTTTACTGTAGTAATTATGCTCATAATGGTGGTTTTGGTAATGGCCTTTGTGGTCTTCATGGAACGAGGTCAAAGACGAATTGCTGTTAACTATGCTAAACGTCAACAGGGTAGGAAGATGGTTGGTGGGCAGACCTCATATTTGCCTCTCAAAATTAATATGGCCGGTGTGATTCCGCCAATTTTTGCATCGAGTATTATTCTATTTCCTGCTACTTTGGGTGGATGGTTTTCACAGTCAGAGGGAATGGGCTGGTTAGCTGATATTACTTCGAGTATTTCACCTGGACAGCCTTTATATATTATGTTTTATGGTGCTGCTATTATTTTCTTTACATTCTTTTATACAGCGCTAACATTTAATGCAAAAGATACAGCAGATAATTTACGTAAGTCTGGTGGTTTTATTCCTGGTATTAGACCAGGACAGCACTCAGCTGATTACATAGATGCAGTAACTTCAAGATTGACAGCAGTCGGCGCTATTTACATTACAGCAGTATGTTTACTTCCTGAGTTTTTGATTTTGTACTGGAATGTTCCTTTCTATTTTGGTGGAACGAGCCTACTAATTATTGTTGTGGTGGTTATGGATTTTATTGCTCAAGCTCAATCACATATGATGTCTAATCAATATGAAGGTTTAATGCGTAAGGCAAATTTAAAGTAAGGGTAAGTTATGAAAGTAAGAGCATCAGTTAAAAAGATTTGTAAAGATTGCAAAATTATTAAGAGACATGGAGTCATCCGTGTCATCTGTAAAGAGCCACGTCATAAGCAAAGGCAGGGCTGATTACATTGACAGGGCTTAATTTACAAAGTAAAATTGCACGATTTTTCAGCTTTAAAAAATTGAACGGAATAACTGTTCAAAATTATTATTTATTTGAGGTATAGGAAGAGTATATGGCACGTATTGCAGGAATAAATATTCCAACAAATAAGCATATTGTTATTGGCTTACAGTCTATTTTTGGAATTGGTGAAACTAGATCTAAGTTGATATGTCAATCATTGAAATTAGACCCAAGTACAAAGGTATCTGCTTTGACCGAAGATCAGCTGGATTCAATTCGTGATGCAGTGGCAAAGTACGAAGTTGAAGGTGACTTAAGACGTGAAGTTGCTATGAGTATTAAGCGCCTCAGAGATTTAGGTTGTTATCGTGGAATTAGACACAGAAAGGGATTGCCTTTACGTGGTCAGAGAACTAAAACAAACGCAAGAACCAGAAAAGGTCCGCGTCGTTTAATTAAATAAAAGGCATAAGATACTATGGCAAAAGAGCAAGCATCTAAGAAGAAATCAAAAAAAATCGTCTCAGACGGTATTGCGCATATACACGCAACTTTTAATAATACTATTGTGATGATTACTGACAGACATGGCAATACCATTTGCTGGGCGACTTCTGGAGGGGCGGGCTTTAGAGGTTCAAGAAAGTCTACTCCATTTGCTGCACAAGTTGCTGCTGGAAATTGTGGAGAAAAAGCACAGGCTTTTGGAATGAAAAATCTGGATGTTAGAGTTAAAGGGCCGGGTCCAGGGCGTGATTCTGCAATTCGAGGCCTTAACGCACAAGGTTTAAAAATTCAATCAATAACAGATGTGACGCCAATACCTCATAACGGTTGCCGTCCTTCGAAGAAAAGAAGAGTATAAGGGTAAATTATGGCAAGATATACAGGTCCTACATGTAAATTAGCACGTCGTGAAGGTGTTGACTTAGAGCTTAAGAGCGGTATCCGTTCTATTGATTCAAAATGTAAATTAACGCAGCTTCCTGGAATGCACGGTGCAAATGCTCGTCGTCAAAAAGGAAGTGAGTACGGTCTTCAGCTTAGAGAAAAGCAAAAAGTTAGACGTATTTATGGCATCTTAGAAAAGCAGTTTAGTCTTTACTATAAGAAAGCAAGCTCAAGAAAAGGGCCAACTGGCGAAAACCTTTTGTCACTTCTTGAATGCCGTTTAGACAATGTTGTATACAGAATGGGATTTTCTTCAACACGTGCAGAGGCTAGACAATTAGTGTCACATAAGTCAATTTTAGTGAATGGAAAAGTTGTGAATATCCCTTCTTTTCAGGTCAGTGCAAATGATGAAATTTCAGTAAGAGAGAAAGCAAAAAAACAAAGCCGAATCCAACTTGCCGTTGAGATTTCTGGTCAAAATGGAGTCGCTGAATGGGTCGATGTTGATAACAAGGCATTGAAAGGTGTTTTTAAGAGCGTACCAGCGCGCGATGAATTATCTTCAGATATTTCAGAGCAATTAATTGTTGAACTATATTCTAAATAGGAATTAAATATGCAAGGAAGTGCAAGAGATTTTTTAAAACCAAAACTAGTAGATTCTGTTGAAATATCTAAGAATGAATATCGTGTCGTTCTTGAGCCTTTTGAGCGTGGATTTGGCCATACTCTAGGAAACTCAATTAGAAGAACTTTATTATCCTCTATGGTTGGTTCTGCAATCACTGAAGTAGCAATTGATGGTGTTATGCATGAATTTTCAACTATCGAAGGCGTTCAAGAGGATGTACTGGATATCCTTCTTAATCTTAAAGAGGCTTCAATTGGACTTAATGCAAGTGATAGTGCTACTGTCATCATTGAAAAAGAAGGTCCATGTGAGCTAACGGTAGCAGATATTGAGTCTAATGGAACAGATGTAACAGTTTTCAATCCTGAAAAAGTTATTGCTACTGTTAATGAGGGCGGAAAAATTAGAATGACACTTGTTATAGGAACTGGTGTTGGCTATGATGTTGCTGTTGCAAGGTCGGTTGATTCAGAGACTATTGGTAGTATCCAACTAGATGCTAGCTTTTCACCTATCAAAAGAGTCAGCTTTACTGTAGAAGCAGCTAGGGTTGAGCAAAAGGTTAACCTTGATAGACTAAACATTGTTATTGAGACTAACGGTTCGGTAGATGCTGAAGAGGCAGTTAAGAGAGCTGCAACTATTCTTCAAGATCAGTTGTCATCATTTGTTGAGCTAGAGCCAGTTATTGAAGAAGAGCCACAACCAACATCAGATGATTTTCCACCAATGTACCTTTCTGCAGTTGATGAGCTTGAGCTCACTGTTCGTTCAGCAAATTGTCTTAAAGCAGAGCAAATTTATTACATTGGTGATTTAATACAAAAATCAGAACAAGACTTATTGAGAACACCTAATTTAGGACGTAAGTCGCTCAATGAGATTAAAGAAGTTTTAACTGAGAAGAACTTAGAGCTAGGTACTGAAATTGAAAACTGGCCGCCAGTTGACTTAATGAGTGAATAAGGACATACGATGAGACATAGAAAGTCAGGAAGACAACTTAATAGGAATGCATCACACAGAAAAGCTATGTTCAAGAATATGGCTAATTCTTTGATTTTGCACGAAACAATTAAAACTACTTTGCCTAAAGCTAAGGAACTTAGACGCGTAATAGAGCCTCTAATCACAAGAGCGAAGGCTGATAGCGTTGCAAACCGTCGTCATATCTTTTCAAAATTGAGAGATGATGCAATGGTTGCTAAATTGTTTACACAAGTTGGCCCTTTCTACAAGGATCGTCCTGGAGGCTATGTTCGTATTTTGAAGGCGGGCTTCCGCACTGGTGACAAAGCGCCAATGGCTTTAGTTCAGTTGGTTGACTTTGAAGGTCAAGAAGAAGTAGTTGTAGAAGCACCAAAGAAAGAAGCTAAAGCTACGGCACCAAAGAAAGAAGCTAAAGCTGCAAAAAAGGAATCTTAAAGGAACTAATATATGCCAGCAATTAAAGTAAGAGAGAATGAGCCATTTGACATCGCACTTCGTCGTTTCAGACGTCTATGCGACAGAGCGGGGGTTATAACTGATGTTAGAAAAAAAGAATTTTTTGAAAAGCCTACATGGGTTAATAAGCGTAAAAAAGCTGCTGCTGTGAAAAGAACTCACAAGGAAATGTCAAAAAATAGAATACATCGTAAACGTATGTACTAAACCCTGCTTTTACAACTAAAGCAAACAATACAAAATGTCTAAGCTAAAACAACTCATTACAGATGATATGAAGTTGGCTTTGAAAGCCCAAGACAAATCTGCCCTTAAAGCTATTCGCATGATCCTTGGGGCAATCAAACAAAAAGAGATAGATGAGCGCATTGATCTAGATGACAAACAGGTTATGGCTGTGATTCAAAAAATGGTAAAGCAGCGCAAAGACTCGATATCTCAATTCTCAGATGCAGGCAGAACAGACCTTGTTGAGGTTGAAGAAGCCGAGTTGTCAATTATTAATAATTACATGCCTAAGCAGCTTAGTGAAGAAGAAATTGAAGCTGCCGTCGTTGAAGCTATTTCTGATTCTGGGGCTGACTCAATGAAGGATATGGGTAAGCTAATGGGAATATTAAAAGGTCAATTGGATGGTAAAGCTGACATGGGCCAAGTCTCCCAGCTTATAAAGTCTAAACTTTCTTAGCAAACTAAGCTTAATTAAGCGCTTGTAATTACTTCCTCCATAACTACAAAAGTAGAACTATTTTGCACGTGCGGTAAAGCTGAAATTTTCTCTCCTAACACTTTTCTGTAGCTGTCCATATTCTCAGTCCTTACCTTCAACAAATAATCAAAATTTGAAGCAATCATGTGACACTGCTCTACCTCTGGAACTTTTTTAATGGCTTTATTGAATGCATTAAGTGCTTTCGTTTTGGTGTCATTGAGCTTTATTTGTACAAACGCAATATGATTGTTTTCGATTAAGTCATGATTAATAATTGCCTGATATCCTTTGATATATCCTGCGGCCTCAAGCTTTTTTACCCTTTTTAAGCAAGGAGTTTTAGACAAACCAATATGGTTAGATAAATCAGTTATTGTCATTCGCCCATCACTCTGTAAAAGCTCAAGTATTTTGTGATCGAAGCTATCAATACTAGTCATAATGCCTATTATTTATAAAAATTCAGTTATAAATATAATTATATTATAAAAAAATATAATAAATAACTATTAATATCTTAATTATCAGTCATATTCACTACTACTTATAAAATAAAATATACTTATCTACTGTATGTAAGCTAAGTATGGAAAGCTACTCACATCTTAATTTTGAAGTTGACTACTCCTCTCTACGTAACAACATCAGAGGTGCAAGGGTCATGAGTGAGTCTGATGTAATGAAGCATCTACAATTATTTGAACAGACTCACTCAGATCAGCGCTCTATTTTTCAGACAAAAACGTCTGACCTAATTAAACAATTGAGATCTTCTAGTCAGCCCGACTTGTTGTCATTATTCATCTCTGAGTATAATCTGACAAGTGATGAGGGTCTCTCACTAATGACCCTAGTTGAGGCCTTCTTAAGGGTTCCAGACAACAAGACTAGGGATAAATTGTTTATTGATAAAGTTGCAAGGAAAGGGTGGTCTCAGCATATTGGGTCCAGCAATTCCTCTATGGTTAATATAGCTACTATAGCATTAAATATTGCAGACAAAATGATAGCCCATGGAAGCAATAAAGAAATAAAGAGCAGAATTAAAAAGGCTATTGAGATTCTATCTAGGCCAGGTATACGCTTTAGTGCCCACAACGTCATGCAGTTTTTTGCTAAACAGTTTGTATTTGCAGAGACTATTGAGAGTGCATTAAGGAGTAGGAATGTAAAAAACGGACTCTATTCCTTTGATATGCTTGGTGAAGCAGCTTGGACAATGAATGATGCTGATAAGTACTTTAGATCATACAAAAGCGCACTAATTGAAATAGGAAAACGCAACAAAAAAAATTCGGTTACTACTGCTAATGGCATATCAGTAAAACTCTCAGCACTTCATCCGAAGTATGATTTTTTGCATCGAGAGAGAGTAATGTCAGAATTACTTCCTAGAGTCCTTGAGTTAGTTCAAACTGCACAAAGATACAACATAGGAATAAATATTGACGCAGAGGAGGCGGATCGCCTAGAGATATCGCTAGACATCATCGCTGAAGTGATGAAGACTATTGCAAATTGTTCATGGGACGGTTTTGGCGTTGTAGTTCAGGCATACCAAAAGCGCGCATTGTTTATGATTGACTGGCTAAACCATAACTGTCAAAAGAATAATGTAAAAATAATGGTACGGCTTGTTAAAGGTGCCTACTGGGATAGCGAAATTAAAAATTCTCAAACTCTTGGAGATGTTGATTTTCCTGTCTTTACCAAAAAAATAAATACTGATTATTCATTCTTAGTTTGCTCACAAAAACTGTTAGCGATGAGGGATAACATTTTCCCTCAATTTGCAAGCCATAATGCGCACTCACTAGTCAGTATCTGTGAGATGGCAGGGAACAGTGAAGGCTATGAAGTACAGAGGCTTCACGGAATGGGTGAGTCTTTGCATCATGCTATTTCAAAAAAGTACGGAGTTGACTCAAGGGTATACGCCCCAATTGGAAGTCACAAAGAGTTGTTAGCCTATTTAATGAGACGCCTACTTGAAAACGGTGCAAACAGTTCATTCATTAACCATTTATTTGATGAAAATATCAGCCCCGAAAGCCTAGCAAGCGATGTTTTTTCTATTGTTGAACAGGACTCTGAAAAGTCTCACCCTAAGATTCAACTGCCCAAAAATATCTTCAATAGCACTCATCAAAATTCAAGCAGCGTAATTCTTACTGAACAGATTAATGTTGATAAACTTTATGAAAAACAAAGCACTTGGCATGGCAATCAATGGAAAGCAAAATCAATCATCGATGGAGTGATTGTTGAAGGCTCCTTAGAACAAGAGGTCAGAAGCCCTGCTGATGAGAGTGATATTGTTGGACATGTTTTTTATGCAAACCAAGCGCAATTAGAAAAATCACTCGAATCTGCAAGAAATGCTTTCAAGGCTGATGAGATTGATAAAGAAAAAATACTAAAGAGTTTAGAACTTGCCGCAGACCTGTATGAAGAAAATCAATACGAGTTGATGACTCTAGCCATGCGAGAGGCTGGAAAAACATACCAAGATGCAACAGATGAGGTTCGAGAAGCTGTTGATTTTCTTCGATTCTATGCAAATTTATCAAGAAAAGTGATGCCTGGTCAAAGGAAGGCCAGAGGTGTTTTTGTTTGCATTAGTCCCTGGAATTTCCCGTTGGCAATTTTTACGGGGCAAATAGCCGCAGCGCTCTCAGCAGGAAACGCTGTTATTGCAAAGCCTGCAGAGAGTACTTCACTTATTGCTCACAGGGCTAGTGAACTATTGATCGAAGCAGGCATCCCTGTTGGATTATTTCAGCTATGTTTAGGCAAGGGTTCTAAGGTTGGGTCATATCTCTCGAGCAACAACACAATTGCGGGCGTTGCTTTCACAGGCTCAACCGAAGTAGCGAAGCAAATCAAGCAAAGCTTGATTGACTGCGGCAACATAGAAGCAAGACTCATTGCAGAAACTGGAGGCTTGAACGCTATGGTGGTAGACTCCACTGCGCTATGTGAACAAGTTACAAGAGACGTTATCGATGGCGCATTTAAGAGCGCTGGTCAGCGCTGCTCAGCGCTGAGAATTCTTCTACTTCAAGATGATTGTTATGATGAAGCAATCAGTATGATTAGGGGCGCTATGAGAGAGATAGGTTTTGGAAATCCAAAACATCTCGATGTTGAGTGCGGACCAGTCATCAATTCAGCTGCCCAAATTAAACTGCAAAACTACATCGATAAAGCAAGACAAAAAAATCAGGTCATTGAAGAGCTGGACTTTGAATCAAAAAGTGGTCACTTTGTTTCACCAACATTAATCAGGATTGAATCAATGGATGAGATTAATGAGGAGTTTTTTGGTCCAATTCTGCATGTGTTATCTTATAAGAATGATGACCTTGAAAAGACTATAGGCCAGCTAAACTCAAAGGGGTTTGGCCTTACCTTTGGAATTCACTCAAGAATCGAACAAAAAGTCCAAGATATTTCATCAATGGTAAATGCTGGAAATATATATATCAACCGAAATCAGATTGGTGCTGTGGTTGGCTCACAACCATTTGGCGGTGAAGGTTTGTCTGGAACAGGTCCTAAAGCTGGAGGTCCAAACTCTCTCCATGGTTACAGCCAAAATATCCTCTGTAACGAAATATCAAACCACAAAATAATATTCAGTGATGAGCCCGTTGATGTTCAAAAGCTTTTTGCTCCAACTCTTCAGTTAAGCAATGAATTGCTATTAGAAATGAAGAGTGAGCTACCAAATATAGAAGAAGAATTCTTTGAATTTTTATATCTGGAAGTTTTGAAATATAGCCATGACATTTCACTATCAGGTCCTACCGGTGAATCAAATCAGTTACGTTACAAACCTAAAGGGACAGTGATGTGTCTAGGCCCTGAACCAGATGAATTGTTAAAGCAAACAGTCTTGTCACTATTTTTAGGTAACAGTGTCATTAGCCAAATTTCTAGAAAAGAGTATCACTCCTTGGTTGCATTAGGCTTTAAAAAAGAAAACATCTTCAGACTCAATGATTCACCAAGCTTGAGTTTATTTGCCAGTAACGCATACAATGCTGTGTTATATTTTGGTAATTCAAGTTCAATACAAGAAATAATTTTATCGTCTCGAAATGAGCTAATTCCAATAGTAAGCTCAATTTATGAGACCTGGGAGCTGCTTAAGGAGCAGGTGATTACTGAGGACACAACCGCTTCAGGAGGTAACGCAAATCTGCTTGCGCTCTAACGCGTATTGATTTTAAATGCAGTTGGAGTGAGTTGAGTTTGACCTGTAAACCATCTCACGAAAGATGAAGGCTCTGAATAACCTAAATGGTATGAGATAACCTTAACAGAAAATCCATCTTTAATCATATGTTTTGATTTTTTTAATTTGAAGTTATTAAAAACCTCACGAAAAGTTGTATTCTCTTTTAGCAATTGATTACGGAGTGAATTTGTGCTTAATCCGAGATGATTTGAAATTTCTTCAATATTAATTAAGTTGTAATGATTTTCATAGTTATTCATGAGTCTCCCAATCCTTTCTCTGAGACTTATATTTGAAACAACCCTATCAGTCTTATGTTTCAGAATAGTGCTCAGATAATTTACAAGATTAGGGTTAGAGAGAATATTCTTTTTTAAATAGTTTTTTCTGCTAATTAAGAGAGATGTTTCTTTACAAGAGCAATAAATAGGGCAGTTAAAAACAGATTTTTCGTTTATGCTTTGAGCCTGAGTAATTGTTTTCGTATTGATTTGTTTGATTTGAAACCGTTTTGATCGTATAAAGGATGCGACTATAGATAGCCCTAGGTTTTCATAAATGGATGGGTATTTTATTATTGGATTAGCAACCGATTGAACTTTTATTAGGTTGTCTTCTTCAGTAATTAGAAAGTGAATGCCCTCTAGTTCAGTACCAATATAAGATTGAAGTATATTTAAACCTTCTTCAAGATTTTTCGAGTACACGAACGCCAAACCAAACGCCTCTCCATAGTTCGGCCTTACTTGAGCCATCCGCCCAAAATTGATTGAAACTAACTCATCCTTGAAAACTGACTCAGCATCCATCACGAACTCGAGAAGCATTTGGACAGGTATAGATACATTTTGATTGCCCAATAATTTCTTTCTTATCCCAACTCGTTGAAATATCGCTTCCACCTCAAAAGGGTGAATTTGATGGAGTCTTTGGATACACCTCCAAACGCCACTATAGGTATTCATAATTTAAGATGTAGCATCAAGCTTCAAAATACAATAAAGTGTTAATATTTTATAATAATATGTTAACTTAAATCTAATATTTGTATCTATACTAATAACCTCACTGACTATTGGGTGGCTTAGTCAGTTCAACAATGACAAGGAAGTTTTATGCTTGAAGCAATATTTGAATATTCATTACTCTCTTTTCTTTTATCCGCAGTACTAATTCTATTAGTTCTTGTGAAGACAAATATTAAGATGTGGCAGTTGTGGCTATTGGCAGTTGGCTTAACCTATCCAGGCGCTGTTATCGCTAATCACTTTGGTGCTCAATTTCTACTTCTCATTCTTTTTGCTATAGGAACTTTAATGGTGCCATCTATTAGACAGCTCGTATTCACTAAACCACTATTTAAGGCAATGAGAAAATCCCTACCTCCGATCGGAGTCACAGAAAGTATCGCTCTTGAGGCGGGCAGTGTCTGGTGGGATGCAGAGCTCTTTCAAGGCGACCCCAATTGGAAAGAATTAACTGAACTGGAAGCAACAGAGTTGACCGATGAGGAGCAAAGCTTTGTTGACAACGAGGTAGAAACGCTCTGCGCAATGGTTGATTCTCATGAAATTCAGTCGACTCATGATCTACCTAAAGAGGTTTGGAAGTATATCTTTGAAAAAGGATTTTTAGGTCTAATTATTCCAAAAGAATACAACGGTAAAGGTTTCTCTCATTTTGCACATGCAATTATTGTTGGAAGACTCTCTTCTGCATCACAATTTTTAGGGATATCAGTAATGGTTCCGAATTCTCTTGGACCCGGAGAGCTGCTTTTAAAGTATGGTACCGATGAACAAAAACAACACTACCTGCCTCGCCTTGCAAAAGGCAAAGAAATTCCATGCTTTGGATTAACGTCAACAGTGGCAGGCTCAGATGCAGGCTCTTTAATTGACAATGGAATCGTTTGCTATGACAATTTTGAAGGAAAAAAAGTATTAGGTTTAAGATTGAATTGGGAAAAACGTTACATCACTCTTGCTCCTATTGCTACAGTTATTGGGTTGGCTTTTAAGGCTTACGACCCTGATAATTTACTTCCAGATGACCACCCCCTTCATAATAAAAATGACTTAGGAATTACCTGCGCATTGATACCTCGAAATACTGAAGGTCTGAGTATAGGAACCCGTCATAAACCAATAGGAGAACCATTTCAAAATGGCCCCATCTTTGGGAAGGATGTCTTTATCCCAATGGACTGGGTCATTGGTGGAGACAAGATGATTGGGCATGGCTGGAGAATGCTCATGGAGTGTCTCAGCGTAGGAAGAGGGATTTCGCTTCCAGTAACAGGGGCATCTGCCACGCAAGCAATGCTTTTAACAACAAGCACTTACTCACAAACGCGTGAGCAGTTTGGAATACCCATTGCAAAAATGGAGGGTATTCAGGAGAAACTTTCAAATCTTGCTACCAATGCATTTAGGGCTACAGCAAACATAAACCTATCGACATGGGCTCTTGATGCAGGGCACAGGCCTTCCATTATTTCCGCGATTGTGAAGTACAGAAACACACAGCTCCTTCAAAGCTCTTCAATTGATGCGATGGACGTTCATGGTGGTAGAGCGGTCATTGAAGGGAAGAGGAACTATGTCTCTAAGGTCTACTCAGGCGCACCAGTTGCAATTACTGTGGAGGGAGCGAACATATTAACAAGAAGCTTGATGATTTTTGGTCAGGGTTTAATTAGATGCCATAAAACCATGCTCGATGAGTTGAGAGCGCTTCATGATGAAAGCAAAGACTCTATCAAGAAGTTTGACAAGGCGCTTGTTACTCATGTTGGTAGTTTCATAAATAATATTGCCAGAGCAATCCTATTTGCTTGGACTCGTGGACGCCTCGCTAAACCTTATGGTGATAAGACTACCAAAATCTATTACAGAAATCTCTCTGTATTATCTGCAAAGTTTGCCTGTTTAACTGACATTGCTTCTCTGTTGCTAGGAGGCTCGCTTAAGAGGAAAGAAATGGTCTCTGGTAGGTTTGCAGATTCGATTTCAGCGATGTACGAAATTAGTTCTTGTTTAAAACTCTATGAAGAGAAGTTTCTGAATGACGATAACGCAAAGAATATTTTGAAACTTTCAATCCTTAGGCTAATTGAAGAGGCAGATACGTCAATGCTTAATAATATTGAAAGCATGCCAATCAACAGAGTAGCTAAATGGTTATTGAGACTTTTGTTTTTTCCATTTTCAGTTTCGACCTCCAAAATTGACGACAAGCTGATTATCAATACTTCAAAATCTGTTCTTGATACAGAGTGGATAGAAAGCAACCTTTCAACCTGTATTTGCACTAACCTTAAAGAGAAGCCTGACCACCCTTTCAACATTCTTTTTCAAGGTTTTGAGGCTGGTAAAGAGTTAAAAGTTTTAAGAGATAAAGTAAAAAAAGCAGGCTACAGTTACCAACCAAGTATTACATTGGAATTTTGGCTTCAGGGTCTCGTTGATAATAAAACTTTAACGACGGAAGATAAAGACAATTGGTTAAGATTGAACGATCTAGTTCTCGAAGCGCTAAAGGTTGACGATTACGAGAGTTTTGATAAATAAAGATTTGGGATAACTATGAAACAATATTTTGATAAGGCCTTTACTAAGATTGCTGTATTAGGCTCAGGAACAATGGGCGGACAAATTGCTGCTCACTTTGCCAATTTAGGTTTTGAAACTTTGATGTTTGATACAAGTGAAGAAGCGCTATCAAAGTCTATAGCAATGATGAAGAAATTAAAGCCTACTCCTTTTGCAAGTCCTTCAGTGCCTGGATTAATAAAGACATCAACCTACAATGATTTAACCGCCTTATCAAGCTGTGACTTCATCATAGAGTCCATCGTAGAAAATCTAGATATCAAAAAAATGCTTTTCAAGCAAATATCACCCCATATCAACGACAATGCTATTTTGGTTACGAACACATCTGGACTGTCGATTCAAAAAATAGCTGAGTCATCGCCAGACAATTTAAGGAGTCGAATTTTTGGTGTACACTTCTTTAATCCACCAAGATATCTGCCACTGGTTGAACTCATTAGAACTTCATACAGTGATGAGAGTCTTTTAATGAAGGCTGAGGGTTTTATTACTTCAGCCCTTGGCAAAGAGGTTGTTTATGCAAAAGATAGTCCGGCTTTCGTTGCAAACAGGATTGGTGTTTTCTCCTTTATGGCCGTTTTGAAGCATGCCGAAAACTTTAACCTTCCTGCTGACACGGTCGATGCTTTGACTGGAAAAAGAATCGGAAGGCCTGCAAGTGCTACGTTTAGAACTCTGGATGTTGTTGGCCTTGATGTGATGGCGAATGTTGTTAAAAATATTTATGAGAATGCGAAAGATGATCCATGGATTGAGCTATTTCAACTTCCGGATTGGATTAATGCTTTGATTGAAAAGGGTTCGTTAGGTAGCAAAACAAGAAAGGGTATCTACGAAAAAATTGGAAAAGATATCCATGTCTTTGACCCAAAAGAGGAAGAATACAGGCTCTCTGACAAAACGATTAGCTCCAAAGTTAAAAAAATTATAAAAGATAGTAAAGGTATAGAAAATGCACTCCTCGAACTCTCTAAATGCGAGGATTCTCAGGCCCAATTTTTGTGGTCAGTGCACCGCGATGTATTTCACTATACAGCTTTCCATCTAGAACATGTTGCTGAAACTGCGAGATGTGTCGATTTAGCCTTGAAGTCTGGTTTTGCTTGGCAAAAAGGAATCTTTGAACAAGTCCAAATGACTGGCTGGTCAAAGGTAAGAGAGTTACTGAATCAAGACATAAAGGGTGGAAAAACCCTTTCAAATCAAGCTTTGCCTGGATGGGTCATGGATCAAGCTTTTGTGTATTCTGATGAAGGGGCTTTTGATCCAAACAAGAACCAATTTATTCCAAGATCTAATCATCCAGTCTATGACAGGCAATTAAATAAAGCTCCTTTAAGTGGAGAGAGGCAAAACCAATTAGATGTCTTAAGGGATGGCGAGTCTACTAAATTAATAGACATAGGTGATGGTGTTGCTAGCGTTTCATTTAAGACAAAAATGAACGTTCTAAGTTCTAGCGTTTTAACTGAACTACCTGAATGCCTTGACTATTTGGAAAGCAATGGCTTTCATGCCCTTGTCTTTAGACAGGAGCAGGAGCATTTTTGTGCTGGCGCGAACCTTTATGAAGTTATTTCAGCAATTAAGTTGGGGCTTCTTGAGAAAGATCCTGGTGTAGCTTCCAAAGCAAAGAAGAAGGCTTTTGAGGTGATGCATCCCGAGCTACCAAAGCTTGGAAAGCTCTACTCTATTAAAAAGATAGTTCGTATGCTGCAAGATTTGTTGATGCGTCTTAAGCACGGCAAAATATTAACAATAGCTGCGGTTGATGGATTGGCACTTGGGGGCGGCTGTGAACTTTTACTCCATTGTAATAAAGTTGTTGCTTCAATGAACTCCTACATCGGTCTTGTGGAGGTCGGTATTGGAGGAATTCCAGCTGGTTGTGGCAGCAAGGAGATGGCTCTTAGGGCTTATTTAAATAAAGAATCGGATGATATTTTTCCTTTGTTGTCTAAGCATTTTGAGCAAATTGCAATGGCAAAAGTCTCAGCAAGCGCACTGGAAGCAAGAGAGATGGGGTATCTAAAGAGAGATGATGTCATTATTGCTAATCCAAATGAATTGCTTTATGTTGCAAAAAGGCAAGCTTTAGCTATGCTTGAGTCAGGTTTCAGGTCCCCACTGGATGACACATTTAAAGTAGTGGGTAAGGCTGGATATGCAAACATTATGGCGCAAGTTGCGAATCTTTTTGAGGGGCATTTTATGTCTGAGCATGACAAATATTGCATCTCATCATTAGCCAAAGTGATGACAGGTTCACTGGTTGATGAGAATACAGTAGTGAATTCAAAAATGATCCTTGACCTAGAGAGAAAATACTTTGTTGAACTATTGGGCACTCAAAAAACTCAGGATAGAATTGAGTTTATGCTGAGAAAAAGTAAACCCCTTCGCAATTAACTGGAGAACATGATGAGAAAGGCTTATATTATTGATGCAAAAAGAACTCCAGTAGGCAAAGCCAGAGGATTGCTGTCAAAGACAAGAGCTGATGACTTATTGGTTCATGCTATACAGAGTGTGCTCAAGGTATCAGATTCTAGTGAAAGAATAAACAATAGTATTGACGATATTATTGTTGGCTGTGCAATGCCAGAAGGGCCTCAAGGATTAAATATTGCTCGAATAGCAACTTTGCTTGCAGGATTGCCAGATTCAACTCCAGCATACACGCTCAATAGATTTTGCTCTTCAGGGCTTCAGTCTGTTTCTAATGCAGCCGATTTAATTAAGTCTGGCTCATCTGACCTGGTCATTGCAGCTGGCGTTGAGAGTATGAGTAGTGTTCCGATGACCGGCTTCAAGCCGTCTATGAACCCTAAAATTTTGTCAGACGAAAATATTTCTATTGCATATGGCATGGGACTAACAGCTGAGAAAGTAGCTCAGAAATATAATATTTCTAGAGAGGCGCAAGATCAGTTTGCCTATGAAAGTCACCAAAAGGCTATTCAGGCGAATAATAACGGTTTATTTGAAAATGAGATTGTTCCAATAGCAACAGTCGATGACAGTTATTCAGTTAAATCTAATGAATATATAAAAAACACCAATCTTGTTTCTCAAGATGAAGGGCCCAGAGAAGACACAAGCATAGAAGTTCTAGCTAAACTTAGAACGGTGTTTGCTCAAGGTGGTTCGGTTACAGCAGGCAACAGCTCGCAAATGTCCGATGCAGCTGCAGCTGTCCTTGTTGCCAGTGAAGAAGCTGTCGAGAAATACAATCTAACCCCTAAGGCCGAGTTTATGGGCTTTTCAGTAGCTGGTGTCCCGGCAGAAATTATGGGTATTGGTCCAGTCAAGGCAGTGCCTAAGGTGCTTAATTCTTTAAATCTTAGTCTTGATGATATTGGCTGGATAGAGCTCAATGAGGCTTTTGCTGCGCAATCACTTGCTGTTATTAAAGAATTAAAACTTGACCCTGAAAAGGTAAACCCACTTGGTGGTGCTATAGCACTTGGACACCCTCTTGGGGCGACTGGCGCAATCAGAGTGGCAACGCTGATCTCGTCTATGCAAAGAGAAAAGATTGATTATGGAATGGTAACCATGTGTATTGGAACCGGAATGGGCGCTGCTGGAGTCATTAAACGATGCTAAATAGTTTATGACAAATCAAAACTACATTGATCGCCTTAGATTGCCAATCATTCAGTCGCCGATGTTTATTGTGTCTAATGCAAGGCTTGTAATCGCATCATCAAAGGCAGGCATTGTCGGCTCTTTTCCTACCGCCAACTGTCGAACCCTTGAAGCTTTAGATGAAACATTCACTGAAATAACTCAGGCTTTAGGCTCAGGTGAAGGCGCGCAACCATGGGCTGTCAATATCATCGTTAGTAAAATGTATGCTAGGAGCAATGATGACATTGACTTAATTCTTAAGCACAAACCCCCCATCGTTATTACCTCTCTTGGAAACCCTAAAGAAGTCGTTAGAAAGGTGCATGAATATGGCGGCCTGGTTTATTCAGATGTTATTAATTTGTATCACTCAAAAAAAGCAATCAGTGCTGGAGTAGATGGACTTATACTGGTTTGCAATGGTGCTGGTGGCCATACAGGAGACTTGTCTCCGTTCGCTTTTGTCTCTGAAGTTAGAGAGATATTTGATGGAACAATTATAGTGGGCGGAAGCATAAGCTCTGGTGATTCAGTTCTAGCAATAAAAGCTTTGGGTGCAGATATGGCTTATATGGGTACTCGATTTATTGCCACTCAAGAGAGTGATGCGACTGAAGATTACAAGCAGATGATTTTAAATGCATCAGCAAGCGATATTATTAAGTCTAACAAGATTACAGGGGTAAATGGAAACTGGCTTGAGGAGTCCCTTAATAATGCAGGCATAAATCCAAATGCTGGAGGAATTCAGTCAACTATTTCTGATTTTAAGAAAATGATAATGCCGCTCATAAAGCAAAAACTTAAGGTAGATTTTGATGTTAGTAAGGCCACTGCCAAGAGATGGAAGGATATTTTTTCTGCCGGGCAAGGCGTCGGCTCTATCTCCAATATACCAAGTGTTGAAGATTTGGTGTTAGAATTAGAGCAGCAATATATTGAATCAAAAAATCGAATTTCGTAAGGGTCAAACTATGTTATCTAAGCCAGCCAGGAGAGATTTAAAGCACAATAGAACGATTGATGGAAAAGGTTTTAGAAGAGAAGATGGGTTGTGGGATATCGAAGTTTTTCTTGTTGACAGTAAAACCTATTCATTTAATAATATGCATCGAGGATACATCAGTGCCGGTGAGCCTCTTCACGACATGGCGCTCAGATTGACTTTAGATGATAAAAGAAAAATTATTGATATAGAAGCAGTTATCAATGCATCCCCTTACAATATTTGCCCACAAGCGGTTAAAAATTGCCAAAAACTAAAAGGTGAGCATGTTGTTGCGGGTTTTAATAGAAAGGTTATCAAAGCTCTAGGTGGCGAAAAGGGCTGCAGGCATATTACCGACCTTTTGGCCTATGCAGGAACAATTGCTTATCAAACACTCTGGAAAGAGAAGACTGGGGGTGAGGCAGAATCCATTACTCTCGAGGAGGCAAAGTCGATAGAAAAGAAATTTGTAGATTCTTGTTTTGCTTTCAAGAGAGACGGAGAGGTCTATAATCAATACAAGGAAATATTAATAGGGAAAGTGAAAAAAAGTTAACAATAGTGAGGTAATCTAATGGCAGTCAACATACCAAACAAACTTGAGGAAACAGAATTTTTTAAGGAGCATGCAAACTTAGTAGAGTTCTTTGATAACTGTTGCAGTGAGCACCAAGAAAAGATAGCATTTGAAAGTTTTGGAGTTGAAATGTCCTACAATGATCTATCTACACAGGTTGACTCTTTTGCCTCATGGCTGAGTAGTAACTTCCAGATTGGTGATAGAGTTGCTGTCATGATGCCTAACATGCTGGCTTACCCTGTCATAGTCTATGGTGCATTGAAAGCAGGCATTGTTGTAGTTAATATTAACCCTCTCTACACTCAAAGAGAGCTTGAACATGTCCTTAGAGATAGTGAAGCTAAATTATTGTTGGTTTGGGAAGGTGTTGCTAATGTCCCTGCTAAATCAGATCTGGCGAGTGTAGAAAAAGTCCTGATAACTACTGTTGGAGATCTTCTCGGCTTCAAGGGAAAGATCATTAATCTGGTTGCTAGAAAAGTAAAAAAATTAGTGCCTAAATACCACGTTGATGGCTCAAGAATGTTCCTTGAGGTTTTAAATGAGAATGCAGGCTTTAAGCCAGACGCTATTGATATTCCAATTGAGAGCACAGCTTTCCTTCAATATACTGGAGGAACTACTGGTGTTTCTAAAGGCGCTATTTTAACTCATAGAAATATTCTTGCTAATATCATCCAAGCCTTTTTTACCATTGATCCTAAAATGTATGATGACTCAAGAAACGAGCAAAGAATCGCTATTTGTCCACTACCTTTGTATCATATTTTTGCATTAACTGTCCATAACTTCATGTTGTTCCATATTGGTGGAAGAAGTGTCCTGATTACTAATCCAAGAGATCTAAAAACTTTTGTCTCAATAATGAAAAAACATAAATTTCATATGATTTCAGGTGTGAATACTCTTTATGAGGCACTATTAAATTATGATGGCTTTAAGGAGTTAGATTTTAGTAATTTGCTTATGTCGTTGAGTGGCGGTATGGCGGCATTAGATACAACCGCAAAGAGATGGGCTGAGGTCACAAAATCTGTAATCTGGCAGGCCTATGGACTAACTGAGACGTCACCATTGGTTAGTGTTAATGACTACAAGCAGACTGAATTTACAGGATCTGTGGGTTTTCCTGCAGCCTTCACAGAAATTGAGATTAGGGATGAAAATGGTATTGCACTTACAGAAACTAATGCTGTTGGAGAGCTGTGTATTAGAGGGCCCCAAGTTATGAGCGGATATTGGAACTCTGAAAACTCAGGTCTTGATGTGAATAATTGGTTTATGACTGGAGATATTGCCCGAATTGATGAAACTGGAAACATTTTCATTGTTGATCGAAAGAAAGATATGATTATTGTTTCAGGGTTCAATGTTTTTCCAAATGAGGTAGAGGCGATAGTTAATGAACACCCAGCAGTTCTTGAGTGTGGCTGTGTTGGAATTGAGGGAGAGGAATCACAAGAGCTTGTTAAAGTTTTCATTGTTCTTCATGAAGGCCAAACTGCTAGTGAAGAAGAAATAATTAGTTTTTGCCGTGAGAAATTGACAGCTTATAAGGTCCCTAAGCATATCGAGTTTATCAAAGAGATTCCAAAAACTAATGTCGGTAAAGTTTTAAGAAGGAAGCTTAAATCCAACTCTTAACTCGTTGCTCTACCCTTCGAAAGTTGAATAATTGCTTATAAGGAATTCTCGAAGAGTGAACAAATGAATTATGTGAAGCAGAAAACAGCAAGTCGAGATAAGCATTGAAAATAAGTCCATCATCTCCAAAGCAAGTGAGTGAGATTGTTGGATTAATAATAACTAAGTTAATGGCTATGAATAAAGTCAATGCATGAGTTTTTACAATTACTTATAGTTGGCATCAGTCAAGGTTGCATATATGGCTTGATGGCATTAGGCTTTGTGATGATTTACAAGGCTACCGAGATGGTTAATTTTGCTCAGGGCGATATGATGATGTTGGGCTCGTTTGTCGCTTGGACGTTAATAATGGATTTGGGCATGCCTTTTTGGCTCGGTGTTCTCTCCACGCTGATTATCATGGCATTGTTTGGAGCTCTTGTTGACATTCTGATAGTACGGCGAGTGATTGGTCAACCTCAATTCGCCGTTGTCATACTTACCCTTGGGCTGGGTATTGTCTTTCGTGCGGCTGCGGGAATGATTTGGGGTCAAGTACCACTGACTATTGATAGCCCCATTTCAGGTTTTAGCAGCTTTTACGGAATTGTTATAGGCAATGAACGATTAGCAATTATTGCTATAACAGCATTATTGATAGTTATTCTATGGGCATATTTCCGTTACTCTAAATGGGGCATCGCCATGAAAGCTGTGTCTCAAAACCAACTAGCTGCATATTACTCTGGCATTCCTGTGAGAGTTGTTATCTCTGCTGTTTGGGCTGTTGCAGCTGCAATTTCTGCTTTAGCTGGCATTTTATTAGCACCAATCACACTGATCGAACCAATGAACGGTTTATTGGGTATTAAGGCTTTTGCTGCTGCCGTAATTGGTGGTTTCGGCTCTATGCCTGGTGCTATTCTTGGTGGGCTTATTGTTGGCATTATAGAACCTTTTGCTGCTGCATATGTTCCTGGAGTCAAAGGTAGTATGGTCTACATTGTAATGCTGATTGTGCTAGCCTTAAGACCGCAAGGATTGTTTGCTCAAATTCATAGAAAGAAGCTTTGATATGAGAATTCTATTCAAAACTAATTATAAGCAAGACTTGAATCTAGCAAAACATGGTGGACACCGCTTTTGGTATGGTTTACTGGTCCTCATTCTGTTCGCTACACCATTGATGCTTGATGGCTATTATGTTGGCGAGGCAACACGTGTGCTGATCTATGCCATGGCAGGTTTGGGTTTAATGGTTCTAACTGGTTTTACAGGTCAGGCTAGTCTTGGCCATGCAGCATTTCTGGCAATCGGAGCTTACACAAATGCTTGGTTTCTAGCTCAGGGGTTTTCTTCCTTTGTAGCGCTACCAATGGCTGCCTTACTTAGTATGATAGGAGGTCTACTGGTAGCGATTCCTGCAGCGCGGATGTCGGGCATCTATCTAGCAATTGCAACACTTGCCTTTGCAATTATTGTAGAGGATTTTGCTGGCCATCTCACCAGCATCACAGGCGGTAATCGCGGCATGATGGTTGACGTTCCAATGTTGTTTGGCTATAAAATACGGCAGTCGTGGGAGCTCTACCTGTTTGTCTTGAGTATCTTGGTCGCTGCCACTCTCTTAGTATTGAATATATTGCGCTCTCCGCTGGGACGTGCAATGATTGCGGTAAGAGATTCTGAAATCTCGTCCAAGGCGTTGGGTGTGAACCCAATGAAAATTAAAATTTTTGCCTTTACCGTGTCTGCCGCCATAACGGGTCTGGCGGGCGCCTTCTTGGCGCACTATATGTTGTTTTTGACACCACAAATATTCGGAATTTTATTGTCCATTCAGCTGCTATTGATGATTGTATTAGGAGGTCTTGGTACCGTACACGGTGTGTTTTTTGGAGCTGTATTGATAGGCGTGCTTGAAACTGGCATATCAATCTCAAAAGACGTCCTGCCATCTTCTATTGGCGGCCTACCAGGAATAGAACCATTCATTTTTGGAGTCATACTAATTAGCGTAATCGCATTCGAGCCGAACGGCATCTATGGCCGTTGGATCAAGATTCGTAGCTATATGGAATTCTTCCCCATTTATAGGCGTAAGAGCTTTAAACGCCAGAGGGCCTACCTGAAGACGGAGCGATTAAGATGAGTTTGCTAGAAATTGAGAACCTCTCTATTTCCTTTGGTGGCGTTAAAGCGGTCGATAAAGTAAGTTTTGCTGTCGAAGAGGGTTCGGTGTATGCACTCATTGGACCGAATGGTGCTGGAAAATCTACCATCTTCAATTTATTGAGCCGTTTTTACGAGCCCCTATCAGGAAAGCTGAACTTTGCCGGTAACGACCTATTAGGACTTGATGCTAAAGATATCGCACGCTTAGGTATCGCCAGAACTTTTCAAAATTTAGAGTTGTTTGAGCATGCTTCTGTTTTGCAAAACCTCTTGGTAGGTAGACATGTGCACAACACTCAAAGCTGGTGGCGTCAAGTATTATTCACAGGTAGCGTTGTGGAGGCGGAACTCGAACATCGAGCAAAAGTTGAGGAAGTAATCGATTTTCTGGAGTTAGCCCACTACCGAAACCAAGTAATCTCTGGCTTACCTTATGGCGTTCGAAAAAAGGTTGAGCTGGCAAGAGCGCTTTGTGTTGAGCCTAAGTTATTATTGCTAGACGAGCCCTCATCAGGTCTCAACCCCGAAGAAACAGAAGAAATGGGGTATTGGATTGAGGATATCAGGCGAGACTTAAACATGACCGTAATCTTGATTGAACATGATATGTCTCTAGTTAAAGAGGTCTCTGACAGGGTGCTTGCAATTGTCAATGGCAAAGTTGTTACCGAAGGATCTCACAGCTTTGTACAGAGCCATCCTGATGTTGTTTCGGCCTATCTAGGAGATATGCAATGAGCGATTCCCCATTGTTGAAAGTGCGAAACATAGAAACGTTCTATGGCCCAGTAATGGCTATTAGAGGAATAAGCCTCGATGTTCACAAGGGGCAAATCGTTAGTATTTTGGGAGGAAATGGTGCCGGAAAAACCACAATTCTGAAAACCATTTGTGGCGCGTTGGAGCCACAAAAAGGTACGGTGGTTTTTTGCGGCCAAGACATTACCTCCTGGCAACCGGACAAGACTGCCACGCAAGGTATGGGTCATGTGCCTGAAGGCAGGGAGGTATTTCCGTTTCTAACTGTCAAGGAAAACTTGGAAATGGGTGCCTTTAGTCGCAAAGAAAAAAGTGATATTGATGCCGATTTAGAGATGGTTTTCCATTATTTTCCAGACCTTAAGGACAAGATTAATATACAGGCTGCTCTTCTGTCTGGAGGGCAGCAGCAAATGCTGGCCATGGGAAGGGCGTTAATGATGCGACCGCTAATCCTGCTTCTGGACGAGCCATCTCTGGGTCTATCACCATTATTGGTTAGTGAAATTTTTGATATTATCTATCGCCTCAACACCGAACAAGGCGTCACCATGCTTCTGGTAGAGCAAAATGCACACATGGCTTTGAAGGTGTCGAACGCTGGATATGTAATCGAAGTGGGGCGGATAGTTTTTGATGGAGATCGTGACACTCTGTTGAGAAACTCTGATATTCAGGAGTTCTATTTAGGAAAAAAACAAGCAATTGGTCGGGAAAAGCGGCGCTGGAAAATGCGCAAAACCTGGAGATAGAGAATGAAAACTGAAGAAATCATCAGTCTTGACAATCAAACCACGATTCCAGCATTGTTCCGCTTTAGAGCACAAACACTGAAGAATAAGGTCGCCATGCGTGAGAAGCATTTAGGTATCTGGAGGGCGTTTTCCTGGAATCAGTATTATTTCAACAGTGCTCGCTTGGGCAAGGCTATGATGATGTTAGGAATGGAGTCTGGCCAAACCGTCTCTATTCTTGCTGACCCATGTAAAGAGTGGCTGTTTTTCGACCTTGCTGCTCAATGTATTGGTTGTGTTTCTTGTGGTATCTATGCGACAGATTCGCCCCCCCAAGTCCTTCATATTTGTAAAGATAGTGATACAACGCTACTGATGGTCGAGAACGAAGAACAGCTTGACAAGTATCTTGCGGTGGAAGAACAGCTGCCAGATATCCATACAGTGGTGGTACTGGATTCCACCGGGCTTGCCGATTTGGAGCATCCCAAAGTAGTCATGCTGGAGCAATTTTACCGACTGGGCGATGAGGCATATGATAATCTCGAGTCAGAATGGAATAAGCGAATTGACAGAGCAGAACCCAACGACACAGCAATTTTAGTTTATACCTCTGGTACGACCGGCGCTCCAAAAGGTGCCATGATTAGCAATAGAAATCTTATTTTCATAGCGCAAGCTTTTCATGAGTTTTACCCAATCACGGCAGAAGATAATTCTGTTGTTTACCTGCCGCTTTGTCATATTACTGAGCGACTTTTATCGGTGTTTTTGCCTTTGGCACGCTGTTCAGCGGTCAACTTTATCGAAGGCCAGGATACTGCATTCGAAAATATTACCGAAGTTTCTCCAACCTACTTTCTTGGGGTGCCTAGAATCTGGGAAAAAATGTATTCATCCATCACGTTGCGCATGAAAGATGCAACATGGTTTGGTAGAAAATCTCTGAAAACAGCTATATCCATTGGCACCAGAGTTGCTAATTATGAAGACAAGGGTTTAGTTGTTCCAGTATATGATTACATCTTGTATAGAATCGCAGATTTTCTTGTTCTTAACAACATCAAAGTGCTCTTGGGCCTAGATCGTGTCCGCATTGGTCTGACGGGCGCAGCGCCTATCTCGCCAGACTTGATAGGATGGTTTCGCGCTTTGGGTGTGCCTCTTTACGAGGCGTTTGGTCAAACTGAAAACGTGGCATTTGCATGTGGCAACCATCGAGGTCAGGTTCGCCAGAGTACCGTCGGTAAGCCACCACAAGGTGTAGAAATGAAAACTGCCGAAGACGGAGAGTTGCTGATTAAGGGCCCCTTGGTTTTCAAAGGGTATTACAAGCAAACGCTTAAAACCACAGAGACAATTGTTGATGGCTGGTTACACACCGGCGACATCGCTAAGATTGATGCCGATGGATTTATCAAGATTGTGGATAGAAAGAAAGACATTATTATCACTTCCGGTGGTAAGAATATCAGTCCTTCGGAGATTGAAAATCAGCTGAAATTCTCGCCTTATATAACCGATGCTGTGGTAATCGGTGATAGACGTAAATACCTCACCTGTTTGGTGATGATTGACAATGAAACAGTGAGTCAGTTCGCTCAAGAAAACAATGTACCATTCTCTGATTATAAAAGTCTATGTGCAACGACAGAGGTACAGACGCTCATTAAAAGTGAAATTGAACAGATCAATTTGTCTTTGGCAAGAGTTGAAACTCTCAAGAAATTCAGACTGATTGACAAACAACTAACGGTTGAAGACGAAGAATTAACAGCGAGCATGAAATTAAAACGTAACATTGTGAATGAAAAGTATGCTGATTTGATCGATCAGATGTACTCTTAAGTTGAGTAAAGTATTCTCTATATTTGTTTAACGAAAGATAAGCAGGTATAGTGATAGTTGTAGAGATAAAAGAAAAGGAGAAATTAATAATATAAATACAGGAAAAAACTATGAAAAAATTAAATAAAGTTGTGGCAGGATTTGTCTGTCTTTTTTTGAGTGCTGGAGTTGTGGCTCAAGGAGTAACTGACGACGAGGTCGTTTTTGGAACGTCAACCGCGCTGAGTGGTCCGGCGGCGCTTTGGGGTGTTGCAGCAAGTCAAGCGGCACAGATCCGTTTTGACATGGCAAATGAAAAAGGCGGTGTGCATGGGAGGCAAATTCGTGTTGTTTTGGAAGATCACCAATATCAGGTGCCAATCCACATCAAGGCGATGAACAAATTGCTGAACCTTGATAAAGTGTTTGCTACATTTAACGTACTCGGTACACCAATGAATATAGCAACGGCTGAAACCCAGTTCGCTCAGAACGTGCCAATGCTATTCCCAATGACAACTGCACAATCGGTGCAGGAGCCTGAACACGACCTTAAGCTCACGTTTGGCTCAAGTTATTACAGTCAAATCAGGTTTGCAGTTAGTCACTTTCTTGCAACAGGTAGAACATCAGTATGTGTGATGTACCAAGACACTGACTATGGTGCTGAAGTTTTAGAAGCGGTAACAGATGAAGTGGCAGATCATACCGGTGTAAGCTTGGTTTCTAGTGTTGCTCATAAACCAACAGACACTGAGTTTGTTGGTGCTATGGTAGGTTTTAAGGGTGCAGGTTGTGACCTAATCGTCTTCGGTACAATAATTCGTGACACGATTACAGGCTATGCTACCGCCCGCAAACTTGGTATTACCGCGGATGTGGTAGTTACACAAGCTGGCTTTGACACTATGGTTGCAGCTTACCCGGGCGGCATAACGGAGGGATTGTATGCTGCGAGCGTGGGTGATGCTGTCTACTGTGACAGCGCTCCGGCGAGTGCGAAAGCATTTTGTGATGCCTACAAGGCAAAGCATGGCAGTGATCCTGGAATCTCTGGTCAATTGGGCTACACTGCCGCTGATCTATTGGTTGCAGGGCTTGAGAATGCAGGTGCAGATCTGACTGTCAACTCATTAATGGATGGATTAGAGGCAATCAGCAAACATCCGGATACTTTTGGTCGGATAGAATGGAGTTATAGCGCCAATGACCATAAAGGTACACAAGTGGTTGTTCTGAGCCAAGTTCAGGGTGGCAAGTGGGTTTCAATGGGTCAAGTAATTTACTAACGATCTAGTCTTTAATGATAGCGGCGCCTTCGGGCGCCGTTTTCATATTGAATTTTATAAAATTATAACTGAGTTATGACACGATTAAGAAAAGTCTGGTTTGCGATTCTTAGATCACTGGGGTTACGTTGGAATTAAAGGAGAGAGTTCTCAAGAGCTTGTAAAGGTCTTTATTGTTTTACATGAAGGACAAAACGCTTCGGAAGAAGAAATTATCAGTTTTTGTAGGGAAAAGCTAACAGCTTATAAAGTTCCAAAGCATATAGAATTTATCAAAGAGATTCCAAAAACAAATGTTGGTAAAGTGCTCAGAAGAGAGTTGAAAAAAAACTAAAAAAAGACTTTAATCGGGTCTAATATATGCCCCCATTTCAGAGAGCTCATCTTCAAATTTTTTGATTCGAGCTAGCATTTTTTTACCACCTTTCGTGACAATCTGTGAAACTAGAATTTCTGAGAATGCTACATACGGCAAAATACTTGGAAGGAAATTAAGAGTCTCATTGCCGAGTGCAACAATGATATCTGCATTGGATGCGGCTTGAGAGGTATACATATCTGTTGTCACAATAATGAAGGCCTCTCTTTTCTTAATTTTGTCTAATGCTTTTGTTGTTTCAAGTGACAAAGGTGATGCGCCAAATACTATCACAACATCATTTGCATTAATTTGCGAAATTTCACTAAGTAGCATTCCTTCTTGACCACGGATTAATTTTGTTTTTGGAAGAATAAAATGCAAAAGATAGTGCAAATAAAATGCCGTTGAGAAGCTACTTCTCATTCCTAGAATGTATACAGTTTCAGCTTTCATCACTTTATCAACAGACGAGTCAATGGCCTTATAAGTTTTTTCATTAAAGGCCCCAGTAAGAGACTTGTATGCGCTTGCTTCAGCATCAGAAAAAGGATTGTTATGATTTTCATTGAGTAAATCTTTTGCATGCGATGTAAAGTTAGAGACAGGCATCTGGGATGCAGCTTTTTTGTATATAGTCTTGAATTCATCGTAACGTTTGAACCCTAGTATGGTTATTAGACGGATCATTGTCGAAGGGTTAACCTTTGCATTTGAAGCAATGGTTCGTATTGAATGCAAAGGAATCTCTGCAGGGTTATCCATTACATATTTGGCTGCTTTTTTGACCTCTTTTGAAAAACCAACATAACCATTGGATAGTTTTCGATTGATTTCAGTTGTCGAAAAATTATTTGAATTCATAGAAGAATATTCTACTATAAATATCATTAAATAAACTTGAACAAGATAAAAACACTTGTATTTTATATATATTAATATTGAAACAATTGTACTAAATATGGTATAACTAATTTGGACTTAAATTTTTTGTCTAATAAAACCAAGGAGATAAAATGAAAAAAATTAATTTTTTGAGTAGCACACTTGCTGCTGCGGTATTAAGTAGTATGACGGTTTCGGCACCGGTAATTGCTGCGGATACTTTTGTTACAATTGGAACTGGTGGTGTGACGGGTGTCTACTACCCAACTGGTGGTTCTATTTGTAGACTAGTAAATAAAGATAAAGCTAGTCACGGTGTTCGCTGCACAGTTGAGTCAACAGGTGGCTCAGTCTATAACATCAATACCATTCGTGCTGGAGAGCTAGACTTGGGTGTTGCTCAGTCAGATTGGCAGTATCATGCTTATAATGGAACAAGTAAGTTTGCTGATGCAGGCGCATTTACAGACTTGAGAGCTGTATTTTCTGTTCACCCAGAGCCTTTCACGGTTGTAGCAAGAGCTGACTCAGGTATTCGCAATCTTGAGGACCTCAAAGGTAAGAGAGTCAATATAGGAAATCCAGGTTCTGGTCAAAGAGGAACTATGGAGGTGTTAATGGATGCTCTTGGTTGGGATAAATCAACCTTTGCTCTAGCTTCTGAACTTAAGTCTTCAGAGCAGTCAAAAGCGCTATGCGACAACAAGATTGATGCGATGGTCTTTACGGTTGGTCACCCATCCGGATCAATCAAAGAGGCGACAACTTCTTGCGACAGTGTCTTAGTTAATGTTACTGGTGCAGCAGTTGATGGACTAGTAGCTAATAATGACTTCTATCGAACTGCTACTATCCCAGGCGGCATGTACAATGGAAACCCAGATGACACTGTAACATTTGGTGTGGGCGCAACAGTTGTTTCTTCAACTGCGACTTCTGAGCATGTAATTCATAGCATTGTAAAGGGCGTTTTCGAAAACTTCGATAGTTTTAAAAAGCTTCACCCTGCATTTGCTAACTTGAAGAAAGAAGAAATGATTTCTGATGGTTTGTCCGCCCCTCTTCATGATGGTGCTGCAAGATATTACAAAGAAGCTGGTTTAATGAAGTGGTAAGATTCAATCTATAAAAAAAAGGATGGCGTTGCCATCCTTTTTTTTTATACAATATCCTTATGGAAGTCGATATAGAAACTGGAAACAGAAATCCTGAAAATGCATTAATCAGCAAGATATTAATCTATGCTGCTATGACCTGGTCAATATTCCAGCTTTACGTTTCTTCCCCTCTTGTACTCGAGGTAACACCCTGGATGAATGCAGATGTAGTCAAGAGAGTGCATGTCTCTTTTGCAGGTTTTTTAGCTTTTCTAAGTTACCCAGCCCTAAAAAGATCATCAAGAGTTAGGATCCCATGGACTGATTGGACTATGGGATTTCTCATAGTTGTTTCTTGTTTGTATTTGGTTTACAACCAGGTTTGGGACTCTAGGGCTTTTGAAATGCGTTTGGGTGTTCCAAACTCAACGGATTTGTTTTTAAGTGTTATAGGACTTATTCTTCTTTTAGAGGCTACTAGAAGATCCTTAGGCCCTCCGTTAATGATTGTTGCAATTATTGCTTTGACTTATGCATTTCTTGGAGCTGGTGGTTATGGAGGAGCTTCTTTAAATAAAATTGTGTCACACATGTGGATAACGACTGAAGGTGCATTTGGTATCGCTGTTGGAGTCTCAGCAAGCATGGTTTTTTTGTTTGTTCTTTTTGGTGCGTTATTGGAAAGAGCTGGCGCTGGTAATTATTTCATACGAGTTGCCTATGCACTCACTGGACATTATCGAGGAGGACCTGCAAAGGCTGCAGTTGTCTCATCAGCGATGACCGGTATGATTTCTGGATCTTCGATTGCAAATGTTGTAACTACTGGCACATTTACAATTCCATTAATGAAAAGAGTTGGATTTCCCTCTGAAAAAGCTGGGGCAATTGAAGTGGCATCTTCTACGAATGGCCAACTAACGCCACCAATTATGGGTACAGCTGCATTTCTAATGGTTGAATATGTTGGAGTTTCTTACATTGAGGTGATTAAGCATGCCTTCTTGCCTGCTGTCATCTCTTATATTGCACTTATCTATATTGTTCACTTGGAAGCTTTAAAGTCTGGGATGGAAGGGCTTAAAAGAACTAACAAGCTCAATAAAGTGGATAGATTAATTGGCATTTCAAGTGTTCTGATTGTTCTAGGAGCGCTCGTATGGGTTCTTCCACCCTTCTTTGAATTTCTAAAAACAATAGCTGGAGAAGCAACTACATTGATAGTTGCATTAATTATGGCTTTTAGCTACCTTGTACTCTTGTACTCGGTATCAAAAATGCCAGATTTGCCCTCAGGAGAAATAATTGAAATTCCTGAAATTGGCAATACTGTTAAGTCAGGACTGCATTTTTTACTGCCAGTCATTTTGTTGATTTGGTTGCTGACTGTTGAACGATTCTCTCCCGAAACTTCTGTTTACTGGGCAACGATGTTTATGATGTTTATAGTGCTAACACAGAAGTCTATCTTGGCAATGTTTCGTCGTCAATCTAATCTTGCATTTCAACTAGTGTCAAGTTTGACAGATTTAAAGCTCGGTTTTGTAAATGGAGCTAAAAACATGATTGGTGTTGGGGTTGCTACTGCAGCAGCAGGTATTATTGTTGGAACAGTTACACTGACTGGTGTTGGACAGTTAATAATCGGTTGGGTTGAATTCATTGCTGCAGGAAACTTATTTTTAATTTTACTTTTTACTGCAATGATAAGCCTTATTTTGGGAATGGGCTTACCAACCACAGCAAACTATATTGTCGTCTCTAGTCTAATGGCTCCTGTCATTATGAGTTTAGGTGCGGCGAATAATGTAGCTATTCCTCTCATCGCAGCCCATATGTTTGTTTTTTATTTTGGTATTTTGGCTGATGATACGCCACCAGTTGGTCTTGCTGCATATGCTGCTGCAGCAATTTCCAAGGGAGACCCAATAAGAACTGGAATTCAGGGTTTCATTTATGACATGAGGACAGCTGTCCTTCCATTTATTTTTATTTTTAATACTCAGTTACTCATGATTGGTATTGACAGTGTAATAAGCTTTATATTAGTTGTAACGTCTTCAATCATTGCAATCCTACTTTTTGCAGCCGCAACTCAGGGTTATTGGCTAGTCAAAAATCGACTATGGGAAACTGTTTTGATGTTGATTGTAGCGTTTATGTTTTTTAGGCCTGGTTATTTCTGGGACAAGATTGATCCCCCTTATGAAAATATTTCTGGTGAAGAATTGTTTTCCGTTGCTGACAATCTGAGCGAAGGAGATTTAATACGATTTGTTGTTGAAGGAGAGACAATTGAAGGCGTTGAAAGAAGTTACACATTTTTACTGCCATTGGCTGATGGACAAACAGGCAGAGAAAGAGTGAACAATACTGGATTGCAAATAGATGATTTATTTGGTGATATGGAAGTAGCAATGGTGCTACCAGGAATTTCAAATAGTCGAGCAATAAATAAACAGGTTGAATCAATAAAAGTTGCAGGCGTCGATAGTGGTTGGATTATTACCTCTGTTCTTCAAGAGAGGGAGACTATGCCTAAACAAATTGTTTACATCCCTGCAATTTTGTTGATAGGTTTGGTTGGCATGGTGCAATTAAGAAGAAAGCGATCAATTCTTGGAGACCAATAAATAAAACAAAAGTTTTATTTCTTTAAAAAAAAAGAAACATATATTTCTGGTATTCTAATATTATCAGTATATAGTTTTCATAAATAGCATGAAAATACAAAAAAATATTCAAAGTTTAAAAACTTCAGCCACTCTTGCAATCAATGAGCTTTCTCAGCAATTAATCAGCGAAGGTAAAGAGGTTTATAAATTTGGGCTTGGTCAGTCGCCTTTTCCAGTACCCAAGGTGATTGTTGATGAGTTGAAAAATCATGCACATCAAAAAGATTATCTTAACGTGTCTGGACTATTGGCTCTCAGGGAGCAAGTTGCTAAATATCATTCAAACAAGAATCAATACACTTATGATTCTGAAAACGTCATTATTGGTCCAGGATCAAAGGAGTTAATTTTTCAAATTCAAATGGCATTAGATTGTGATTTATTGCTTCCAAGTCCAAGCTGGGTATCTTATGAGCCGCAAGCTCAAATGATTAATAAAAAAGTTCATTGGATTGAATCATCTGCAGAAAGTAATTGGCATCTTAGTCCTGAGAGTCTGAACATCGCATGTGAAAAACTAAAGTCAGTCAACAAACTTTTGATTTTGAATTCTCCAAATAATCCCTCTGGAACAACTCATGCTAATCTTAGAGAGTTTGCTGAAATTGCCAAAAAACACAAAGTTACTATTATTGCTGATGAGATTTATGCTGAACTAGATTTCTCTGGTGAGTATAAGTCATTGACTCATTTTTACCCCGAAAACACAATTATTAGCAGTGGGCTGAGTAAATGGTGTGGTGCTGGAGGCTGGAGGATAGGAACTTTAACATTTCCAAAGGAGTTAAGCTTTATTAAAGATAGTGTTAGAGCGATTGCAAGTGAAACCTATACTGCGGTTAGTGCACCTATTCAGTTTGCAGCAATTACAGCCTACTCTGAAGATCACTCTGTATTTTTAAATCATTCAAGACTGATTTTAAAAACGATTGCAGACTTTGTCCATCAAGAGTTGTCTTCAGTTGGCGTTAGATGTCAAAAACCTCAGGGAGGTTTTTATATGATTTGTGACTTTTCAAATATTTCAAATATTTCTAGAAAAATTAATGATGACAAAATACTTTGCCAAACAATTTTAAATGAAGTCGGTTTCGCAATGCTTCCAGGTTCTGACTTTGGAGTAGAAAAAGGTAAATTACTATCTCGAATTGCATTTGTGGATTTTGATGGTAGGCAGGCACTCAGGTTAACTGCTAAAGAGGGCTTTTCTTCAGATAAGTTAGATCTTATCTGTCCAAGAATAGTCAGAGGAATTTTACATTTAAAAGAGTGGATTCAAAATCAGTAAATAATTTTCAAATTGATAATCAAACTGCGATAGATAATCCTAACATTTTGCAAGAATACTATAAATCTGAAGAGCTAGCATGATGTAAATTTCTAATTAGAACCAAGGGTTATAATATTACTTTATTTATAATTTAAGGTTTGTTTAGTGGCTAAGCTTTACTTTTATTATTCTGCAATGAACGCAGGTAAATCAACCTCTCTTCTTCAATCAGCATATAACTACAAAGAGAGAGGAATGACTCCTTTTATACTCTCAGCTGCAATTGATAATCGCTATAGTGTTGGAAAAGTGACTTCCAGAATTGGTCTTGAAGCTGAGGCGCATCTTTTTCATAAAGATGACGACTTATTTAAAATCTTATCCGATCAAAATCTTAAGGGTTCAATAGACTGTGTATTAATCGATGAAAGTCAATTTCTGAGCAGAGAACAAGTTAAGCAACTCGCTCAATCTGTTGATCAATTGGATATTCCTGTGCTTTGTTATGGAATTAGAACTGATTTTAGGGGCGAACTTTTCCCTGGAAGTCAGCATCTCCTTGCATGGGCAGATAATCTAATTGAGCTAAAAACTATTTGTCATTGTGGAAGTAAGGCAACCATGGTGGTCCGCATTGATGAAAAGGGGAATGTTATTGAGGATGGTGACCAGGTCGTCATTGGAGGTAACGATCGCTATCAATCAATGTGCAGAAAGCATTTTGCTGAACATATTTGGAAGGTCTGAGTGTTATCGATGAATTATGAGTGAAGTAATAATCCTCTTTATCCTCCTTGGTGCTTTTTCAGGCTTTATAGCTGGCCTTCTCGGTATTGGGGGTGGTCTTATAATTGTTCCAGTTTTGCTATATTTATTGGCGCCATCCATAGACCAATCAATTTTAATGCATACTGCAATAGGAACAGCATTGGCAGCTATAGTTTTTACTTCTATCTCTAGCCTGTATGCTCATCATCGTCATGGTGCGATACTTTGGAGAAATTTCTTAAAGCTAACACCAACCATTTTATTGGGTTCATACAGCGGGGCTATTCTTGCTAAATATTTAAGCTTTGATTTTTTACGTGTTTTCTTTGCTTTGTTTGAAGTAACTGTTGCATTGATTATGTGGTTTGGCGTCAGTGCTTCAAGCCATGCCGATAATTTATCTAGGTGGATTTGGTCTTTAGCTGGTTATGTTATTGGGCTAATTTCAGCTATGGTTGGAATTGGTGGCGGGACAATGACAACTCCATTTTTAGTTTATAACAATGTAAAAATTAAAAATGCCATTGCTACTTCGGCAGCAGTTGGTATGCCAATTGCTATTGCAGGGAGTATTGGTTTTATGGTGGCTGGGTCTTCACAAACTCTACCAACAGGTGGAATTGGCTTTGTGAACTTTCAAGCTTTATTTGCAATTGTAGCTGCGAGTATTTTTTTTGCACCGCTTGGTGCAAAAGTTACGCACAAGATGGATAGCAAAAAACTCAAAAAAGGCTTTTCACTTTTCTTGGCTTTTCTTGCAGTAATGGTGCTTTTGTTCTAGAAAATCTGCAATTAGGGCTTATCACTTAAGACTCGTCGCCAGAAAAGTTGAGTGCAACTGAGTTAATGCAGTAGCGCTTTCCAGTTGGCTGGGGTCCATCAGGAAAGACATGGCCCAAATGAGCATCACAAGAGGAGCATCTCACCTCTATTCTTATGTAACCTAAAGAATCATCTTCAAGCTGTCTAATACAGCCACTATTAGCCAGATCATAAAAGCTTGGCCATCCACTTCCAGAATCATACTTTGTAGAAGATTCGAATAATAAAGTGTCACAGCAGATGCAATGATAGTTTCCTGTTTCGTTGTGGTTATAATATTCACCAGTGAAAGGCGGTTCTGTTCCGCATTCCTGGGTTATACGGTAGGCTTCAGGGGATAAATTCTTCTTGTTACTCATTCGTGTATTATAAGAGAAATTTATCCTTAACATCAAAATCTAGAGTAAGAAATATGCAAGAATTTTTGGTCGGTGGTGCAATTCGAGATAAGGTTTTAGGCATTGCAACAGAGTCTACAGAAAAAGACTATGTCGTTGTGAACTCATCTCCTGAAGAAATGAAGTCTTTGGGTTTTCGTCAGATTGGAAAAGAGTTTCCAGTTTTTCTTCATCCACAAACCAAAGAAGAATATGCACTTGCTCGATTGGAGCGAAAGGTTGGAAAGGGATACAAGGGATTTGAATTCGATACATCCAAATCGGTTACATTAGAACAGGATCTCTCTAGAAGAGATTTGACAATCAATGCAATTGCACAAAATAAGGATGGTTCTGGTGAGTATATCGACCCTTTTGGTGGGTTAGATGATATTAAGGAAAGAAAGCTAAGGCATGTATCGGGGGCATTCGCTGAGGACCCAGTAAGGATTCTAAGGACGGCAAGGTTTGCATCCCGTTTCAGTAATCTTGGTTTTACTATAGATTCTAAGACACTCGATTTGATGAAAATGATGGTCAATTCGGGAGAGGTTGATGCGTTGACTCCGGAGAGAGTCTTTAAAGAAATCAGTTTATCAATGAATTCAGAATCACCATCTATTTTTTTTGAAGTTTTGATTGAATCAGGTGCATACCAAAGATTATTTCCAATGTTGGAAATGGCGCAAAGTTCGAATCTTCGGTTGCTAGACCAACCGGATCTGAGCAGTGAAGTGAGGTTTGCTTTGTGGCTTTATCATCAAAAGCCCAGTAATATTGCATTACTTTGTGATCACCTAAAATGCCCTAAGGATATGCAAGATATTGCCGAACTTGTGTCTATTTGGCATGATTTTGCTTCTGATTTTTTATCTCATGAGCCTGAAGAAATTCTAAATTTCTATCTAAAAACCGATGGCTTTAGAAGGCAAAAGAGATTTGAAATAATTTTGTTTGCTTTTGAAAGTATAAATATAGATGTCTCATTAATAGTTAGGTTAAAAAATCAGATTAACCTAATTAAGATATCAGATTTAAAGAATCTAAATATTGCCCAAGAACTAGCTGAAGAAAGGTTATCTATTATTGCCCGATTTATCGACTCTACATAGTAAATCATAATCGCAGAAGTCACATGCGTGTTTTGCTGGTAGCACCGAAGCATTGCCATTCTGGAATTGTTGACTGGCATTAACAAGCTCTATATTCCACTTTGAAACTTGATTTTTCCATTCAGGCATTCTGTTAACGGATTGACTGCTCATTGGTAAATCGTATTTGTTTTTTGTAATTGCTTTAAATTGACAGTCTTTTGAGTTGATAGTTGCAAATGCTACTCCATCAACCTTATTGGAAATTGCATATATCGGGAGTTGGGCTTGCTCTAGAGGTTCGCTAATGAGCTTGTTCAATCCTATATTCTTACCTGTCTTGTAATCAATAATAAGCTTTGATCCATCTTTCAGTCGGTCCATTCGATCAATACGGGTAGAAAATTTTAAGCCACTGATATTAACTTGAGATTCGGATTCTGTCTCAATAACCTCAAAGTATTCTCGATTATTTTCAAGACTTAAGTATTGCTTTATTACTCGTTTAAGTCTTTCTTTTTCATTTGTCTTGAAATTAGATTGGGGTATTTCCTTTAGAGCAGACTCAGAGTGAGTATCTATTAACTCATCGATTTTAGTTTCTGATAAATGTTTTAAATCAGAACTTGATTGGATTTCATTGAAAAATCTCTCTAATATTTTATGAACGATATTACCCTGTTCAAGCTTACTAATGCCGATAGATGGATCTTTAATTTCTATTAGATTCAGTCTATTAGTGAAGCCCTTAAATTCACAACTCATTTGATCTTGAAGTGTTTTAACGCCTTTATTAATTTCTAAATTAATAACTTTTGGCGCAATAAAATCTTCAACTAGTTCTATCTCACTATGAATCATTTGATAATCTGCAATTTCTTGAGAATCTTCAAATATTAAATAGGGTGTAGGAAGTTGCTCCCGACTATTAGAGGTAATTGAGTAGCTAAAAGTCAGTTTTTTACTTAAATTGCTTAAATTGCTAAGTGTAGATTTACTCTCTTTGTTAATGAGTTCAAAACTTGTACCTGGCAATGAATAATCTATAGACATTTTCGGAGGAATAAATAAAGGCATTGTAATTTTTCCTGGAAGGAAATTACTAGTCATGCTTGAGACCCAAGCAAAATCAAAAAATAATCCTTCGGCTTCAAGGGAACCTAATATATGAATATTTGCAGGGCCACTTTGTGGCTGAAAAATAACAGCATTCATATGATTTTTTAAGATTTCAAGAGCTTCCCCAAGAGTACTTGAAGTATGAAAAATTGATAGTTTATTTAGCACTAAACTTTCAACTTGATACTTTTCGTAAACTTGATATTCACCACTGGATAGATTTCTATCAGAAGTAAACCCCCAATAAAGCAAAATTGAATTAATCGTTTCTAAAGATTGTTCAAGTGTTAATTTTTGTGAAAACTTAGCACTATTTAATGCAATAAAAATCTCCTTAAGATTTGCACAATCATTACACAAATTAATGATGTTGGAGGCTCTTATTCTAGTTAGAGATAACTGAAGTATTTTGTTCGTTAAAAGGGCTCGATTGTTTAGTTCACTGCTAGCACCTTTAATGTAGGGAGATGTGATAACCTTAGTTAATGTCTCAGTTTCAACGTAACCATTAAAGAATTGATTTGAAAGACTCAAAATTGAGACAAGATGCCTAATTAATGGATAATCACTCAGAGAAATACCCAGAGAAATATTGTATGGCTTTTTATGAGTCTCAAGTAGACTAGAGTCAAACTCTAAGTCAAAAATAGACTTCACCTTATGCTGTAATTCATTTATGTTGGGTACGACAATGCCGATTTGTTTTTCTGGGTGCTTGATACTAGTTTTGTTAGCCCATTTTGCAATAGCTTTGATTTCAGATTCTTGATCCAAAAAAGAGAAATTATGAGAGGTGTTATCCATCATTTTTGCAAACAGTGGCTTGCACTCTAAAACCTCAAAAAGCTTGCTTTGTTCTGGTGTCGGTTCATTAAACCCGTACCTGAAGTAATGATTGTTATCATTAATGATTTGTTTTAGATGATCTAAAGTTAAATTGAAGATGTCCGTATGATCAATACAATTATTTTGAACTTTAAATTTTTCATATCGGTCGATTAATCGCAAAAACACCTTAGCAGGAATTGAAGGGAAGTTTGCAATCTGATTAATTTCTATTCCATAACTTTTGCAAAGCTTGTAGCATTTAATTAGTTGCTCAATAAAAGCTTCAGAATTCTTTGCTGATGCCTCCTCACAAAATTTCTTTAGTAAAAATCTAGATTCAAGTTGAGTTAAAAGGCGTTTTTCTTGATTTGATTTACTGCTTTTCCAAAACTTTTCAAGAAGTGATTGATATGCATAAACTTTAGTGTTTCTAGTAGCTGGATCTGAATTAGCCAACGACTTCTTAAAGGCAAGGGCTTGTCGATTATTGGCAACAATAATTGTATCCGTTGCTTTTATTTGAGAGAGATCTAAATTAACTCTCATTATTCATTTCAAAAACTTCGTCTAGATATTGACTTAGCTCAGAAACCCCTTCTTTTTTCAAAGAAGAAAAAAGTTGAACATTAACAGAAGGTAAATCTTTGATTGTTTTTAATGCTGAAAGTTTTGCAGCGCTTGCAGCGCCCTTTTTTAATTTATCAGACTTTGTCAGTAGAATATTAATTGGCACTTTACTGTTGACGCACCATTGCAGCATCATCTGATCAAAAGGTTTAAATGGATGACGGCAATCCATAACTAGGATTGCGGCTCTAATACATTCTCGATTATCAAAGTATTCACTCATATTTTGATGCCAATCCTGCTTCACAGAATCTGGCACCTTCGCATATCCATATCCTGGAAGATCTACAAGCCTTCGATCATTGCCAAGGTCAAAAAAAACTAGATGTTGAGTTCTTCCAGGAGTTCTACTGACTTTTGCTAATTTTTTTTGTTCTGTGAGTGTGTTAATGGCACTCGATTTACCAGCATTAGAGCGACCAGCAAAAATCACCTCGTAGCCACTATCATTTGGACAACCTTTTAGTGATGGGCACGATAATAAAAATTTAGCTTGACGGTAAAAATTGTGCATAATTCATGAGATGAGAGTCTTTGATTCCATTATATAATCATAATTAATTCAGTTCTCATAACATTCTATTACCGCATTTGCTTTTTATTGAATATGGACAATGAAATATATCTAACTAGAGAGTATCAATATTACTCAGAAAGTGATAAATTAGATAAGCCTTTGGCCCTTTATACTGCCAAAGTTCACTCTGATTGGATTGACTACAATGGACATATGAGTGAGTCATTCTATCTCTATGCGTTTGGCGATGCTTCAGATGCACTATTTCAATATATAGGTATTGATAATGACTATAGATTAGCAGGTCAATCTTTCTATACAGTAGAGACACACATTAATTACTATCTCGAGGTATCAGAGAATGAGCCATTAGAGTTTACGACTCAAATACTAGGTCTTGATTCAAAGAGATTACACATTTTTCATCAAATGTTTCACAGAGATAGTGGAGAGTTATTGGCAACAACTGAACAAATGCTGATTCATGTTGATATGCATAAAGCAAAGGCAAGTGAAATCAATCAATCTGTATTTAGAATACTTCAGAAGATTTGGAATGAACATGAAAAATTACCCTCACCAAAACAGAAAGGCCGGGTAATGGAGATCAAATAACGTTTAATTTAATAAAAGGTAAAGAAAATGAATTTTGGACTGACAAGTGAACAACAAATGATTATTGACTCTGTCAAAAGTTTTGTTGAAAAAGAACTTTACCCTTTTGAAGATGAAGTTGAAAAGAGCAATAAAATTGAGGATTCAGTTGTAGAGCAAATAAAACAAAAAGCTATTGAAAGTGGTCTTTATGCATGCAATATGCCAGAAATTCATGGTGGTGGTGGATTAGATTCTCTTACTTTATGTCTATTAGAAAAAGAGTTGGGAAAAGCAAATTTCGGACTTCAGTATATTGTAGCTAGACCGAGTAATATTTTATTGGCTTGCAAAGGTTCTCAGGTTGATGAATATCTTCTCCCAACAATTCGAGGAGATAAGGTTGACTGTCTTGCGATGACGGAGCCCAATGCTGGGTCTGATGTTCGCTCTATGAAGTGCAAAGCGGAAAGAGATGGAGAGTTTTTTGTAATTAATGGCTCGAAACATTTCATTAGTCACGCCGATATGGCTGATTACGTTATTTTATTCGCTGCCTCTGGCGTTGAACAAACTTCTAGAGGTGAGAAAAAAAAGATAACAAGCTTTTTAGTGGATATGGGTACACCGGGTTTCTCGGTTGAGCCTGGGTATAACAGTGTGTCCCATCGAGGATATCACAATTTCATTCTTAATTTCGATAATTGTCGAGTTCATGAATCAAAGGTCTTGGGAGAAGTTAATCATGGATTTGATGTTGCTAATGAATGGTTAGGGGCGACTCGATTATCGGTTGCTGCGATGTGTCTTGGTAGAGCCGAAAGAGCTTTACAGATTGCAACAGAATGGGCTGCGACACGTGAGCAATTTGGTCAAACGATAGGTAAATTTCAGGGTGTTTCATTTAAACTTGCTGATATGTCAATGGAGCTTAATGCTGCTGAACTGCTGACTCTTAAAGCTGCATGGAAGGATTCTCAAGGAGAGATGTCGAATAGTGATGCTGCCATGGCAAAACTTAAAGCGACTGAGGTGCTTGCAATGATTTCTGATGAGGCCATTCAAATTCTTGGTGGTATGGGGTTGATGGATGAACTTCCTCTTGAGAGAATATGGAGGGATCATCGAGTAGAGAGAATTTGGGATGGTACTAGTGAGATACAAAGGCATATCATTTCTAGGTCATTGCTCAGGCCTTTTGAGTAGTTCTTAATGAATAATAGTAATTTGCATCGACTAATTTCTCCAAAGTCAATCGCTGTGGTTGGAAATCGAGGTGCTAATTTTGCGATCAGAGAGTCGCTAAAATTAGGTTACAGTCATCAAATATGGGCAGTTCATCCCTCCCTTGACTCACTTGAAGGTGTCAAATGCTTTAAAGACATTAAAGAGTTGCCAGAAGCTCCTGACGCTACCTTTATTGCAGTAAATGCAGAGACTGCTATTGATATTGTATCTGACTTAAAGGTAATGGGCGGTGGAGGTGCTGTTTTGTATGCTTCTGGATTTGGAGAGGTTGGCGAGGAAGGGTTGATACGTAATCAAAGATTAGTTAAAGCTGCAGATGGAATGCCACTTATTGGTCCAAATTGCTATGGATTTATTAATAGTCTTGATGGAGCTGCATTATGGCCAGATGTTCATGGATGTGAGTCAGTATCTGGAGGCGTGGCAATCATAACACAAAGTGGAAACATTGGTCTAAACATGACTATGCAGTCTATTGGACTTCCAATTGCATACATGTTTACTCTTGGAAATCAAACAAACACCAATATTGCGGACATTATTCATGCGATGCTGGATGATTCAAGGGTTAATGCAATTGGACTTCATATCGAAGGGATTTCTGATATTGAGTCATTTGACGCTGCTGCTAAAAGAGCACTTAAAATGAAAGTTCCAATTATTACTATTAAGTCAGGGAAAACACAAGCCTCTGCTAAGATTGCTCTCAGTCACACAAGTTCATTAACGGGTTCAGACGAGTTATATAATGCTTTTTTTGATCGACTTGGTATAGCCAGAGTAGAGACAGTTCCGGAGTTCCTTGAGACGCTTAAGCTCCTCAGCGTATTGGGTGTAATTGAGCATGGCGGTGTTGCATCAATGAGCTGTTCAGGAGGAGAAGCAGGTATGATGGCTGATTTAATTGATGGTTTAGAGATTACTTTTCCATCGCTCACTTCATCACACAAGGTTAAAGTTAAGCAAACGCTAAATGAGTATGTTGAGGTTGACAACCCGCTTGATTATCATACGTTTATTTGGGGCGATAGAAAAAGAACATCAGAATGCTTTAGGGCAATGATTAGCGGCAAATTTGCAGCAACAATGCTACTGTTGGACTGGCCTAAAACTCAGGAGTCAGAACAAAAAGATTGGGATTCAACTTTATTAGCGCTTTCGGATGCACTCTCTGACACAAGCGAAAAAGCAATAGTGCTGGCATCTATGGCAGACTGTATGCCAAAAAGAATTATAGAGAAGTGTTTAAGTTTTGGTATTGCGCCTATGGTTGGGTTAGATGTGTGTTTAAAAGCTCTCAATCATTCTTATAAAATTGGGAAAGCTTTTGCAAGCAAGCCAATACCTGATTTAAAGATTCTGCGAAGTCAGTTAGAAAATAAATCCAAAAAACAATTAACAGAATTTGAAGGTAAACAACTTTTAAACGAATATGGTGTCGCTATTCCAATTGGATTTCTTGTTAATAATGTAACTGAATCTATAAAGGCTGCTGAAGAAATTGGTTACCCAGTTACACTTAAAGTGTCGGGTGCGAAATTAGTGCATAAGACTGAATTGAATGGTGTTAGGCTAAATATCCAAGATGCAAAAATGCTGAAAGAAGCGTGCGATGATTTATTCAATATTACTTCAGAACTTCTTATTGAAAAAATGATAGAAAATTCAGTTTGTGAACTCATTATAGGTATGGACTATGATTCTACTTTTGGTAAATATATCGTTATTGGTGGGGGTGGTGTATTTGTTGAACTACTGAAAGATAGTTCAGTATTAATTTTGCCTGCTACTAGAGAGGATATACATCAGGCTTTATCAAAATTAAAGGTTTACAAGCTAATCGAGGGCTTCAGAGGTAACTCAAAAGGCGACATCGAGGCGGTAATAGATTCTGTCGTTTCAGTCATTGAATTCATCAGTACAAATGAAGTTGAGGAGCTGGATATTAATCCATTATTAGTACTAAAAGAGACAAATGGAGTTGTTGCTGCTGATACACTTATCAGGATGAACTCAAATTAATTTATTGGGGTGATTATGAATGATGCTGTTAATTATGAGGTCCATGGAGAGGTTATTTTAATAACCTTGGATCGTCCAAAAGCTAATGCTATTGATGCAAAAACAAGTCATGAACTTGGAGATGCCTTTATAAAATTTAGAGATGACAATGATCTTAGAGTTGCTATCGTTACTGGAGCTGGAGATCGTTTTTTTTGTGGGGGATGGGATTTAAAGGCAGCATCCGAAGGGGAGGCAGTTGATGCTGATTTTGGTCCTGGTGGATTTGCGGGTCTAACAGAATTATGGGATCTCAATAAACCTGTAATTGCTGCTGTGAATGGATTGGCAGTTGGCGGAGGGTTTGAGTTAGCACTTGCTGCAGACCTAATCATAGCCTCAAGTAATGCAGAATTTTTTGTACCCGAAGCCACTCTAGGAATTATTCCAGATAGTGGTGGAGTATTGAGACTTCCACGTCGACTACCTAAATCAGTTGCTATGGATATGCTTATGACAGGTCGCAGAATGGATATTGAAGAGGCAAAACATTACGGTCTTGTTAATAGAAGCTGTGATCAGGATGATTTAATTAATCAGGCGCTTGAGTGGGGTCATCAGATTGCTAAGTCTGCTCCACTTTCTTTAGCAGCAATTAAGTCAGTGATTAGATCTACAGAAATGATGGACTTGAAGGATGCATACGAATTGATGCGTTCAGGAAAAATCGAAGCTTATCATAAAATGCTTAATTCTGAGGATGCAAAGGAAGGACCCTTGGCTTTTTCTGAAAAAAGATCTCCAAAATGGAAGGGGAAATAACCTTCATCAACTTGATTCGACTAAATCAGAAATGGGTATAATTTGCTTTAATGCTCTAAAGAGCTGCGAACTATGACAAAAGTTTTTAATACATTTATTGTGTTTGTTTTGGCTGCTTTTTCTTTTAGTACTCTTGCTAACAGTGAAGGTGAGGCTATGTATGGTGCGCTTGGATGTGCCAGTTGTCACGGTGAAAGTGGGCGCTCTAATGATGAGTCAATTCCTTCTTTAGCTGGTAAAGATGTTGAATGGATTATTCAACAACTTGAATATTTTCAGTCGGGCGAGCGTCAAAATTCATATATGAATGCGATGGCTCCGATGGCTGAAGGTTTTGAGAGATCTATAGCAGAATACCTCTCTATTCAAGACCCACAAAGATAAAATTTATCTTTTTAAATTTTAAGTAATTTGAGGGTTTCTTAACCCAGTTTTATCACGTATAATTTCATGGAATTTTTTTGGAGATTGAGAATGAAAAAAACGCTTATTATTTTTGCTTCTTTACTAATTACTGCACTCAGCAGCCCCTCACTTGCTACGGGAGATGCGGAAGCAGGTCAAGCTAAGTCTGCTACATGCATGGGCTGTCATGGTCTTGCTGGAAATAGTACGATTCCTAACTTTCCAAAGTTGGCTGGGCAAGGAGAAGCTTATCTTGTTAAGCAACTCCAATACTTTAAGTCTGGTGAGCGAAATAATGCGATGATGGCTGGCGTTGCTGCCACGCTCTCTGATCAAGATATGGAAGATATTGCTGCTTACTATTCAATCCAAATGATTAGTGAAAACTCTGCCAAAGGCTCTGAGGAAAAAATTGAGCTTGGTAGAAAAATTTATGTCGGCGGTAAAATGGAAACTCAAACAACAGCTTGCATTGCATGTCACGGCGCTAAGGGAGAAGGTATTCCATCAGCAGGCTTTCCTGCAGTTGCAGCTCAACATGCAGAATATACTGCATCTCAGTTAAAAGCTTTCCGTCAATATTCAATCAACAAGCAGACTGGTTCTGATGGAGTTGAGCGAGTTAACGAAATGATGAACAATGTTGCAATGGGCTTAACTAATGAAGAGATTGATGCTTTATCTGAATATATTGCAGGACTTCATTAGGCTAAGATAATCAAGTATATAAACTTAATTAGTTCATTCTTTCGGTGTTTCCATCAACGGTCATAATCTGGCCTGAGACTTTTTGAGCTTGACTAGATAAGAGAAATACTGCCATATTAGCAATATCTTCTTTATCAACGAAAGTTTTTAAAGAAACCATTTCTTCAAAGTCTTTCTTTACCTTGCTAATTGCAATGTTAAGGGATTTTGCTTTTGCTTCAATCACTCGATTAATTCGATCTCCCGATACTGAGCCCGGACAGATTGCGTTTACTCTGATATTGAACTCACCTAGTTCCATAGCCAATGATTTAGTAACGCCAATAATTGCCCACTTTGAAGCAGCATATGGTGTTCTTAATGGAAAGCCATAGATTCCTGCAGTAGATGAAAGATTTATAATTGAACCACCATTGTTTTGCTTCAATAGTGGTATGGCATTTTTTGTGAAATAAAAATGGCTATTTAGATTAGTCTCTATGGTTTGATTCCAATCATCAACCGAAATATCTTCCATTGTGTCAGTTGGTCCAGCAACACCAACATTGTTTATCAAGGCATGAATGCTTGATAATTTTATAGATTCAAAGTAATTTTTTACTGAGTTTACGTCAGCTGCATCCACATTATCAACAAATAACCTCTCATTGATTAGGGGGTGGCTTTTAAGTTCATCGATTTTTTTTTGGTTAATGTCTGAAGCATAAACTGTATAACCTTCCTCAAGGAGTGAGCTTGTGATACTCCATCCGATTCCATCTGCAGCCGCTGAAATGATTATATTTTTAGTCACTGCATCCAATCAGTGTTTATTTTGTTTTGGTTAGTGCAACAGAGAGTTCATCAGAAGTTATAAAGCCAGTAGTTGTTCCGTCTTTATTGACAACTTCAATTGTTGACCTGTCCTTTAAAACCTTAGGGACTATATCTTCAATATAGGTATCCTCATCATATTTATATGTTGAGGATGGATTGATTGATGATTTATCAAATTTATCCAGTTTAGTCATGACAGTTCTTGCTCTAAGAACTTTTGAACGGTTGACATCTTGCACAAATGCTTTAACGTAATCATCAGCAGGATTTAAGATAATGTCTTCTGGTCTTCCAACCTGAACCAGCCTTCCGCCATTAAGAATACCTATGTGGTCACCCAGTTTTAATGATTCATCTAGATCATGAGTAATGAATACAATAGTTTTCTTGAGTTTGGCTTGAAGGTCAACCAATTGATTTTGCATCTCACTTCTAATGAGTGGATCGAGGGCGCTGAACGCCTCATCCATTAAGAGAATTTCAGGATCGGTTGCAAGTGCTCTTGCCAGGCCAACTCTTTGCTGCATTCCACCAGATAGTTGCGCTGGGTACTGATGCTCAAAGCCCTCCAATCCTACTGCATTAATTTGTCCTTGAGCAATTTCCTTTCTTTGATCTTCAGGAACTTCTTGAATCTCGAGACCATAGGCTACGTTTTCAATAATCGTTTTGTGAGGAAAGAGGCCAAAACGCTGGAATACCATGCTCATGGTTTTCTTTCTGAACTCTAAGATTTCTTTTTCGTCTAAACTGCAAACATCAACGTTGTTAACCAGAACCTCTCCCGCGGTGGGGTCAATTAGCCGATTAATGTGCCTAATCAGGGTTGACTTTCCTGAACCAGAAAGCCCCATACAGACAAAAATTTCACCCTCTTCAATCGAAAGTGAGACGTTATCGAGACCAACAGTGTGACCAGTTTCCTCCATAACCTGCTCTTTGGTAGCACCATCTTGGACCATTGGTAAAACCTGCTGAGGCTTAGGACCAAATATTTTATAAATATTGTTTACTTCGATTTTTGACATAGTATGAAATTATTTAGGTGGGCTGTTTCTGTCTTGAATTTTTTTACCATAAGCCTGAGTAATTCTATCCAATACGATTGCAAGTAGAACAATTGCAAGTCCAGCCTCGGTCGCCTTGCCAACGTTAAGCTGCTGTAGCCCTAACAGGACTTCATCTCCAAGACCTCTAGTGCCAATCATAGAGGCAATAACGACCATAGCTAGCGCCATCATCGTACATTGGTTGATTCCTTGCATAATATTTGGAAGTGCTAATGGCAACTGAACACCAAGTAACTTTTGTTTTTTGCTTGCACCAAAGGCTTCGGCTGCTTCTATCACTTCGGTATCAACCAGTGTAATACCAAGATCAGTTAATCTTACTAATGGCGGGACTGCATAGATAACTGTTGCAATAATAGCAGGAACAGCACCCAAACCAAAAAGCATAATGCCCGGAATTAGGTAACAGAAACTTGGAATTGTCTGCATTAAGTCCAAAACAGGAAGTATCGCATTTCGTACTCTGTTGCTTCGAGACATGGTAATTCCTAAAGGAATACCAATAATGATGCAAATAAGAATTCCAATGATCATTATTGATGTTGTTTCAATCGCTTTATCCCAAAACTTTGGGTGAAGAAAGCCAATAAAGAATGTACAAATACCTACAAAAACTGTAGTTCCAAGCTTTCTTCCACTAGAGAAAAATACAATTGCGACAACAAGTGCAATCACTAGTGGCCAAGGCATCATGATTAAAAACTTCTTAAGAGAAAGAATTGCACCAAGCAAGAAATTATTCACTATTTCAAAATAGATCCCATACTCCTCATTAAAAACCTTAAACCCATCATTAATCCATTTCATTAGTGGAATATCAAGCCATTTAGGCCAGTCATTTAGCCAGCTTGGATCAGTAAAAAGCTCCATGACGCTGTCTGGCTTTCTCCTTGATGAGTTGTAACTCGTTATTAGGAGCCAAACAAAAATTATTGGAAAAGTTAAATATGTCAGTAGTTTTCTAATCATAGTGAAAAGTGATGAAAAAAAGAGCTCACGAGTGAGCTCTTTTTTTAAGTTAAATTAGACTTATAGAGCTGCTGAAACCTTTGCAGCAACGTCTGCTGATACCCAAGCTTTCCAGTCGTCAGAATTCTCCAAGAATTCAAGTGCTGTAAGCTCCATATCTCCATCAGACTCATCCTCATAGAAAGCTAGAAGCTTGTTCACCATTGCAGTTGGCAAGCTATATGCTTCTAAGAAAGCAGTCTCTTCAGGATGGGCATCCGCCCAAGAAACAAGAACAGACTTATCTAAAGACATGTCTCTATATTCTGTTGCACAAGTAGCGGTATAAGCATCCTTGCCGTTAGCCTTGATATTTTCTACAACTTCAGACATTGCTCCCCAGCACGCATCATTGTATGGTGGCTCTTTTAGTCTAACTAGATCAACCTTACCCATGAGACCTGTTGGTGCCCAGTAGTATGTAAAGATTGGTTGCTTTTTAGCAAAAGCACCTGCTATAGCAGCATCTAAAGCGCCACCTGAACCTGGATCAAAGTTAGTATAGTAATTATCTAATCCATATACTTTTTGTTTGACATAGTTTACAGTGTAGCAAGTCCAACCTGAGATGCAGCTTGTCATTCTTCCCTTAGAAGGATCCTCAGGGTCAGTAAATAATGCAGCAACTTCAGGGTTAAGCATATCTAATACAGTTTTCAAATTGTACTTATCTGCTGTCGCCTTATCAACATAAAATGCTTGCTGTGAATCAGGTGTATTAATACCTAGATTCCTGATAATCCCTGCCTCTTCAACTGGATCATAGTTGGCAACAATGTTGTCATACCAAAGTTCAGTAACAATATCAAGCTGACCATCATAGTGAGCAGCCATAATAGGTGTTGTACTACCTTTAGTTACTTCGACTTCGCAACCGTAACCATGCTCTAGAATAAAGCCTACAATTGCAGTGTGTACATTTGCACTACTCCAGTCAAAGTCTGCTAAACGAGCCTTTCCGCAGTCTGCACTGGCAACGCTAGGTAAAAAGCTGACCGAAAGAGCTGTTACAGCTAATAATTTAGTTATTAGTTTCATTTTCTCTCCTTAGATTTAAAAATAAATCCACTAAAAAAAAAGTGGATTAACTTAAGTTTAACTTAATTCATGTGATATTGAAATATTA
>CAZESR010000006.1:0-46812 GCA_964515065.1 uncultured Piscirickettsiaceae bacterium
TAGCCGAGTACTCTATCCAGTTGAGCTACGAGCGCAGCTGCGTAATTATCGCCATGTTTCATCTAAAGGTCAAGAAGAGTTTGCGGTATTTACTAAAATATCAACCAATTCATTAAGCCTCATCATCCTTGATCCTTTGATCAAAATTGTAGATCCTTTATGGTGGTTTTGTATAGTCTTATAGATTGAGTTTATATCCTCAAAATGATTCCCTTCATATTCTTTTGCATCTTTTCCAATGGTTAAAAGATGATGAATGTTTGAATGACGAGCATAATCACCAATTTCTTGATGCATTTTTTTTGAATCTTTACCGAGCTCACCCATAGAGCCAAGAACCAGAACTTTATCTCCAGCAAAGTTACTAATAGTATCAATGGCTGCCTTCATTGATTGAGGATTCGCGTTATAACTATCATCAAGAATTTTGAAATCTTCTAGTTCAATTAACTCTAATCTGCCTTTCTCAGGTAAAGTATTTTCTAAGCCACTCTTGATAAGTTCTGGCTCGATACCAAGTTCTATTGCGCAGGCAGCAGCAGCTAGTGCATTATCAACTTGGTGTAATCCAATCATTGATAGATTAATATTCAATGATTGGCCAGTAAAGTTAAGATTAAAGTTGGTGTGAGATTTAAATTCTTCAATATTAGTTGCATAAACACTACTACCATTACCAAAAAATCTCACACTCTCAGTTCCAGACATTTCTTTCCAGACCTGTTTATGGGGAGACGAGTTATTGATAATGGCTGTTCCATCTTTGGATAAAGATTCTATGATTTCACCTTTGGCTTTAACGAGATTTTCTTCGCTTCCAAATTCTCCTAAATGAGCGTTATTCGCATTGGTAATGAGTGAAATATCTGGACGCGCTATCGAGCATAAAAGAGTGATTTCATGCTTATGATTTGCACCCATCTCAATAATGCAAAACTCGTGACTATCTTCTACGTCAAGGAGCGTTTGAGGAACACCAAGATGATTATTAAGATTACCTTTTGTAGATAGTGTTGGCGCTGCAAGCGACAATATAGAGTAGAGCATATTTTTTGTTGATGTTTTACCATTACTTCCAGTAATAGCTATAACAACGGGCGAATGAGATTGACGATGCCAGGCCGCAATATCTTGGTATGCTTTCTCAGTATTCCTAACCTGAATGATAGGTAAGTTTGAATCGATTTTTTTATGAGATATTATAGCGCTAGCACCCATATCTTCGGCTTGTTTTATAAAGCTATGAGCATCAAAATTTGGGCCCTCGAGTGCAATAAAAAGCCTTCCACTAACCTCTGACCTAGTATCAGTACAAACGCCAGTAAACTTTTTAACTTTACTGCTAGTTAATTTCCCATTTACGACTTTGGCAACTGTTTGAATGTCAGTTGAGAGCATTTAATGCTACCTCGATATCACTAAATGGAAGGGACTTTGAGCCAATGACTTGAGTTGTTTCATGCCCTTTGCCTGCAATAAGTAATGCCTCTTCCTCTCCAAGGCTTTGAATGGCTGAGAAGATTGCATCGCTCCTATCTAAAATGACCTGAATTTCATTTTCAACTTTAGTTCCAGCAAGAATATCATCAACGATTGCCTGAGGGTCTTCACTTCTTGGATTGTCATTTGTCAAAATAATACTATCAGCATTCTCGCTTGCTATTTTTCCCATAATCTGTCTTTTGCCTTTATCTCTGTCGCCACCGCACCCAAAAATGACTCTAATGTTGAATTTAGGATAGTGCGTCCTCAGAGTAGATAATGCATTATCAAGAGCGTCTGGAGTGTGAGCGTAGTCAATCCAAATGTTACTATTTGCAAGCTGCTGCATTCTACCCGGCGGAGGAGAGAGCTTTGCTAGAAAAGGAATAATCTGATCGTCACTAAAACCTAAACACTTAACACTGTTGTATGCTGCGATAGCATTTGACAGATTGAATTCACCTACCAATGGCAATTCAAAGACATAATCGTTGAGCTGACAAATAAAACCATTCTCACTGTTTTTATAAAATTCTAAATCATCAATTCCAAAGGTTATAGGGTCTTTGTCAGAGGCAGTATCTAGAAAATATTGGTGATTCTCATCATCCTTATTAATAATAGCTCTTTTTGTGAAGTTATCCTGAAATAGTTTGCCTTTAGCCTCACGATAACTATCCATCGTCTTATGGTAATCTAGATGATCTTGAGTTAAATTTGTAAAGATGCCCTGGATAAATGAAAGTCCTTCAAGACGACCTTGCATTAGGGCATGTGAGGAGGCTTCAATGATGGCTAGATTAATTCCATGGCTAGAGTATTCCTCAAGAGTACTATAGATTGAGAATATATCAGGGGTAGTATTGATGCTTTTGTTTTGGGTTTTGCTCATTCCAAGGGTCCCGATGACGCCATTATCTGTCTCCAAGAAATCGAGTAGTTGAGAAATATAATGACTAACAGAAGTCTTGCCATTTGTTCCAGTGACTGCAATAAGTTTCAAATCTTTTGCTTTGGTATAAAAGTTTTGCGCCAAAGTTGAAAGGTGGTTTTTAAGGTTGTCGACTCTTATAGTTGGAACGTTACAATCAAAGTCTTTTCCATCAATTAAAACAGCTACGCAACCCTTTTCAATAGCATTTTCAATAAACTCTATACCGTGATTTTTTTCACCTTGAAGAGCAACAAATACATCACCTTTGTTTAGAGTTTTAGTATTGAGCGATAGTCCAGAAACATCAAGTGTTGTATCTGTTTTTATAATGTTTTTTAGGATGAGTTTAATGTCCATTAGAAGTTCAAGCTATCAATGGCCAATTTTTTAAAATAATTTTGCCTGAATCAAGGTATGCATATTGATCGCACCAACAATATTATTGTTTGAGTCAACAACTGGCATTGAGTTCAGACTATATTTTTCCATCATTTGCATTGCAGTTGAAGCAGGCTCTTGAGGCTCAATAGACTTGCAATCTCTGGTCATAACATCTTCAATAGTTAACTTTTGAAAATCCATATTGGACTCAAGGGTTCTTCTCAAATCTCCATCAGTAAAGATGCCTGCAAGCTTTCCATTTTCAGCAACGAGCACCATACCAAGAGCCTTTTCACTCATTACTAAGAGGCTATCAATTAGAAGTGTATCTTTGGAGACCATAGGAATATCGCCTCCTGATTGCATAATGCTGGAGACAAGTGTAAGCAGTCTTCTACCGAGGGAGCCAGAGGGATGAGACATAGCAAAGTCTTCTGCTGTGAAATTGTTAGCATTAATAAGTGAGACAGCGATCGCATCTCCCATTGCCAAGGCTGCTGTTGTGCTTGAAGTTGGCGCTAAATTGTTAGGGCAGGCTTCTTTGTCGACGCTAACATCCAAATGAAAGTTACTTGACTTTGCAATAGAAGATTTGACATTTCCTGTCAAGCCTATTATGGGAGCATTCATTCTTTTGATGCCTGGAAGCAGTGCAATAATTTCATCAGCTTCGCCGGAATAAGAGATCATCATAACAACATCATCTCGAGTAACCATTCCTAGATCACCGTGTCCCGCTTCTCCAGGATGTAAGAAGAAAGATGGGGTTCCAGTTGATGATAGTGTAGACGAGATTTTTTTAGCAACATGGCCTGATTTGCCCATCCCAATCAGAACAACTTTGCCCCTGCAATCTTTTAGAGTGTTACAAACTTTTTCGAAATTATTATCAATTCTGTCTTTAAGCGCTTCAACAGAGTCAGCTTCAGTTTGTAAAACTGCTTTAGCGATTTCAATTAGTGATTTACCCACAGGCTTAGTAAAATTGGTGTTTGTTATTTAATTAGATTATAAATATTATTTAGCAATCATGGGCTACATAATTGTTTCATTAGTAATTAAACATTTAATATGATTAAGCTTAAGAACTGTCATAAATTTATATAATCAAAATATAATAACATTCATTATCTAATTGCAATTTAAGGTAAATCAGTGGAATTAAAAAACAAAATTCTGTTTGTTTGTATGGGCAATATTTGTCGCTCTCCAACTGCAGAGGGCGCATTTCGATCGATTGTTGAAAATAATAATCGTAGTCAAAGTTTTGATATTGATTCAGCTGGGACCCATGCATACCATATCGGCAATTCTCCTGATCAAAGAGCGCAACAAGCAGCTATCAATAATGGCGTAGACTTGTCAAGCCAGAGAGCAAGACAAGTTCACGAGAGTGATTTTTATTATTACGATTATATTATTGCTATGGATTTTGACAACCTTGAGAGACTCATCTCAATGTGCCCAAAAGACAGTCATTCAAAGATTGAATTAATGCTAGATTATTCCAAAGAATATCCAGGAAGAAGTGTTCCTGATCCCTATTATGAAGGGAAATTTGATGAAGTCTTCAAAATGGTCCACTCGGCCTGCTTATCTTTTTTTGAAAGTATCGAAAAAAAGACCAATATTCATTGACATCGTAGATACCACCAAAGTATAATTGCCGGCTTTATTCACCCCAAAGTGGGCGGAAAATTAAATATATTGGAGTATTAACCTATATGTCAACGATTAACCAATTGGTAAGAAAGCCAAGAAGTAAGAAGATTGTTAAAACTGGTGTTCCAGCTTTGGATAGCTGTCCGCAAAAACGTGGTGTTTGCACGCGTGTGTACACTACTACACCTAAGAAGCCAAACTCTGCATTAAGAAAAGTAGCCCGCGTAAGGCTAACGAACTCTGCAGAAGTGACTACTTATATTGGTGGTGAGGGTCACAATTTACAGGAACACTCAGTGATTCTAATTCGTGGTGGTCGTGTAAAGGATTTGCCAGGTGTTCGTTACCACACAGTTCGTGGCGCTTTAGATACAACTGGTGTTGATGGAAGAATGCAAGGTCGTTCAAAATACGGCACGAAAAAACCTAAAAAATAATTAAAAGAGAATACTAATATGAGAAGAAGAGCCGCACCGAAAAGACAAATATTACCTGATCCTAAGTACGGCGATCTCGTACTAGCTAAATTTGTAAACATTTTGATGCTTGATGGTAAGAAATCTGTTGCAGAAAAGATTGTTTATGATGCTTTAGATACGATTGAATCTAAAGGTAACGCTGAGCCAATTGAAACATTTAAGAAAGCATTAGATAATATTGGTCCTCAAGTTGAAATCAAGTCTCGTCGCGTTGGTGGTTCAACTTATCAAGTCCCAGTCGAAGTTAGAGCAGATCGTAAAATGGCTCTAGCAATGCGTTGGATTATCGAGGCTTCAAGAAAGCGTGGTGAGAAAGGTATGAAGCTTAGATTAGCAGGAGAGGTTCTCGATGCTGTTCAGAGCCGTGGTACTGCATTCAAAAAGAAAGAAGATACTCATAGAATGGCCGAAGCTAATAAGGCTTTTGCTCATTTCCGCTGGTAATTTAAGGACTAAATCATGGCAAGAACCACACCAATTAATCGTTATCGCAACGTTGGAATCATGGCACATATTGATGCCGGAAAAACAACAACAACTGAACGTATCCTTTTATACACAGGCCGTACTCACAAGATTGGTGAAGTACATGACGGTAGTGCAACAATGGACTGGATGGAGCAGGAGCAGGAAAGAGGTATCACTATTACTTCGGCGGCTACAACTTGTTTTTGGAAAGGTATGGATGGTCAGTTCGAAGATCACCGTGTCAATATTATTGATACCCCAGGACACGTTGACTTTACAATTGAAGTCGAGAGATCCCTTAAAGTATTAGACGGCGCTTGCGCCGTTTTTTGTGCTGTTGGAGGTGTAGAGCCTCAGTCTGAAACAGTATGGAGACAGGCTAATAAATACAATGTGCCAAGAATCGGTTTTGTCAACAAGATGGATAGAGCAGGTGCAGATTTCTTAAGAGTTGTTAACCAAGTTAAAACAAGATTAGGTGCTAATCCTGTGCCTATGCAGATTGCCATTGGTGCAGAAGATGCCTTTGAGGGCGTTGTAGACCTTATAAGAATGAAAGCAATATACTGGAATGAAGCTGATCAAGGTGCAACCTATGAAGTCAAGGATATTCCAGCAGAGCTTCAGGGTCTTGCTGATGAAAAGCGCGAATTCATGATTGAGTCCGCTGCTGAGGCAAATGAAGAGTTAATGGAAAAATATCTTGAGGAAGGCACTCTAACAGCCGAAGAGATTAATGAGGGTATTCGTTCACAAACCATTGCTAATGAAATCATACCAATGTTTTGTGGTACTGCATTTAAAAACAAAGGTGTTCAAGCTGTACTAGATGCAATGATCATGTATATGCCATCGCCTCTAGATGTTGAACCAATTAGTGGAATCTTAGATGATGCAGCTGAAACTATGGCCCCAAGACTTCCTTCAGATAGCGAACCGTTTGCTGCACTTGGTTTCAAAATTGCAACCGACCCTTTTGTTGGAAATTTAACATTCTTTAGAGTTTATTCAGGTGTATTAAAGTCTGGGGATTTTGTATTTAACTCCTCAAAGGGAAAGAAAGAGCGTATTGGACGTATTGTACAAATGCACTCTAATGATCGTGAAGAGATTAAAGAGGTAAGAGCTGGAGATATTGCAGCTGCAATTGGTCTTAAAGACGTAACCACTGGCGACACATTGTGTGACATGAAGGACAAAATCATTCTTGAAAGAATGGAGTTCCCTGATCCAGTTATTGCTGTTGCTGTTGAGCCAAAAACTAAAATTGATCAGGAAAAAATGGGTATTGCTTTGGGCAAACTTGCTAATGAGGATCCATCATTTAGAGTTTCTTCTGATGAAGAGTCCGGTCAAACAATTATTGCGGGAATGGGCGAGCTTCATCTAGATATTATTGTTGATCGTATGATGCGTGAGTTCGATGTAGAGTGTAACGTAGGCGCGCCGCAAGTTGCTTATCGTGAAACAATTACTTCGTTGGTAGAGCATGAGCACAAGTTTGCAAAACAATCAGGTGGTCGTGGTCAGTATGGTCATGTCTATCTTCGAATAGAGCCACAAAAGCCTGGCAGTGGTTATGAGTTTGTGGATGAAATTAAAGGTGGTGTAATTCCTAAAGAATATGTACCTGCAGTCAATAAAGGTGTTCAAGAGCAAATGCAAAATGGTGTAATTGCTGGTTTCCCATTAGTTGACGTCAAGGTAACTGTTTATGATGGGTCATACCATGATGTAGACTCCAATGAAATGGCATTTAAAATTGCTGCTTCCATGTGTATCAAGGAGGGCGTTAAGCTTGCTAACCCTCAGCTACTTGAGCCTATGATGAAAGTTGAAGTATCAACACCAGAAGACTATATGGGTGATGTAATGGGAGACCTAAATCGCAGAAGAGGTATAGTGAGCGCGATGGACGATACTCCTGCAGGAAAACAAATTAAAGCTGAAGTACCTTTAGCTGAAATGTTTGGTTACGCAACAGACCTTCGCTCAATGTCACAAGGACGTGCAAACTATTCAATGGAGTTTGCTAAATATACAGCTGCTCCTAGAAATGTTGCAGATGAAGTTATTGAAAAATTAAATTCTTAACAGGGGATTAAAAATGGCAAAAGAAAAATTTGAAAGAACCAAACCACATGTGAATGTGGGAACGATTGGTCACGTTGACCATGGTAAAACGACTTTAACAGCAGCCCTTACTAAGGTGATGGCTGAAGCACGTGGCGGTGAGTTCAAGGATTACGCAGATATTGATAATGCTCCTGAAGAAAGAGAGCGTGGCATTACTATCTCAACAGCACACGTAGAGTACGAGTCAGAGTCTCGTCACTACGCACACGTTGACTGTCCGGGACACGCTGACTATGTGAAGAACATGATTACTGGTGCTGCGCAAATGGACGGCGCTATTATTGTAATCGCTGCAACTGATGGACCAATGGCTCAAACACGTGAGCACATTCTATTGTCTCGTCAGGTCGGTGTTCCATACATCGTTGTTTACATGAACAAAGCGGACATGGTTGACGACGAAGAGCTTGTTGAGCTAGTAGAGATGGAGATCCGTGAGCTACTAACAGAATACGAATTCCCAGGTGACGACACACCTGTTATTTTTGGTTCAGCACTTAAAGCACTAGAGGGTGACACATCAGATATCGGTATCCCTTCAATCCTGAAGTTGGTTGATGCACTGGATTCTTATATCCCAACTCCAGAGCGTGACACAGATAAGACATTCCTCATGCCAATTGAGGACGTCTTCTCAATCTCAGGTCGTGGAACAGTGGTAACGGGCCGTATTGAGCGTGGTGTTGTCAACGTCGGTGATGAAATCGAAATCGTAGGTATTAAAGACACACAGTTGACGACTTGTACTGGTGTTGAGATGTTTAGAAAGTTGCTTGACTCAGGTGAAGCAGGTGATAACGTGGGTGTTCTTCTTCGTGGTACTAAGCGTGAGGAAGTTGAGCGTGGTCAAGTATTAGCGAAGAAAGGTACAATCACTCCGCACACTAAGTTTGAAGCTGAAGTATATATCTTAAGCAAAGAGGAAGGTGGACGTCATACTCCATTCTTCAACAACTACCGTCCACAGTTCTACTTTAGAACAACAGACGTTACTGGTGCTGTTGAATTGCCGTCAGGTACTGAAATGGTGATGCCAGGTGACAACGTGAAGATGACAGTAGAGTTGCTTGCTCCGATTGCAATGGAAGATGGTTTAAGATTTGCAATTAGAGAAGGCGGACGCACAGTAGGTGCTGGAGTCGTCTCGAAGATTACGAATTAAGATTAATTTATAGTGAGTGGCTGTCTGTATTTAGGCGGCCACTTTTGGAATTTGATATATAGGCAAGTGGCTCAATTGGTAGAGTAGTGGTCTCCAAAACCATTGGTTGGGGGTTCGAGTCCCTCCTTGCCTGCCAAATTAAAGGATACATGTGGCTAAACAAATAGACAATTTAAAGAGCGGTTCTGATCAATGGAAGACTATCCTGGCAGTTGTTATTGTTGTTGCTGCGCTAGCTTTATATTACATTAATCCACTCAACTTCAATTCATTGACAAAGGTTTTAGTAACCCTTGTTTGGTTTGTTGTTGCAGGGGGTGTTTTTATTAAATCTAGCCAAGGCGATAGGTTTCAACACTTCTTAAAAGAAACACGCATTGAGCTAAGAAAAGTTGTTTGGCCAACTAGAGAAGAAACTTTTAAAACAACTGGAATTATCATGATTGCGGTAGTTATAGTGGCTATTTTTCTTTGGATTGTGGATGCATTCTTTACTTGGGGTGTTCAATCAATTTCTTCAATTTAATATTTTTTTGAGTAAAGGATTTTAATGTCTAAAAATTGGTTTGTAATCCACGCGAGAAGTGGCTATGAGGCTAAGGTAAAGCTAGCTATTGAAGAAGCTGTTATTAGAGAAGGCCTAGAGGATTTGGTGGGTGAAATATTAATTCCTACTGAGCAGGTAGTTGAGCTAAAGGGCGGAAAGAAAAAAGAGACTGAACGTAAGTTTTTCCCAGGCTATATGCTGGTTAAGATGGAGCTCACAGAGCCAAGCTGGTTGTTAGTTAAGAATACAAATAATGTTATTGGATTTATAGGTGGTTCTTCAGGGAAGCCTTCGCCGATAACTCAGAGAGAGGTTGATAGAATTTTTGCTCGTGTTCAAGAAGGGGCAGACAAGCCTAAACCTAAGGTTGCATTTCAGCCTGGTGAAGAGGTTCTTGTTATTGATGGTCCATTTAACGAGTTCAATGGAATCGTTGAAAATGTGAATTATGAAAAGAGTTTACTGACAGTTGAGGTGTTAATTTTTGGAAGGACTACTGCAGTTGAATTAGAGTTTTCTCAAGTGGAGAAAACATAACAAAGCCTTTGGGCTTATTTTGTAAACGGGGAGCTTTGCGGCGTTTGTACCCATAGGAGATAAAAATGGCAAAAAAAATTGAGTCATATATTAAGTTGCAGGTTCCTGCAGCTGAAGCAAATCCATCCCCACCAGTGGGTCCTGCATTAGGTCAGCATGGTGTCAATATCATGGACTTTTGTAAGGCATTCAATGCTCAAACTCAAGAGCTTGATAAGGGTATGCCGGTCCCTGTAATCATTACAGTTTATAACGATAGAAGTTTTACATTTGTAACAAAAACTCCTCCTGCAGCTGTTTTACTTAGAAAAGTTACAGGCATTGAAAAAGGTAGCGGCGAACCTCATATTAACAAAGTCGGAACGGTAACTCGCGCTCAATTAGAGGAAGTTGCTAATATCAAAATGAAAGATTTAAATGCAAATGATTTAGATGCTGCTGTTCAAATTGTAGCTGGAACTGCCCGTTCGATGGGTCTTGTGGTGGAGGGTTGATGATGGCTAATTTAACAAAAAACCAAAAAGCTAATATTTTAAAAATTAAAGAAGGTTCAAAATACAAAATTTCAGATGCCTTGGCACTTGTTAAAGAGTGCGCAACTGCAAAATTTGATGAGTCAGTTGATGTCAGTATTAATCTAGGAATTGACACGAAGAAGTCTGATCAAAATGTTCGCGGTGCTGTTGTTCTTCCTAATGGAACTGGAAAAGTAGTTCGCGTTGCGGTATTTACTCAAGGCGACAATGTTCAAAAAGCAACAGATGCAGGCGCTGATATTGTTGGTATGGATGATTTAATGAAATCTATGCAGGATGGCGACTTGAATTACGATGTTGTTATAGCTTCTCCAGATGCAATGGGTGTTGTTGGGAGGCTGGGCCAAGTTTTAGGACCTCGTGGTTTAATGCCAAACCCAAAAGTAGGGACGGTTACCCCAGATGTTGCGACTGCAGTAAAGAATGCAAAAGCTGGACAAGTACGCTATCGTGCAGATAAGTCTGGAATTGTTCATGCTGGAATTGGGAAGGCATCTTTCGATGTGAAAGCACTTGAAGAGAATGTTGCTGCTCTAATTGAAGCTTTAAAAAAAGCAAAACCAAGTTCAGCTAAAGGTGTTTATTTTAAAAAGATTAGTGTCTCATCGACTATGGGCCCAGGCTTAAGTGTTGATGGTGCGAGTGTAGATATTTAAAAGTTTAACTATTGATAAATTTTATTTGTCAGTAATGAATTCTTTGGGCGACAAGGTGACTTGTCATGCCTCAAAGACCATAGGTGCGGTGAACTGCTTGCGGTGAACTGCTTAATAAATTGATCCTTCAATTTGCCTATGTAGAGGGTATGAAAATACCTTGTGGCGAAAGTTGTAATTTTATAGCTTTCTTTTTTTAACTGTTCAGGAGAGACTTATGGCTCTAAATCTTGAAGCAAAAAAAGCAGTTGTAGAACAGGTTAATGCGGTCGCTAAGAGCGCAATATCTGTAGGTGCTGCTGAGTATCGCGGATTGAATGTTGAACAAATGACTAATTTGCGAAATTCTGCTTTGGAAGCAGATGTTTCTTTGCGTGTTGTTAAAAACACACTAGCAAAGAGAGCGCTAGCAGAGACTGGATGTGAATGTATCACGCCTGTCTTAAGTGGTCCGGTTGTCTTGGGTTTTTCCCAAGAAGATCCGGGAGCTGTTGCTCGCGTATTTCGCGACTTTATTAAAGAAAATAAAGATTTAGTCGTTAAAGGTTTGGGAGTATCGGGTGAATTTGTTGATGCAGATCAACTTAAAAGAATCGCGAGTCTTCCGACTAAAGATCAAGCAATCAGTATGTTGATGGCGTTAATGCTTGCACCAACCGAAAAACTAGTTAGAACTTTGAATGAAGTTCCTACCAAGTTAACTCGTGTTGTGGCGGCTGTTCGTGATCAAAAACAATAATAATATAGAGGAGTAAATATCATGGCGAAATTAAGTAACGAAGATATTTTAAATGCAATTGCAGACATGTCTGTAATGGATGTTGTTGAGCTAGTCTCAGCAATGGAAGAAAAATTTGGAGTTTCAGCAGCAGCTGTTGCAGCAGCTCCAGTGGCTGTAGCAGCAGAAGCTGGTGCAGCAGCTGAAGAAAAGACTGAATTTGATGTAATGATCACAAGCTTTGGTGACAAGAAAGTTGCAGTAATTAAAGCTGTCCGTGGAATCACTGGATTGGGTCTTAAGGAAGCAAAAGATCTAGTTGAAAGTGCTCCAGCAGCAGTCAAAGAAGGTGTCACAAAAGCTGAAGCTGATGATATGCAAAAGCAGCTTGAAGAAGCTGGCGCTAGCGTAGAACTTAAGTAATTTGTTCGATGCTATTAACCAAAATCCCCAGAAGGGGATTTTGGTGTTTTTATTCAAAAGTAATTTTGAAAATAATTTATTGATTAATACGGGGCATTCATGACTTATTCATTTACAGAAAAAAAACGTATCAGAAATAATTTTGGAACGAGAGAGTCTGTTCTTAAAGAACCAGATTTATTATCCATCCAAATTAATTCATTCAATACCTTTATTCAGGCTGGAGCAGCTGAAAAAGAAAATATTGGTCTTCACTCAGTTTTCCAATCTGTATTTCCAATTACAGCCCTGAATGGTTATGCAGAGATTGAGTATTTGGATTATGAACTTCAAGAGCCAAAATACAATGTAAAAGAATGTAAATTGAGAGGAGTTACCTATGCAGCAACTTTGCAAGTTAAGCTCAACCTAGTTCTGTTCGATAAAAATGGATCAAATCTAAAGAAAAAGCGTCGTGTTAAGCAGGTCATTGAAGAAAGTGTCTATTTAGGACAACTTCCTCTAATGACTGATACTGGAACTTTCGTAATTAATGGAACAGAGCGCGTTGTTGTTTCACAGCTTCATCGATCTCCAGGTGTTATTTTTGAACATGATAAAGGCAAGACTCACTCATCTGGAAAAATATTATTCTCTTCACGTGTAATACCTTATCGTGGCTCATGGCTCGATTTTGAATTTGACCATCATGAACATTTATTTGTTCGTATCGACAGAAGAAGAAAGTTACCAGTGACTACGCTTCTTCGTGCAATGGGTCAATCTTCAAATGAAATTATCGACACTTTCTTTGACCATGTATCTGTTAAGCTTAAGGCTAACTCATGTGATTTAGTGATAAAACCAGAGCTATTAAGAGGAATCATAGCTGAATTTGATATAAAAATTGGTAAAGACCTTATCGTAGAGAAAGGTCGCAGAATTACAGCTAAGCATATTAAGCTACTGCAAACAGCCAAAGTAGATTCAATTAATGCTCCCCTTGAATACCTAATTGGCAAAGTGATTTCGTCAGATTTAATCGACACAGATACAGGCGAAATATTACTAGAAGCAAATACTTTGATATCTGAAGAATCTATCGAAGTTTTAACTGCAACTAAAACCAAAAAAATTAATATCATTTATATTAATGATGCTGAAAATGGTGCATACATTTCAGATACTTTGCGTCTTGATGAACTGCAAACTGAGATTGAAGCGCGCATGTCTATTTATCATGTAATGAGACCAGGTGAGCCAGCTACTGAAGATGCGGTAAATTCCCTTTTCTCTAACTTATTCTTTAATAATGATCGATATGATCTCTCTAGAGTAGGTCGTATGAAACTCAATAGGCGCCTTGGTATAGAAAGTGAAACAGGTGAGCATGTATTGACTCATGATGACATCATAAGTGTCATTAAAAAATTAATTGATATTAAAAATGGTCATGATGTTGTTGATGACGTTGATACATTAGCTAATAGACGCGTTAGAGCAATTGGTGAAATGATTGAAAATCAATTCAGAATAGGCCTTATACGTGTAGAAAAGGCGGTTAAAGAAGGCTTAAATCTAGCTGAGACTGACGAATTAACACCTCAAGATTTAATAAATTCAAAGCCAGTCTCTGCTGCAGTTAGAGAGTTTTTTGGCTCATCTCAACTCTCTCAGTTTATGGACCAAGTAAATCCATTATCTGGTGTAACCCACAAGAGAAGAATCTCTGCTCTTGGACCAGGAGGCCTGACAAGAGAGCGTGCTGGCTTTGAGGTGAGAGATGTTCACCCTTCGCATTACGGTAGATTGTGTCCAATTGAAACACCTGAGGGACCAAATATTGGTTTGATTAATACTTTGGCTGTCTATGCTAAAACTAATGCTTACGGTTTTTTAGAGACTCCATACCAAGTCGTAAAAAAAGGCCAGGTTACTCAAGAAATAGTTTACGTTTCAGCAATTGATGAAATTGATCACACTATTGCACAAGCTAACTCGAAGGTTGACTCTAAAGGCTTTTTGCAGGATGAGTTGGTTTCAGGAAGACACAAGAATGAATTTGTATTGGTTGATAAGTCTGAAGTCACTTTAATTGACATTGATTCTAAGCAGATATCTTCCGTTGCTGCCTCTTTGATACCATTCCTTGAGCATGATGATGCTAACCGTGCACTAATGGGCTCAAATATGCAGCGTCAAGCTGTCCCTGTGCTTCGCGCTGAAAAGCCACTCGTTGGAACTGGTATTGAAAGAGTTGTTGCTACGGATTCTAGAGTTTGTGTTGTTGCAGACCATGATGGAGTAGTTGAGACTGTTGACGCATCGAGAATTGTAATTAGAGTTGACTCTAAACAAACCAAAGCTGGAGAGCTAGGTGTCGATATTTACAGTTTAATTAAATATTCACGTTCAAACCAGAATACATGTATTAACCAAAAGCCCCTGGTTCAGCCTGGAGACAAGGTAGCAGCTGGTGATGTTTTGGCAGATGGACCTTCAACTGATTTAGGTGAGCTAGCCCTTGGTCAAAACATGATGATTGCGTTCATGCCTTGGAATGGCTACAACTTCGAAGACTCGATTCTAATTTCAGAAAAAGTGGTGCAGGAAGATCGTTACACCTCGATTCATATAGAAGAGCTTACAGCCTATGCCAGAGATACAAAGCTTGGTGCAGAAGAAGTAACAGCAGATATTCCAAATGTAAGTGAGTCAGCTTTATCAAAACTTGATGATGTTGGTATCGTATATGTCGGTGCAAGAGTTAAGGGTGGAGATATCCTAGTTGGTAAAGTCACACCAAAGAGTGAAACAGTGCTTTCACCAGAAGAGAAATTATTGCGTGCTATTTTTGGTGAAAAGGCTAATAATGTAAAAGATACTTCATTGAGAATGGGTGCGTCAAAGTCTGGTGTTGTAATCGATGTTCAAATCTTTACAAAAGATCGAGTGGCTAAAGATTCAAGAGCACTAATGATTGATGAAGAGCGACTAGAAAACATTAAAAAAGATATTGATGATGAGTTTGGTATTATCGATGGAGATATCTTTAGAAGAATTCGTCTAAAGCTCTCTGGAAATATATCTACAAGCAATATCGGAGACATTAAGAGCGGCGACAAACTTGCTGCCAAAGATTTGAAGTCTCTTGAGAATAGTGATATTGCAAAGATTAAAGTTAAGGACGCTGCTGTAAATAAGGAAGTAGCTGTCTTGATAAAACAATCTAAAGCAAAACAGGAAGAGTTTGAAGTCTTTTTTGAACAAGAGAGAGCTAAAATTCAAGAAGGTGCTGAATTACCTCCTGGTGTTCAAAAAATGGTTAAAGTTTATGTGGCAACACGTAAAACCCTTCAGGTTGGAGATAAAATGGCTGGAAGACACGGAAATAAAGGTGTTATTTCGCGAGTGTCTCCAGTTGAAGATATGCCTCATCTTGCCGATGGTACCCCGGTTGATGTTGTTTTAAATCCTTTAGGTGTTCCATCACGAATGAATGTTGGGCAAGTTCTTGAGGTTCATTTAGGATGGGCTGCAAAAGGCCTTGGACAAAAGATTGGAAATCTTCTAGATGAGCAACGTAAAGATACAATCAAGCAAATTAGATCAATGCTAGACTCTGTCTACAATAGTCATGGAAAAGCAGAAGACTTAAAATCATTTACTGATGATGAAATTATAGAGTTGGCTAATAATTTACGTTCTGGCGTTCCTATGGCAACACCAGTATTTGATGGTATTAAAGAAGAAGATATTAAATCACTCTTAACAATGGCTGACTTGCCAGAAAGTGGACAAGTGCAATTATTTGATGGAAGAACAGGTGATGCTTTTGATCGGGATGTAACTGTCGGTTATATGCACATGTTAAAACTCAACCATTTGGTTGATGATAAGATGCATGCGCGTTCAACTGGACCATACTCTCTTGTCACTCAGCAACCGTTAAGTGGTAAAGCACAATTTGGTGGTCAGAGGTTTGGTGAGATGGAAGTTTGGGCACTTGAGGCTTATGGAGCCGCCTACACTCTTAGAGAAATGCTGACAGTCAAGTCTGATGATGTAAGCGGAAGAGCTAAGATGTATAAGAACATTGTTGATGGTGAGAATCGTACTGAGTCTGTAATGCCCGAGTCGTTTAATGTATTAGTTAAAGAAATACGATCTCTAGGTATTGATACTGAACTTGAACAAAATTAAATTAGGAGAATCCTTTGAAAGATTTATTACAAATTTTAAAACAGCAAAATAAAGAACAAGATTTTGATGCAATTAGAGTTGGTTTAGCTTCTCCTGAAAAGATTCGTTCATGGTCTTTTGGAGAAGTTAAAAAGCCTGAAACTATCAACTATAGAACATTTAAACCAGAAAGAGAGGGCTTGTTTTGTGCCAAAATTTTTGGCCCAATGAAAGACTTTGAATGCTTATGTGGTAAATACAAGCGCATGAAGTTTAGAAATGTAGTGTGTGAGAAATGTGGCGTTGAAGTGACTTTATCAAAGGTAAGAAGAGAAAGAATGGGTCATATTGAACTGGCTGCACCAGTTGCTCATATCTGGTACTTAAAATCATTGCCTTCAAGATTAGGTCTTCTAATGGATATGACCTTGAAGGATATTGAGAGAGTGTTATATTTTGAAGCTTTCTTGGTGACAGACCCTGGAAATACTCCTCTCATTAAAAAACAACTTCTAACCGAAGAAATGTACTACGATGCTCTTGATGAGTATGGTGATGATGAGTTCGTTGCAAAGATGGGTGCTGAAGCAATGCAAGACGTACTCTCAGAAATGCAACTTGAAAAAGAAGCTGCTAATCTAAGAGAGGATGCTTTAAATACAAAATCGCAAACAAAACTTAAGAAAATCAACAAGAGGCTAAAGCTAGTTGACTCTTTAATAAAATCTGGCAATAAGCCTGAATGGATGGTTTTGAATGTTTTGCCTATTTTGCCACCTGATTTGAGGCCATTGGTCCCTCTTGATGGAGGACGATTTGCAACTTCTGACTTGAATGATTTATATCGCCGAGTAATCAATAGAAATAATCGTCTCGGAAGACTTTTAGAGTTAGACGCTCCTGAAATTATTGTCAGAAATGAAAAACGCATGCTTCAGGAAGCAGTTGATTCACTAATTGATAACGGTCGTCGTGGTCGTGCTGTTATGGGAAATAACAGGCGACCGCTCAAGTCGATTGCAGACATGATCAAAGGAAAGCAGGGTAGATTCCGTCAAAACTTACTTGGGAAGAGGGTTGACTATTCAGGACGTTCTGTAATTGTTTGTGGCCCATACTTAAAACTTCACCAGTGCGGTCTGCCGAAGAAAATGGCTCTAGAGTTATTTAAGCCATTTATCTACAATCGACTTCAAGCAAATGGATTGGCCTCAACAATTAAAGCTGCCAAGAAAATGGTAGAAAGTGAAATTCCTGAAGTTTGGGATATCCTTGAGCGAGTTGTTCATCAACATCCAGTTCTTTTAAACAGAGCCCCTACACTTCATAGACTAGGTATTCAGGCGTTTGAACCTTTACTAATTGAAGGTAAGGCAATCCAGCTCCATCCTCTAGTTTGTACAGCATTTAACGCTGACTTTGATGGCGATCAAATGGCGGTTCACGTGCCACTATCTGAGGAAGCCCAGTTGGAAGCAAGAACGCTCATGTTAGCTTCTAACAATATTCTTCACTTGGCCAGTGGTGATCCAATCATTATTCCTTCTCAAGATGTCATTTTGGGTCTTTACTATATGACTAGAGAGATGGTTAACCAAAAGGGCGAAGGTATGATTTTTGCAAATACCAATGAGGCTCTTGCAGCGTACGATTCTAAATTAGTCACTCTTCATGCAAAGATTAAGCTAAGAGTTCAGGACTATGTCAAATCAGATTCTGGATTTGAGCCAAGCACTACTCGAATTGTTGATACAACAATTGGTAGAGCAATTTTTTCAAGAATTTTGCCTAAAGGATTATCATTTGATTTAATCAATGAAGCGCTTTCTAAAAAGGTAGTTTCAAACTTAATTCATGTTTGCTATAGAACTCAAGAACTTAAAGAGACGGTGATATTTGCAGACCAAATGATGTACATGGGGTTTGAGTTTTCTACTAAATCAGGAATTTCTTTTTGTTCGAATGATATGATTATTCCTAGTGAAAAGTCTGAAATGATTGATAAAGCCAATACTCAAATTAAAGATGTTCAACAACAATTCGCCTCTGGTGTGGTTACAAATGGTGAGCGCTATAATAAGGTGATTGATATTTGGTCTAGAACATCTGAAGAAGTTGCCAAAGCAATGATGGATAAAGTTGGTTATGATGAGATTACAGATGCTAAAGGTAATACTGAAAAGAAACCTTCATTTAATTCAATTTATATGATGGCAGACTCTGGCGCTAGAGGTTCCCCAGCGCAGATTAGACAATTAGCTGGTATGCGTGGTCTAATGGCAAAGCCTGATGGATCGATTATTGAGACTCCAATCACAAGTAATTTCCGTGAAGGTCTTAATAATATGCAATACTTTATTTCAACTCATGGCGCAAGAAAAGGTTTAGCAGACACTGCTCTTAAAACTGCTAACTCTGGATATCTAACAAGACGTCTAGTTGATGTTGGTCAAGATCTTGTTGTTACAGAAGAAGACTGTGGAACTGAAAATGGACTCGTAATGAAAGCTGTCATTGATGGCGGCAATGTTGTTCAAACTTTAGGATCTGCTGTTCTTGGAAGAATCATTTCTGAAGATGTTCTTATGCCAAACGGTAAAGACGTGTTCTTAGAAAAAGACCATTTGATTACCTTGTCAGATTCTGATCGAATCAATGAGCTAGGAATTGAGTTTATTAAAGTTAGGTCTGCAATAACTTGTGAAACATCATATGGCGTTTGTGCATCTTGTTATGGTAACGATATGGCAAGAGGACACAGAATTGGTGTTGGTGAGGCTGTTGGTGTGATAGCTGCTCAATCAATTGGTGAGCCTGGAACTCAACTTACAATGCGTACATTCCATATCGGTGGCGCCGCAAGCTCCTCTACTGCTGTCAATAGTATTAATATCAATACAGATGGTATAGTGCACTATGAAAATATGAAATCTATAACTAATGCAAATGGAGATTTGGTTGTTATATCAAGATCTTCAGAGGCCTCTATTAGGAACGATTTAGGCCAAGTTATGGAGCGCTACAAGCTACCATATGGTGCAGTAGTCCACTTCAAAGATGGTGGAAAGGTTAAGGCCAAAGATAAAATAGCTGATTGGGATCCACATACCCATCCAATTATTGCTGAAAATTCTGGAAGAGTTTCATTTATTGATTTTGATGAAGGCCTAACAGTTGTTAAAAACGCTGATCCGCTTACCGGTTTAAGTTTTTATGAGATTATCGAAGAGGCTGAAAGAACATCTGCGGCAAAGGACATGAAGCCAATGATTAAACTCCTTGATAAGAAGAATAAGGAGTCAGTTTTATCAACTCATTATCTTCCATCAGGAGTTAAAATCAACTTAGAAGATGGACAGCTCATTACTGCTGGAGAAATTCTAGCTAAAATTCCGAAAGCTGTCTCAAAAACTAGTGATATTACTGGTGGTTTACCACGAGTTGCTGATTTATTCGAAGCTCGTAAAGCTAAAGATCATGCTATCCTTGCAGAAAGTGCTGGTGTTGTTAGTTTTGGAAACCCTACAAAATCTAAGGTTCGTATGCTTATTACCAGTGAAGAAGGTGATGTAACTGAAATGATGATTCATCATTGGAGAGCAATCAATGTGTTTGACGGTGAAACTGTCGAAAAAGGTGATGTGATCTCTGATGGTCCTTCAAATCCACATGATATTCTTAGATTGCTTGGTGTTGAAGCTCTAGCAAACTACATTGTAAAAGAAGTTCAGAATGTCTATCGACTTCAAGGTGTAAAGATTTCTGACAAGCATATTGAAGTTGTTATAAAGCAAATGCTGAGAAAAGTTGAGATTGTAGATAATGGCGACTCTAGTTATGTCAATGGTGAAACTGCTGAGTATGCTCATGTGATTGAGAAAAATAAACAATTAAAGTCTCAGAATAAAAAAGAAATCAATTTCCAGAGGTTATTAATGGGAATTACAAAGGCTTCTCTATCGACTGAGTCATTTATTTCTGCTGCTTCTTTCCAAGAAACAACAAGAGTACTGACTGAGGCGTCAATTACAGGAAGGGTTGATGACCTTAGAGGATTAAAAGAGAATGTGATTGTAGGAAGACTTATTCCTGCAGGTACTGGCTTCAAGCATCATCAAGAAAAGAGAAATAGACGCATAGATGCTTTCATGCAAACGAGTGAGGCTGAGCAAGAACTTTCAGATCAGTTAAGTGAAGTTGAAGCTGAAGCAGAAGAATAGCTTGATCTAAAATCTAAAAAAAGGGTTTCATTTAAAGATGAAACCCTTTTGTTTCTTTCAAATAAAGTAATCTTTACTAGAATGAAGCGCTAATTGAGAATATTCTAGAGTTTTCACAAACTTGGTAATGATAAAATTAATCCATGAAACATTCTCAATTTAATAACCTTGTAAATGAAGGCTATAATCACATCCCTCTTTCTAGAGAAGTAGTTGTAGATACTGATACTCCCTTAGCTTTATATCTTAAACTTGCAAATACCCCATTCACCTATTTTTTAGAGTCGGTTCAAGGTGGTGAAAAATGGGGCCGTTATTCATTTATTGGTCTCAGCGCTGAAACTATTATCAAAGTAAAAGAATATGAGGTTTTAGTTGAAAAAAATGGCCATTTGTATCAGCAGTTTAAAGTTGAAGATCCACTCGCTTGGATTCAAAATTATCAGGAACAATTTAAAGTTCCCCAATTGGACAATCTTCCTGATTTTAATGGTGGACTAGTCGGTTATTTTGGATATGAAATTATTCGATATATTGAGCCAAAATTAAAGAATATCGATAAGAAAGATGAGCTTAATGTTCCAGATATTTTGTTAATGGTGTCAAACGATTTATTAGTGGTTGATAACCTAACTAGTAAGGTCCATATAATTACCCATGTAAACCCAGAAAATGAAACTTTTGATGATGGGATTGCAAAGTTAGACTTAATTGAAAAAAATATTAAGAAGTCATTTGAGTATGATTCTACTAAATCAGAAAATATTAAGTCTCACGATTTTATCTCGAGTTTTGGTAAGGATAACTTTGTTAATGCAGTTGAAACAGTTCAGAGATATATTACTGCTGGTGATGTCATGCAGGTTGTTCCATCTCAAAGGTTGAGCTGTAAGTTTAAGTCAAATCCAGTTGAACTATATCGACAGCTAAGAGTTCTTAATCCGTCGCCCTATATGTACTATCTAAATCTAGATGATTTTGCTATAGTTGGCTCTTCTCCAGAAATTCTTACTCGAGTTGACAATAATAATGTTGCAACTATAAGGCCAATTGCGGGTACACGTTCAAGAGGTAAAACCATAGAAGAGGACAAAAATAATGAAATAGACCTTTTGTCAGATGAAAAAGAAATTGCAGAACACCTTATGTTGATTGATCTTGGAAGAAATGACTTGGGACGAATTGCAAAAACTGGAACTGTTAACCTGACAGATAAAATGTTTATCGAGCGTTACTCTCATGTTATGCATATCGTTTCCAATGTAGAGTGTGAATTAAAAGATGATATGAGTTCTATTGATGTCTTGAGAGCTACTTTTCCTGCAGGAACTTTAAGTGGCGCACCTAAAGTTAGAGCAATGGAAATTATAGATGAAGTTGAAACTTTAAAGAGAAACATCTATTCAGGTGCAATAGGCAATCTATCTTGGCATGGAGGCATGGATCTAGCTATTGCAATAAGAACTGCTGTTGTAAAAAATGAGGTACTTTATGTCCAAGCTGGAGCGGGTATCGTTCATGATTCGGTACCAGACATGGAATGGCAAGAAACCATGGATAAAGCTCAAGCGTTAATTAGGGCAGCAGAAAATATTTAAGCTTTCTTTTGGTAAATTCTGTAGTTTTAAAAAATAATTTTGTAAATGCTAAAAGGCAATTATAAAATTGTTTGTAAAATAAACTATTAATCTTCTCTAATTTAATTAATTCTGTGGATTTTGTTCATCTTCAATGTCAAAGTGAATACTCTGTAAAGAATAGTCTTGTCCGAGTGTCTGATTTAATTCATAGCGTCAAAGAAGCTGGTATGACAAGTGTTGCGCTCACAGATGATATGAGTCTTTTTTCTGCCATTAAATTTTATCAAAAAGCAATAAATTCTGGCATAAAGCCAATTATTGGAGCAAAAATTTCAGTTACTAATGATTTGGGAATCTATGATGTCATTCTACTTTGTCAAAATCATGAAGGATACCTAAATCTTTCTGAGCTTATTTCAAAAGCTTATCTGAATGAGAAAGAAGCTTTTACTGTTAGTGTTTCTGAGGAACAGTTGATATTTCATAATAAAGGATTGATTATGATTGCTTCTCCTACTTCTTCAGATATTTCTAACTTACTATTGTCTAATGAGTTTGAACTTGCAAGAAAAAAAATACTTGAGTGGAAGAATACTTTTGATGATAGATATTACATGTCAGTTCAGAGAACCGGGAGAAATTTAGATGAAAGTATGCTTAACCATGTTATGGATCTTGGTATTGATTTACAGGTGCCAATCGTTGCAACAAACGATGTCCAGTTTCTAGATAAGGGAGACTATGAGGCGCATGAAGCAAGAATCTGTATTGCTGAGGGAGGTTTGTTAGACGATGCTAGAAGAGTCAAAAATTTTAGCGATAATCAATTTCTTAAAAATTCAGAAGAAATGTCCTTGTTGTTTGAAGATTATCCACAAATTATAGAAAATACTATTGAAATTGCCAAGCGGTGCAATCTTCATTTTGAACTTTACCAGAAGAATTATCTTCCAGTTTTTCCTACTCCTGATGGCATGACCATTGCTGAATTTTTTAGTGAAGAGTCAAAAAAAGGCCTGGAAGATAGATTAAAAGACCTAGAGGTTGATCGAAAAATTTATGATGAAAGATTAAGCTTTGAACTTTCTGTCATATTAGAAATGGATTTTCCTGGTTATTTTTTAATTGTCTCTGACTTCATAAGGTGGGCTAAAGAAAGTGGCATTCCTGTTGGTCCAGGAAGGGGTTCTGGTGCAGGATCTTTAGTTGCCTGGGCACTTTCTATTACTAATGTTGACCCAATTGAACATGACCTATTATTTGAGCGATTTTTAAATCCTGAACGTATATCAATGCCTGACTTTGATATTGATTTTTGTACAGATAGACGTGATGAAGTCATCGCTTATGTTGCTCAAAAGTATGGATCTGAAAAAGTTTCTCAAATTATTACCTATGGAACTATGGCTGCAAAAGGCGTAGTAAGAGATGTTGGTCGAGTTTTAGGGCATCCTTATGGTTTTAGCGATCAAATTTCTAAAATGATTCCAAATGAATTAAAAATGACTTTGAATAAAGCACTTGAAGATTCTGAAGAACTTAAATCCAGATATGATACTGAGGAGAGTGTCTCAACGCTCATTGATCTATCTCAAGATTTAGAGGGAATTATTAGGAATGTTGGAACACATGCTGGCGGAGTGGTTATTGCGCCTAGCAAAATTAGTGATTTTTGCCCCATTTATAAAGGTGAAGAAGAGTCTGATGTCATAGTGTCACAGTTTGACAAGGACGATGTTGAAGCAGTTGGATTAGTTAAATTTGATTTTTTAGGACTCTCAAACCTAACGGTGATGGATAAAGCCATAAAAATTATTTCTAAGAAAGGCCTTAGTAAGGAATTAATTGATATTGATAGTCTAAAGCTTGATGATCCAAAGGTTTTTAAACTGCTACAAGACTGTGATACCACAGGTGTATTTCAGCTTGAATCAGAAGGAATGCGAGGGTATTTAAAAAAACTTAAAGCTGATAGCTTTGAAGATATTGTTGCAATGCTTGCTTTATATAGGCCAGGACCATTAGATGCAGGAATGGTTGATGATTATATACAGGTTAAGCATGGTGCAAAGGTTAGATACCCTCATCAAATGCTTGAAGAGATTTTGAAGCCGACAAATGGCGTATTTCTTTATCAAGAGCAAGTGATGAAATCTGCTCAAATCATGGCTGGATACTCTCTTGGTGGCGCAGATATCTTGCGACGTGCTATGGGAAAAAAGAAGGTTGAAGAGATGGCCCAGCAACGTGAGGTTTTTGTAAAGGGCGCCGCCAAAAAGAATATTGATGAGGATAAAGCAAATGAAATATTTGACCTCATAGACAAGTTTTCAGGATATGGCTTCAATAAATCTCATTCTGTTGCATATGCTTATATTTCTTATCAAACGGCCTGGTTGAAAGCTCATTATCCAGCACCATTTATGGCAGCAGTCTTGTCTGGAGTGATGGACGACACTGATCGTATTGCCTTTACAGTTGGTGAATCAAAGAAAAAAGGCATAAAAATAATTGCACCAGAAATTAATCAATCAGAGTATGAATTTACCATCACAGATAACGCTACAATCATTTATGGTCTTGGTGCAATTAAAGGAGTTGGTGAAGCTTTAGTGAATGAAATCGTAAGAGAGCGTGATGAATCCGGAGAGTATTTAGATATCTTTGATTTCTGTTATCGAATAGAGAAAAAGTTTTTAAATAGAAGGGCAATCGAAGCTTTAATTTATGCAGGTTCTTTTGATGAATTTGGAATTAAAAGAGCTACATTAATTGCAACCTATCCAAATGCAGTGAGGCAAGCAGAGCAAAGGCAAAGTGACATGATGAAAGGCCAAAGCAGTCTATTTTCTGATATCGAAAGTCATATTGAATATGAAAAAAAATATACAAAAGGTGCATTTTTATCATTCAAAAACATCATGATGTATGAAAAAAAAGTCATGGGATATTACTTAGAGCGTCATCCAACTGACTGGTATAAAGCTCACTTAAAGTCAATTGTATGCACTCTTCCAAAAGATATTGTCTTTAGAAACAATCGAGAGGTAAGAATACTTTCTTTGATATCAGATATTGTCTTCAGAAATACAAGGAAAGGGCAAATGGCTAGTTTAACAATTGAAGATGGACAAAGAAAAATTAATGCAGCAATTTTTTCTCAGAAGCTAGCCCAAGTTAGCGAATATCTAGTGTTAGATGAGGTGGTTGTCATTTCAGGTAAAGTTAATAAAGACTTCAGAGAGCAATGGCAAGTTGTAGTAGATAAAATTGAAACAGTTGATAAAGTTCAGATGAAATATGCAAAATTTCTCAAAATCAATCTATCAGAAAAAAACAAAAATGACTATATAGAGTTATGCAATTTGCTTAAAGAGTTTAAAGGAAAATGCCCCGTAATTATTGAATATGATTCTGGAAGTTCTTCCGGAAGAATACCATTATCAAAAGAGTTTGATGTTTCTCTTGATCGTCATTTATTAGACTCAATAGAAGAAAAATTAGGTCATGGAATGTATAAAATTAATTATTAATATAGAAAAATAGAGTTAAAAAAAAGACTCAAAATAGCTATTTAGAACTAAATTCATACTTTATTAATACCAATTCAAATGATCAAAAAAATGGTTTAATTTGTACCTTCTCGTAATTCTTATTTTTCTTTTAATCAAAATTAAATAAATCATTTAGATTGTCTTGAAAAGCCCTCTGTAAAAGGGAAAAACTTTAAAAGTTATCCGCGATTTATTATTTTTACAAGTTATTCATGAATATCAAAATATTATTAGATAAGTGAAAAATATAACCTATTGATTTTTATATAAAAATTTGATATGATTAATTATTAACCAAAACCGTAGAAATTACCAGTCTGGTGCAGAATTGATGGTTAATTTTGAAGATATCACCAGAGTTATCCACAGTTTTGTGGGTAAGTCTTATAAGCCTTGATTTATAAGGATTTATGAGGATATGAAAAAATAATTTGCCAACTTATTAATTATTTTTTCAGCAATAACTTGTTTAGTATTTTTTTCTATTTTTTCAGTTTTATTTTTGGTAATGAGGTGCACCTCATTTTCATTGGAGTTAAGACCAATTTCTTCCTGAGAAACATCATTCAGTAATATTGCATCACACTTTTTTTTCTTAAGTTTTATTTTAGCATTTTCAATATGATTTTCAGTTTCCGCAGCAAAGCCAATACAGATTGGTTTTTTCTCTAGTTGGCATACACTTGCTAAGATATCTTTATTTTCTATGAGCTCAATTGTCATTGACTGAGCATTTTTTTTGATCTTGTTTTGAGTCATCTTCTTTGGTCTAAAGTCTGCAACAGCAGCGCAACTTATAAATAAATCTTGCGCGTCAATTTTTCTCATGACTGCCTCATACATGTCTTCAGCACTAACTACATGAATAATTTCAGCTCTTTTTTCTATATCAACTGATATTGATCCAACAATGAGAGTTGTTTTTGCACCTGCTTGAATACAGGCATGTGCAAGAGCCATTCCCATCTTGCCACTACTGTGATTAGAAATAAATCTAACCGGATCTATAGATTCTTTTGTGCCACCTAGAGTAATTAATATATTTTTTCCACTGAGTAAACTTGAGGTGAAAAGATCAGCTGCTTGTTTTGCAATCTCTATCGGTTCTGCCAGTCTTCCCTCTCCAGTATCACCACAAGCCTGATCTCCAAAACCTGGCTCAATAATAAACATGCTACGCTTCATGAGGAGTTGAAGGTTATCCTTCATTGCCTTTGCAGCAAACATTTGTTGGTTCATTGCTGGAGCAACCATAATTCTTGCATCTGTTGCCAATATGACTGTAGTTAGTAAATCATCAGCCCTTCCATGACAAAGCTTTGCTATGGTATTTGCTGAGGCTGGGGCTATGATTACTACATCAGCCCATTTCGCGAGTTCAATATGGCCCATTGCAAGTTCAGCGTCCTTATCCCAAAGGTTGTTATGAACTTTGTTCTTTGAAATTGTTTGAAGGGATCTTTCACTTACAAATTCTTTTCCACCATCAGTCACAATTACTCTAACCTCAGCTCCTAAGTCTTGGAGTCGGCGCACAATATCAGGAGACTTGTATGCAGCTATTGAGCCACTTACCCCGAGAACAATTCTTTTATTGGTTAGGTTGCTCATAAAGGTTTGACTCTTATTTTTAAGTCAGTTGCTACTTGTGTTAATTCAATAATGTTAAGTGAGATTTTTTCTGACATTTTTTTAAATGGAAGGTTTATCATAGCTTGAGCATCACTTCCTAATATAACTGGAGCAGTATAAATAATAAATTCATCAATTAGATTGGATTTCATCATAGCACCATTAAGTCCACTACCGGCCTCTAAAAGAACGTTATTGATTCCCATTTCCCCAAGTGTCGTTAAGGCTGATTTTAAATCAATCTTTCCATTTTCTAAAATTTTAGAATTACTCGGATTAAAAATAAAAGTCTTAGAGTCTGAAGAAAAAATATTAAGGGATTTATCGGTGATAGAATTATTGCTATCAATAACTACTCGAAGAGGACTAGAATCAAACTTTTTATTTCTTACGGTCATCATGGGGTTGTCATTCAAGATTGTCCCTGATCCTGTTAAAATTGCTTGATTCTGACTTCGGAGTAATTGGACATCTTCCCTTGAGGCCTCACTCGTAATCCATTTACTTTCTCCACTCTTCATAGCAACTCTCCCATCTAGGCTCATTGCTATTTTTGAGGTAACAAAAGGCAATCCTGTTTTCATTCTTTTAATAAAGCCGCGATTTATTTCAATTGCATCATTCTCTAGAAGTCCAACTTGTACTTCAATTCCACTCTCTCTGAGAAGTTTGACCCCACTTCCAGAAACTATAGGGTTTGGATCAAGCGTTGCAACAAAAACTTTTTTTATTCCAGCTTTAATAATTGCCTTAATACAAGGCGGCGTTTTTCCATGATGTGAACAAGGTTCAAGAGTGACATATAATTTGCAACTTTCGGCTTTATGGCTGATTTGATTCAGAGCGTTTATTTCTGCATGCTCTTCACCATAGAAATGATGAAAGTCTTTGGCAATAATTTTGTCATCATTTGTTATAACACACCCAACCATAGGATTAGCACCCACACCTCCCTGACCAAGCTTGGAAAGTTTAAGAGCAAGAGCCATACATTCTGTATCTTTTTGAGTGAAAGCCATTATAATAAATGTCAATAAATTTATTATTATTTTACGCGGGAGAGCGGAGTGGATGAACAGAAAAAACAAGCACTAAAAGTTGCCCTTGGACAAATTGAAAAGCAGTTTGGAAAAGGGTCAGTTATGTTTCTTGGCGAAGAAGAGGCTAGAACTGATATCGAGGCTGTTTCAACTGGAAGTTTAAGTCTAGATATAGCCCTAGGGATTGGTGGTCTTCCTAAAGGGAGAGTAATTGAGATATATGGTCCCGAGTCCTCTGGAAAAACTACACTGACACTCCATGTGATAGCTGAAATGCAGAAACTTGGAGGAACCGCAGCATTCATTGATGCTGAACATGCTTTAGATCCTGCTTATGCAAGAAAGTTAGGAGTTAATACTGATGACCTTCTAATTTCTCAGCCTGATACTGGTGAGCAAGCCTTGGAAATCACAGACATGCTTGTGCGCTCGGGTAGCGTAGATATTGTAGTTGTTGACTCGGTTGCTGCATTAACTCCAAAAGCAGAAATAGAAGGGGAAATGGGAGCTTCTCATATGGGATTGCAGGCTAGATTAATGTCTCAAGCACTAAGAAAGCTTACATCGAATATAAAAAGAACTAATACAATGGTTATTTTTATCAATCAACTTCGCATGAAAATTGGAGTCATGTTTGGCAATCCTGAAACAACGACTGGAGGTAATGCTCTGAAATTTTATGCTTCAGTTCGATTAGATATTCGCAGAATTGGCGCGATAAAGAAAGGCGATGAAATTCTTGGTAATGAGACTCGTGTCAAGGTTTTAAAAAATAAAGTCGCACCTCCATTTAAAAAAGCTGAATTCCAAATTTTATACAATCAGGGTATTTCTAGAGAGAGTGAGATTATTGATTTAGGTGTAGAGCTGGGATTTGTTGAAAAGGCTGGTGCTTGGTATAGCGTTGATGGTGAGAGGATTGGTCAAGGCAAGGATAATGCAAGAGAATACCTAAAAGAGCATTCAGATATGAGCCACGCACTTGAAGAAAAAATTCGTGAAAAACTAATGAGTAGCGATTATGACGAATCTGAAGCAGGAGAGTAAGTGTTATTCTGCTGCATTAAAAATGTTAATGAGGCGCGAGCACTCTAAATTAGAGCTTTTTCAAAAACTTCAAACTAAAGGTTTTGATGTTGATGTTGTTAATAGTTCAATATCAAAATTAGTTCAGCAAAATTACCAAAGTGATGATCGTTTTTCTGAAGCTTTTATACTGATGCGATTTAACCAAGGAAAGGGTCCAGTTAAAATTGCATCAGAACTCAAAATGAGAGGCATTAATACCTTTGATTTAAGTCAATTTGATTGGTTTGAGTTAGCTAGAGAGATAAGGCAAAGAAAGTTTGGAAATGCATCTTCATTAGATTACAAAGAGGTTGCAAAACAGAAAAGGTTTTTACAATCAAGAGGGTTTAATCTTGATCAAATAAATCAAGCCTTTTAAATTAAAATCTTTTATGAAATTTGAACTCTTAAATACAAACGGTAAGGCTCGCTTAGGCAAACTTAAATTTGATCGAGGAGTGGTTAATACTCCAGCCTTTATGCCAGTGGGCACCTATGGTACTGTGAAAGCAATGACTGTAGAGGAGGTAAAAGAGCTCGGTGCTGAAATCATTTTAGGTAACACTTTTCATTTATCAATTACCCCGTCCACTGATGTCATTGAAGCGCATGGCGATCTTCATGATTTTATGAATTGGTCAGGACCGATCTTGACTGACTCTGGGGGCTTTCAAGTATTCAGCCTAGGAAAAATGAGAAAAATTACTGAGAAGGGTGTTTCATTTCGCTCCCCAAAAGATGGTTCATCCATATTCATGGGTCCTGAAGAGTCAATGCAAATCCAGAATAAATTAGGCTCAGACATTGTCATGATATTTGATGATTGCACAGCTTATCCTGCTGATAAAAGTGAAGTAGATAAGTCAATGCAGTTGTCACTGAGGTGGGCGAAGCGCTCTTTAATGGAGCATCAAAATCTTAATAACAAAAACGCTCTTTTTGGTATTATTCAGGGTGGGATGCATAAAGACTTAAGACTACAGTCTGCTGAAGCATTAATAGAGATGGATTTTGATGGTTATGCGATAGGAGGCCTTTCAGTTGGAGAGCCCAAAGAAGAAATGATGAAGGTATTGGATTTTTTGCCTGAGCATATGCCAACCGTTAAACCAAGGTATCTAATGGGTGTTGGAACTCCTCTAGACTTGGTTGAAGGCGTAGCGATGGGTGTTGATATGTTTGACTGTGTCATGCCTTCTCGAAATGCAAGAAATGGATATTTATTTACATCAACAGGTGTTGTAAAAATCCGCAATGCAAAATACAAGTCTGATACAAGTGCACTGGATCCAAATTGTGGCTGTACTACCTGTAAAAATTATTCGAGATCCTATCTCCATCACCTGCAAAAAACAAATGAAATTTTAGGTTCTAGGCTCAATACATTTCATAACCTCTTCTACTATCAAGAGCTAATGAGGTCTATGAGAGAAGCCTTAAAATCCAATACTTTTGATAGTTTTAGAAAGAATTTTTTAGCCGCTCAAGTATAAAAATTAAGTTGCTAACTTTTATCTGGATCTATTAGGTATTTATTGAAATATTCGTCAAGAAGCTCTCTAGCTAAAGGAGCGGCTTTTGAGCTTCCACTACCCGCATTTTCAACAATTATAGCAATAGCAACTTGTGGATTCTCTATTGGTGCAAAAGCAGTAAAAAGGGCGTGATCTCTGAGTTTCTCGTCAATGTCATCAGCAATATATTCTTCTTCAGGGTCTAAGCCAAATACCTGAGCTGTTCCAGTTTTTCCAGCAAGAGTATATCTAAGTTTATTGTTTAATCTTTTTGCTGTACCTAACTTGCCATAAATCGTTTGCTTCATTGCCTGAATGATGAGCTCCCAGTTGCCAATATTGTTAATAGGAATTTGTCTTGACTGTGGCTGTGACTCAAAATAAGACTTACCATCTTTAGACTGAGCGTGCATTAAAACTCTAGGAGTACGCAGATTGCCTTTATTCGCTATTGCAGCAGTAGCTAGAGCTAGTTGAATTGGGCTTGCAGTCATGAAGCCCTGTCCAATTCCTGTAATGAGTGTCTCTCCTCTATACCAAGGCTCATCTTTATTAATTTTTTTCCATTCTCTTGAAGGGAGGATGCCGCCCAATTCTCCGGGAAGGTCTAGGCCTGTTTTTTGTCCAAACTGAAAGTATGAAAGGCTGTTGTGAATCTCATCAATCCCCATTCTATAGGCTAGGTCATAAAAAAATACGTCACAAGACTGTGCAATTGCCTCAATCGTGTCAACTCGGCCATGACCAGTCTTCTTCCAGTCATTAAACTTTCTAGAGTAGTCTGTAAGCTTATAAAAGCCTGGACAAAAAGTAGAATGTTTTATGGTTATATTTTTTTCTTCAAGACCTGCAAGAGCAACCATCGGTTTGATTGTTGATCCTGGGGGATAAAGCCCCTTAGTGCTTCGATCAAAGAGGGGTAAGTCGGAATCACTTTTCAGCTCTTCATAACGTTTAACCGAGATTCCATTCACAAACCAATTAGGATCAAAGGATGGGGTACTCACAAGAGTTAAAACAGACCCATCATTAACATCTATAAGGGCTATGACACCTCTACTCTCTCCGAGAAGTGACTCTGCCTTTAATTGAAGATCAATGTCAATATTTAAGTATACATCTTCACCGGGTATTGAAGGAGTAATCACCTTTGAATCGACAACTCTGCCCGCAACATTTCTCTCAATTTGTTTAACTCCAGATTGCCCATGGAGTAAATTTTCATATTGTTTTTCAATGCCAATCTTTCCTACAAAAGTAGTCCCTGCGTAATTTCTCTTGTCGTATCTATTTTTTTCTTCTTTGTTCATTGAGGCAACATAGCCAATCAGATGCGAGCTTGATTTACCATAAGGGTATACGCGATGAAAGTATGGTTCAACCTCAACTCCTGGCAGTTGGTTGTTGACTAAAAATGATGAGGCTAAAGATTCTGAAAGATTAAATTTGATCGGGATATTATGAAATTTTTTATAGCGTGGTAAATTCTTGTTAAATTTTTCGATATCTTTAGTATCTATATATTCATTGATTTCTAGTTCAATCAGAGTGTCATTCAAGTTTGTTACTTTTTCCGGAGTAATAGTGAGTCTGTATGAAAATTCATTGGTCGCTAATATTTTTCCATTGCGATCTAAAATATCACCCCTTATGGGAGTGATTGGAAGACTTTGCATTTGATTACCAAGAGCCTCTTCAACATAGTACTCATGTTGATTAATTTGAAGATTAAAGAGTCTAAATGTGAGAATTAAGGTCATTAAAAGCATAATGACTATCGAAAAAACTACTCTTGATCTGAATACTTTTCTCTCTCGCTTTAGATTCCCAATCTTATCCATAAAGATACAATTTAATGCTTAAGTTTTGCAAGTAAAAAGCGAACTACAGGCCAAAGAATTGCACCTGTCAATGGAGTCAATAAAACTAGCCATTGAATTTGAATTCCTTGAACCGCAATGTGAGTGATCAGAAATACAATGAGGTAAATCAGGGAAGCAATGAATACATATACCTGCTGCGTTGTAAGATTTGATACAAAAAATGATTTTTTAACGCTTAATATGAATGAAGAACTGATAACAAGCGCTAAAGCATTCTGTCCAAGGATACCACCTTGAAAAACATCAAGAAGAATACCAAGAACAAAAGCAGAGCTATAAAATCCATTACTATTGGAGTAGATTAGCCAATATATAAAGAATAATAGTAACCAAAACGGTGAAATCATTTCGATCATACTAGGCAAGGCAATTGCGCCAACAATAAATGCAAGTACTGAGATTTTTATAAGAAGAGCAAACTGAAACTGACTAATCATTTTTCTCCTTCACAATAAGAACTAATTCTAATCTATTCATATTTTGTGTTGGTTCAAGGTATACCGTCATGAAGGACGGGTCTTGATTCTCATCTATTGACCTAACTCTTCCAACAGAATAACCAGGCGGATAAGAATTTCCAATACCGCTTGTCATAAAGATATCACCCAATTTGACGTCAGACTCAAGGGGAATATATTTTAAAATCATTCCTCTTTCGTTTGAAGCAAGACCTTTAGTGATTCCTCTAATACCATTTCTGGCGTTTTTTACAGGTGTATGTTGAGTTGGGTCAGAAAGGAGTCGAACTGTTGAGTACATTGGCGTTACTTCTGTTACCTGACCGACAACACCATCTGAACCAATGATTAGGTCTGATAACGTTACACCATCATTTAAACCTTTGTTAATGATGATTTTTTTTGAAAGTCTTGACTGAGAGATTGACTTGATTCGAGCTAGTTTTACGTTGTGATTTGGAATCAGGTAGCTTGATTCAAGTAGATTGGATAATTTTTGATTTTCAAGTGTTAAATTGTTATAGGTTTGAAGTTTTGCTTTGAGCTCAATAAGCTGCCCCTCTAGATAATCATTTTTACTAACGAGTAATTCATTTTCAGACCCTTTATCATTGATCCAATCGATTACTTGACTTGGCAAATCAACAACTAAATAAATTGGACTAAGCAGAGTTAGCGTAAAGCGTTTGAAGTTATCAAGGTAGGAAAAACGAGCATCTAAAACTATGAGAGAAATCGAGAGAAATATAGGAACAAAAAGTTTTAAAAGTCGCATTATTAGGATCTCGACTTAATAAGAATCACTCTGCTGCCAAGAACCCCATATCATGATGGTTAATCATCTCTAAAGCTATACCGCCGCCTCTTGCGACGCACGTCAGAGGGTCATCAGCAATTGTGACTGGTAAATTAGTCTGACTATGAATCAGTTTATCAAGGCCCTCCAATAGAGCACCTCCGCCAGTAATGACTAGTCCATTCTGAGCAATGTCGGATGAAAGCTCCGGTGGAGTCTGCTCCAGAGCTGTTCTAAGTGCACTGATAATCATTCCTAAGGGCTCACTCAAAGCTTCTAGTATTTCAGAATTGGTCACTTCAAAACTCACTGGAAGTCCAGTAGAGACTGCCCTTCCTCTAAACTCGTTCTTTCGTATAATTTTGGATTCAAAGGCACTACCAACCTCTTCTTTAATCTGCTCTGCTGTCGCCTCACCAATGATAATTCCGTGGACTCTTCTAACAAATTTTACAATGGTGTCATCAAATACGTCTCCACCAACTCTCAGTGAGTCGGAATAAACAATACCGTTGAGTGAGAGAATTGCAATCTCAGAGGTTCCACCACCGATATCAAGAACCATAGCGCCTGATGCCTCTTCAATTGCCATACCAGCACCAAGAGCTGCTGCCATTGGCTCTTCAATTAGGTAAACATCTCTAGCTCCAGCACCAACCGCACTCTCTTTAATGGCTCGCCTTTCAACTTGAGTAGCGCCACAAGGCACACAAATGAGTACTTTTGGGCTTGGAGAAAAAAATCCAGACTTTAATACTTTTTTCATAAAGAACTGAAGCATCTTTTCAGTCACCTTGAAGTCTGCAATTACGCCGTCTTTCATAGGCCTTATTGCTTCAATAGCTCCAGGAGTTCTTCCAAGCATATTTTTTGCTTCTTGACCTACAGCAATCACTGAAGACTCTGAGGCGCCTTTTTCATGCCTAAGTGCGACTACAGAAGGCTCATTGAGGACAACTTTGCCATCCATATAAATGAGTGTATTTGCTGTGCCAAGGTCAACAGAAAGATTTTGGCCTGTGAATAAATTAAACATAAGGGGTTCCTAGCAAAAAAAATAAAATGTTTAGAGGTTATAATATACCTGAATGCCCCCTTTAGACAATACCAAAGCCTAAATAAATATGATTATTAAGCAAGAACATTTAATAGAGAGTATCCACTCTGCACTGCAATATATTTCATATTATCACTCGCCTGATTTTATCAGCGCAATGGTTTCAGCATATGAAAGAGAGACTAATCAGAGTGCTAAAAATGCGATAGAGCAGATTTTGATCAATTCTAAAATGTGTGCTCTTGGAAAAAGACCTATCTGTCAGGACACGGGAATTGTGAATGTCTTTGTTGAGGTTGGCATGAATGTCCAGTGGGATTCAGAGCTATCACTTGAAGATATGATTAATGAGGGCGTGAGGAGAGCATACAATGAGCCTGACAATCGTCTGCGAGCGTCAATAGTGAGTGACCCTTTGTTTGGTAGAAAAAATACCGAAGATAACACACCGGCGGTGATTCACACTAAGTTAGTTAAAGGTGACAAGTTGGAGATTACTGTCGCTGCGAAAGGAGGAGGCTCAGAGAATAAATCTAAATTTACAGTCCTCAATCCTGATGATAATCTTACGGATTGGGTTCTAAGGACAATTCCAACAATGGGTGCAGGCTGGTGCCCCCCTGGAATGATTGGGATTGGTGTTGGAGGCACTGCTGAAAAAGCGATGTTGATGGCTAAAGCCTCCTTGATGGAGTCAATTGATATCAACGACATTAAAGCTAAACAGAACCAAAGTGATGTTGAGAAATTAAGGATTGACCTATTTGACAAGATTAATGAACTAGGTATTGGCGCTCAGGGACTAGGTGGCCTTACAACAGTTTTGGATGTAAAGATTAATGAATATCCTACACATGCAGCCTCTCTTCCTGTTGCAATGATTCCAAACTGCGCTTCAACTAGACATGTCCATTTCACTTTAGATGGCTCTGGTGTTGCTGAATTGCCTGAAATTGATTTAAATCTCTATCCAGATTTAGAGATGGATGTTTCTAAATATTCAAAGGTTGATTTGGATGCTCTGACTCAATCGCAAATGGATGATTGGAATATAGGTGACACCCTTCTTTTATCTGGAACCATTATTACCGGAAGAGATGCAGCACATAAGCGACTCAAATCAATGATTGAAGATGGAGAAGGGTTGCCAGAGGGTGTTAATTTTGAAAATAAATTTATTTATTATGTTGGGCCTGTTGACGCTGTTCGTGATGAGGTGATTGGACCTGCGGGGCCAACAACCGCAACTCGAATGGATAAATTTACCGATCTTATACTTGAAAATACTGGGATTCTTGGAATGATCGGTAAGGCTGAGCGTGGTCAGGCGACAGTTGACAGTATCAAAAAGCATCAAGCAAGTTACTTGATTGCAGTAGGAGGGGCTGCTTACCTGATTTCTAAATCTATCAAAAAAGCTAAGGTTGTAGCATTTGAAGAGATGGGTATGGAGGCAATCTATGAAATGGAAGTCAAAGATATGCCGGTGACCGTTGCTGTGGATACTGATGGAGAGAATATCCATAAAGCACTTCATAACATCCCCTTAACATTCAAGAGATAGTCTGTTTTACTAATTCTTAGCGCCCTGTTTTTAAGGAAGAGTTCATAGCGTATAATTTTCCCTGAAGTTGGCCGGATAGTCGCTGGATGCAATTGCATTGAGAGGAAAGTCCGGGCTCCAAAGAGCAAAGTGCTAGTTAACGACTAGGCGCAGTGATGCGACGGAAAGTGCAGCAGAAAATAAACCGCCTGCTTTAGCAGGTAAGGGTGAAATGGTGGGGTAAGAGCTCACCGCAATCTTAGTGATAAGTTTGGCATGGTAAACCCCACTTGGAGCAAGCTCAAATAGGAAGGCATTGGCGCTGCTCGCGTTGTCTTCGGGTAGAGTGCTCAAGATTCTTGGTAACAAGTCTCGTAGATGAATGACTATCGTGGCCTTGGCCATACAGAACCCGGCTTACAGGCCAACTTCAATCCTTTTTGATAGTATTAAATCTTTTCTAAATAATATTACTTAAGGTTATACTCTGCTTTATTTAACGTAAAGTTTAAAACAATGAGTTATTTCTATCTGGCATTGGCCATTGCTGCTGAGGTTGCAGGAACTAGCCTTTTAAAGGCAACTGAAGAGTTTTCAAAGCTTATTCCTACAACTTTTCTTGTAGTGTTTTATGTGTTGTCTTTTTGGCTAATGACCTTGGCTTTAAGAGACTTGCCTTTGGGCGTTGTTTATGCTGTCTGGTCAGGCCTTGGAATATGTTTAGTTGCCATTATTGGGGCATTAGTTTACAAAGAAATGCCAGATCTAGGATCTATCATTGGGATGGCTTTAATCATTTCAGGCGTTGTTGTCATGCACTTATTTTCTAAAACGATAAATAACTAACTTAAAATTATGACAATCGAATCAAAAAAATATAATCTTTCTGAAACACTAAACGCATCCAATGAAAGGCCAGCTGTCGGTTTAATCGTTTTAAATACTGACTTTACATTTGAGCGTGATTTTGTAAGAATGTATTCAGAACAAAAACCCAATTTCGACTTTTATTTCAATCGAATTCATTTCGCCAACCCAATGACTCCAGAGTCATTGGCCGCTATTGGTAACGACTTGACTGAGGCCACCGCTCTAATACTCCCTAATTACGACCTTGATTTAGTTGTCTTTAATTGCACTTCATCCTCTTCAATAGTGGGCGATGATGCAATAGAAAATGCAATAAAAGAAAGTAAGCCAACTGCAAAAGTTCTATCCACCTCTCAAGCAGTTGTTGCTAATTTTAAGGAGCGAGGCTTTAAAAAGATCAGTGTATTAACTCCTTATAGTGAAGAGGTTTCCTCTCTTTTAAGAGGTTATTTAGAGCGCAATGGAGTTAAAATGGTGTCGTCAATGCATATGGATATGGATGATGACAGAGACGTCGCTATGCTTCCAGCAGATGAAATAATAAATGCTGCAAAAGCAGCAATACATGACGACGCTGATGCAATATTTATCTCATGCACGGCAATGAGATCAGCAGAAATTATTCCAGAAATTGAAGCGTCCATTGGAAAGCCTGTGTTGACATCTAACCAAGCTACTTTCGACCAAATATCAAAAATTATTAACGGTTTGAGTAACTGATAGATCTTTAGTTCGTCCTGTAAATAACTGATTAATATTAAAAATTCACATATAGATGAATTTTTTTGATAATTTTGTGTTGAATTAGAGCGATAATATAAATATGCATAAGCTCGACGAAAGAGACATTCAAATCCTATCCATTCTTCAAGAGGAAGGGCGTATTACTAAAACAGCCCTTGCTGAAAAACTTAATTTATCTCTGACTCCATCTTGGGATCGATTACAAAGACTGGAAGAAGCCGGAATAATCGAAAGTTATGGCGCTAAGCTGTCCTCTTCATTTTTAAGTAATTTCCATCTTGTGATAACTGAAGTTGAGCTAGAGAGCCATAAGCAAGGAGAGTTTGCTCGATTCGAAGATGCGATTATGGAATTTGACGAGGTTCTATCTTGCTGGTCTATTGGTGGGAGTTTGGATTACATTCTTAGAGTTCTTGTAAAGGATGTTATTGATTACCAAGATTTTATTAAAAGGGTTCTAAATGCAGATATCGGTTTAAGGCGCTACTTTAGTTATGCAGTCTTAGATTGCATTAAGCATACAGATGTTATTCCAAAGAGTTTGATTAAAAAATCAGATCTAGCAAAAAAATGACGAGAATTTTATTTAACTAATAATTTTCTTGGAACATTAGATAAGCATTCACCACCATTTTGACCAACGCGAATACTTTCAGTCATTTCAAACCCCCAGTCATCAAACCATATTGCTGGCATGAAGTGAAAAGTCATATTCTCTTCAAGAATAGTTTGGTCCGTTCCTCTTAGGCTCATTGTTCTTTCACCCCAGTCTGGAGGATAACTACAACCAATTGGGTATCCACATCGATTATTCTTTTCGTAACCATGCTTTTTGAGCGTGGCAGTAAAGTTGTCTGAGATTTGAGCGCATGTATTACCTGGCCTAAACATTTCTATTGCATTGTGTATGCATTCATTGATTACTTTTTCAATGTCCAAGTACTCTTTTGGAGGTGACCCTAAAAACAAAGTTCTAGAGCAGGGGCAGTGGTATCTTGCATAGGCACCACCAAGCTCTAGAAACATACCTTCGTTGTTCTTTAGTGGTTCATCGTTCCAAGTCATGTGGCATGCCGCTGCTTCCTCACCTGCACCGATCAAAGGCACAAAGGACGCGTAATCACCATAATGGCCTTCATGACCACTAGCGCCGGCATGATAGATTTCAGCGACTAATTGATTTTTTCTCATCCCAGGTTCAGCAACCTCCATTACTCTTTCATAGACTCCTTCAATGACCTTGCCAGCCCTTTTCATATATGTAATTTCAGTTTCTGATTTGACTGCCCTTTGCCAATTGACGAGACCTGTCTGATCACTAAATGTTGCATTCGGAAGTGAGCTATATAAAGATTCAGCAGCTCTCGCAGAGAAGTAATAGTTATCCTTTTCTAGGCCAATGTTTTTCTTACTTAATCCTCTATCTCTTAAGATGCCTGCTAGATGTTCCATAGGATGTTTTTCAGGGGTCATGACATAGTCATCTGGATATGAGATGATATTTTTTAAATCCAGATCTGTAGTGAGTTCAGCGCCCTTAGCATCGATTCCTCTTCCATACCAAAAAAGACCACCATCAGTAGAGATTACAACGCATTGATGGACATAAAATGACCATCCATCGTATCCTGCGAGCCAAAACATATTAGCAGGATCATAAACAATTAGAACATCAACATTGGAAGCATTCATGGACCTACGAACTTTTGATTGCCTCTCAAGATATTCATCTTTGCTAAATCTTCTTCTCTCCTTTTTCACAATTTCTCCTTTCTATGAAATATAAGCAAATGCTTGATTTAAATCCTCAATCAAGTCTTCAACATCCTCTATACCAGTTGAATATCTAACCAAACCCTCAGGAATCCCTGCAGCCATTCTCTCTTCAGCGCTGCACTCTACATGGCTTGTTGTTAATGGCGGCCCAACAACTGTCTCAACACAACCTAAATTGGCTGCCATGTGTGCATATTTGAGTTTTGGTAGAAAAACTTTAATCGCCTCTAAGCCCCCTTTAACGGAAAAACTCAGCATTCCGCCATACCCACCGTTCATCTGTTTTTTTGCAACCTCATGCCCAGGATGCGACTTTAGTCCTGGATAATTAACCTGTTCAACTAAGGGGTGGTTTTCTAAGTGTTTTGCAATTTGAAGTGCGCTTTCATTTTGCCTTTCAACTCTTAGTTTCAATGTTTTCATTCCTCTTAAGAGGCTGTAAGCATCCATTGGAGCAAGCGTTGCACCGTTTATTTCACGGTAATGATATACCTTGTTGACTAAATCTTTATTTCCGCATATAACACCGCCAAGTGCATCAGCATGTCCTCCAAGATACTTTGAGGCGGAATGAAGAGTAATATCGGCTCCGAGTAATAGTGGGTTTTGGTTGATTGGGGTAGCAAAGGTATTGTCAACGACCACCAATGCTCCTACTTTTTTAGCAGCAGCACTGAGCTTCTTAATGTCAGTTATTTTAATAGTTGGATTTGTTGGCGTCTCTAGATATAGTAATTTACAGCCTTTTTCTATTTCAGTTTCTAGCTGATCATAGTCCCCAGTTTCGCAAAGCGTAACATTGATATTGAGCGGAGGTAAAAACTCATTAAATATGACATTAGTTCCTCCATAACTATCTTTTATTGAGACGACTCGATCTCCAGGCTTTAAAAATGTAGCTAGGGTATTGCTAATTGCAGCCATCCCAGAAGCAAAGCTAGTTGCAGCTTCAGCATGCTCAAGCTCTTTGACTTTATCCTCAAATGCTCTAACAGTTGGGTTAGTATTTCTAGAATAGATGTGACCTTCAGCCTCTCCAAGGGCAACCTTATGCCACGTATCAATATCTGTGTAGCCAAATGAGACGCTATGAACAACAGGGACTTGTGTTGAACGTTCATAAAGTTCATACTCCTGTTCCCCACTCCAGATGCTTTGAGTGGATTGTCCAATTTGTTTTTTTTCAAGCATAACTCACCTCTTAAATTTGCGTTGACCATAAATAAAAAAAACACTAAGTTTTTTTTATACTATTTCAAGGCAGCGCTTTAAAAAGCCTTTATCTTGATAATTTTGATTATACATCGAGAAGTAACTGTTTGACAATTCTAAAAAATCTTAACTATGAGAAATTAATATTATCCTTAGATTTTTTCTGATATATTTCGATTTATTTGAACATCAACATATTTATATTCTATGAGTAGTTCTTTGTCAGATTACACTAATTCAAATGAATCAGGAGTTTTGAAATCTAACTTAATTTGTGTTTTTTCAATAATTTTTTATGCCATGGGGTTTCCTGCTGCAGAGTTCTTATTGGAAGACTGGGACGTGGTAAGCATCGTTGCGGCCCGAAATACGCTTGCATTTGTTTTGATAATGTTCATTTGGATTTTTTATGAGGGGCTCCAAGAAGTAAGAGTTGCCAAATGGAATAAAGGTTTTTGGATTGGTGCTATTGGTTTTGGAGTAGGCTCTTTTTTTGTACTTTTACTTCAGTCAATTACCACTCCTGTCATTGCGGCATTAATGGTTGCTACTATGCCAGTTGCAGCAGTTACTTTAGAGATTTTTTTAGATGGAAGAAAAATAACAAGATGGTTTTTATTAGGAATTATTTTGGTTTTGTTAGGGGGGTTTGTTGCATCGGGTACAAATTTACAAAATGATTCTATCGGCCTTGCTTCATTTTTTGGAATCACTGGAGTAGGATTATTCGCATGGGGCTCCAGAGCAACAGTTAAAAATCTTCCAGGAATGACTCTTCTTGGTCAAGTTGCTGTAACCACTTCTGGAATGGTTGGTTCAGCAGTTGTTGTGTATTTTATAAGTAGTATTTTTTTTGAAATAACTAAACCTCCATCTCTAATAACCTATGAGCACATAGGATTACTACTTATCTATGCGTGTCTTGCAATAGCAATTTCGCAAATTTTATGGATAAAGAGTGTTGAGCAGCTTGGGATTGGATTGTCATCATTTCATCTAAATGCAGCTCCATTTTATGTGATGATGATGCTTTTTCTTTTGGGCAGCAATTGGGTTTGGCATCAAAGCATTGGTGCAGCTATTGTTATTATCGGTGTTATATTGGCTCAACAAAGATCTTCAAAGAAAAAAGCAGAATTTTTTGAGCTACCTTAACTCTGCCAAGATTGCTCTGTCAACTTTATTTAAATCTTGAAATGATTTAATATTTGTAAAGGATTTATCTAAAAGTTTAATAATTTTCTTTCTTTGGTCATATCCATGCTCTAATAGCAGAAGACCACCTTTATTGAGGTACTGAGGTGATTGTGAAATGATTAACCTAATATCCTCAAGCCCATCATTACCAGATACGAGCGCCTCCATTGGCTCGAAAAGAAGATCTTGTAGATGGGGGTCTTTTTTGCTGATATAAGGAGGGTTACTTACAATCAAGTCAAACTTTTTCTTGGGAAAGGGTTCAAACCAACTTCCACAATAAAAATCAATGGGGCTCTTAGCATTGAGTTTAGCAATACTTAATGCTTCAGAAGACTGGTCACTAGCTGATACCACCCATTTGGGACATTGTTGTGACAAAGTTATGGCAATAATCCCGCTACCAGTTCCCAAGTCTAATATTTTTATTTTTTTTTCTGATTCTAGACATTCAATTGCAATATCAATTAGTAATTCAGTTTCAGGTCTCGGAATAAGTGTTGAAGGTGATACTAGAAATTCATGTTCATAGAAACCTTGGGAACCTTTGATATAAGCAAATGGTTTGCCATTCTTTCTTTCATCAACAAGACTTAAAAACTTTTTAAATTCAGAGCTATTGACTTCATAGTCTAGATTAGCAAATAACTGCTCTTGAGTTTTGTTTATCGCTAGGCCTAATAGTTTTGATGCGTCCTCGACATCTTTCCTTAAAAGGTTTTTGATCAATCTTCCAGAGTTCATTTCTATTAATTTTATTGAATATTTACTCTAACAACATTATATCTTCAAGAGAGTTTTTAGAATTATTTAATGAACTATGGGATGATAGTGCTGACACATTTAATGAGAAAATAAGCGACATGTTGAACTTAGTTTTATTTGAGCCTGAAATTCCAAATAACACTGGCAGTCTTATAAGATTATCAGCCAATATGGGCGCTAACCTTCATCTTATAAAGCCCTATGGATTTGAAATTACTGACAAGCGACTAAGACGAGCTGGCCTTGATTATAAAGAATTAGCAAATGTCTATGAGTATGAAAATTTTGATGATTATCTAGATAAAGCTGCGCCATCAAAAATCTACATCGTTAGCACTAAAGTAAAGACCAGCTATGCAGATGTTAAATACTTTAGGGAAGATTCCTTTCTATTTGGTTCAGAAACTAAAGGTCTCCCAAAAGAGATCATGGACGAATATGATGGAATCACACTTCCAATGCAAAAAGGATCAAGGAGTTTAAATCTTGCTAATTGTGTATCAATAGTTGCTTATGAAGCTTGGCGACAGCTTGGCTTTTCTATTTCTAAATAAGAATAATTTAATTGAGTGATAAGCATTTATTTTAGTTATATTGTTACTTATTTTTCTATTACTATTAAATATTCAAAGAGAAATAAATTATTTTTTTGGTAATAACTAATTGTAAAAATCACTTACAATTTCCAAATGAAAAATATTCCTGAATTTACTGAAGCCATTGAAGAGTGGACACATTTCTTTATACCACTTGCTGATGGCGTAAAACTTGCAGCACGTGCTTGGCTTCCAATGAATGCCACTGAGCAACCAGTACCAGCTATTTTAGAATATATTCCCTATCGAAAACGAGATGGTACGGCTATTCGTGATGAGCAAATGCATCCGTATTGGGCTGCTTTTGGTTATGCATGTATAAGAGTAGATATTCGTGGAAGTGGAGAATCTGATGGCTTGTTACTTGATGAATATTTACAGCAAGAGTTAGATGATGCTGTTGAAGTAATTGACTGGCTTGAAAATCAAGATTGGTGCAGTGGCAAGGTTGGTATGATGGGAAAATCTTGGGGTGGTTTTAACTGCTTACAGGTCGCAGCTTTAAGGCCATCTGCATTAAAGGCAATCATAACTGTTTGTTCCACAGATGACAGGTATGCCGATGATATTCATTATCGTGGGGGAGCTTTATTGATAGAAAATTTTAGCTGGGCTTCTACAATCTCTGGTTATATGGCAAAGCCCCCAGATCCATTATTACTGCCTGAGACTTGGCGTGAGCATTGGCTAGAACGATTGCAGAACATGCCATTCTTTGCAAAAAATTGGCTAGAACATACCTATAAAGATGCATATTGGAAACATGGTTCTATTAATGAAGATTACTCTGCAATTGAGGCGGCAGTATATTGTGTGGGTGGTTGGGGTGATGCCTATTCAGTTGCGATTCCACGCATGATTCAAGGTTTAACTGGCCCAAAAAAAGCACTGATTGGCCCTTGGGCTCATAAATACCCAAATTTTGCATCTCCTAAGCCAGAGATGGATTTTTTAGCTGAGGCTAAACGCTGGTGGGATTATTGGCTGAAGGATGTCAACAATGGCATTATGGATGAAGCAGTTATTGCCGCATATATTCAAGACTCTGTTCCACCTCAAGCGAGCTATGAAGAAAGACCTGGACTCTGGGTAGAGGGAGATCAGTGGCCAATTCAAAGTGAAATAATTAACTTTAATTTAAGTTCCAGTGGCCAACTAACTGATGTCAAAACAAAGGGCACAGTTTCTGTGCAGAGTCCTCTAACTACTGGTTCAGCAAGTGGCGAATATTGTGTAATATGGTGTGGACCTGATTTTCCAACTGATCAACGCCAAGATGATATTAATAGCATATGCTTTGATACAGAACCACTTGAAAATTCCATTTCTATACTGGGTTCTAGTGAATTAAAGTTAGCTATCACAAGTAATCAGGATTGTGGTCAAGTAGTTGTTCGCCTTTGTGATGTTTCTCCCAGCGGAAGTAGTAAAAGAATTAGCTATGGTGTTCTTAATCTTGCTATGCGAAATGGTTTAGATTGTCCAAAGTTAGTAGTGCCTGGTGAAGTAATGGATGTTTCCATTAAATTGGATGATACAGGTTACGAGATACCTGCAGGACACAGACTTCGTTTAGCAGTTTCAACTGCTTATTTTCCCTTGATTTGGCCTGCACCAAAAAAGTCAAAGTTGACCCTAGATTTAGCATCTTCTTGTTTAACTATACTTTGTCATGATAGAAGTGCAGCTTTAGTTCGAGATTTAGGTCAGGGGTATGTTTGTCCTGTTAAAAAAACCAAAAAAATCAGGCCAGAAAAGCATGACCGTGTAGTCCAAACAGATGCAAGAGATGGTCTTGTCACTACGAAAATTAATGATGATTTTGGTAAGTATACATTCTTGGAGCACAATTTGACTGTTGGTGAATCCTGTAAAGAGATACACAGTATATTGCCTGATGATCCATGCTCAGCTATGAGTGATTGCAGTTGGCATGCTCAGCAATCTCGACCTGGTTGGAATGTTGATATTTATAGTCAGCTCAAGGTAACTTGTGATGAAGAGTATTTCTATTTAAATCGCATTATCAAGGCCATAGAAAATGGTGTTCAAGTTCATCAATCCGAATCGCAAGAAAAGCTACCAAGGGGTTTTTCTTGAGTGAATTAAATTTTTAAATACTGGCAAACTTAAATAATATAATTCTTTAGGATTGGTAGTATAGTTCTAATAGATAAAACTAGCAGATGAATAAAGAAAAAGAGATCGAAAGCTTTCGAAGTTTTGAGCACGTCTGGATTGATATGCCTGATGGCGTTCGACTTGCGGCTCGCATCTGGTTGCCAAGCAACGCATTGACTAAACCTGCACCAGCAGTATTTGAGTATATTCCCTACCGTAAGGTAGACATGGTTCGAGCACGAGATGAACGAAATCATCCTTATCTGGCTGAAAACGGTATTGTAGCAGTGCGTGTAGATATGAGAGGTTCAGGTGATAGTGAAGGTCTGATGTCTGACATGTATTGTGAGGAAGAAATAGATGATGCTCGTCAAGTAATCAAATGGCTGACATGCCAGCCTTGGTGCAATGGAAAGATTGGTATGTTTGGCATATCCTGGGGTGGTACAGCAAGTCTTCAGGCAAATGTAAATGCACCTGATGCATTGAAAGCTATCATTGCTGTCTGTGCAACTCATGATAGGTATGAAGATGACATCCATCACATGGGGGGATGCTTACTTACGGACAGTGTTGAATGGGGTGCTACCTTGCCTGCAATTTTAGGTGCCCCACCATCAGCAAATATTGAAGAAAATTGGTTTGAAATTTGGAAGGCGCGGTTGGATAAGTTGTCTTTTCCGCTTGAAACATGGTTGCGTAATGAAGATAGAGGGAGTTATTGGCGGCATGGCTCAGTTATTCATCAGTCGGATGAGATGAGAGCACCAATTCTTTGCGTAGGCGGATGGTCAGATCGATATTCTAATTCGGTCATGTCGCTGGTGGACCGTCGACCAGATTTAGCTTGGGGGATTGTTGGTCCTTGGGGGCATCACTATCCTGATCATGCTCACCCAGGTCC
>CAZESR010000007.1:0-35050 GCA_964515065.1 uncultured Piscirickettsiaceae bacterium
TTCAAAAATATGACACTAACTTTCTTCCAATGGATTACGAACGTGTTGCAAGGGCAACAACCTATGGGCCGGAAGGAAAAGATATTCTCATTATGAAAGATCTTGAGCCTTGGGTCCTGTTTTGGAAGAATTTGGATAATGAAGAAAAGGCTGAAAAAGATGTTATCAACTACATTAAAAATTTTAGTGGTAATGAGTATTACGCCTTGAGATCTCATTTTGGTTTGGTGTCAGTTCTTACGAAAGAATTAATCTCTAATCAGAATTTGCCTGAATGGCTCATTAAGTACCCAAGTATGTTCCCGAGCGCGAAAAAAGACTATAACCCACAGTCCATAGTAGACTCTCTAAATGATGAAGATGCCAGATTATTGTCAGAATATCTGGGTCTTAAACCTTATAAGGCAAATGGATTTACTGCGCAAATTTTGATCTCTATGCCTGATCCTGAAACCGGCGAGTTAATTGAATATTCAGTAAGCCGAATCAACCCAACCAAAGATACTGTAAATGCTCGACTTATATCTAACCCGAAATCAGGGATAACCAAGCTTCCTCAGAACGAAATCATTATTAATAAAAGTTTAAAGCCATCCTGGATTAATTACACCGACCCTCTCACTAAAAAAGCCTTAGGGAGTTTTGATGCTGTTAGGTGTTTGAATAACTCCGTCTTTGTGACAATTGTTGCCACAATTATCACTCTTCTTATTAATTCAATGGCCGCGTTTGCTTTGTCAAAGTATCGTTTTAATGGGCAGGTTATTTTCTTTGTAATCATTTTGGCAACCTTAATGGTTCCGGCATCTGTTCTCATTGTTGGAATCTTTAAAATGGTAACTATGACCGGTCTTTCGGGCTCTCTCTGGGGGGTTATTATTCCAGGGGCAGCGACCCCCACCGGGGTCTTTATGTTGCGGCAATACATGCTCACTATTCCTGATGAACTGCTTGAAGCTGCCAGAATGGATGCAGCGAGTGAGTGGACCATTTATTGGCGAATTATATTTCCATTAGCGCTTCCTGCGATTGCGGTTCTCGGCATTCTCTCGATTATATGGCGTTGGAATGATTTGATACTTCCAATGATAGCCGTATCAACGACAAAAGCTGCCTACACCATTCAGCTTTGTTTACTGGACTTTAATGGTGAGTATATCGCTAGAGAGCATTACGCCTTAGCTATGACAGTGGTTAGCTTAATTCCAACCACTTTGGTCTTTGTTTTCCTTCAAAAGTATATTACAACAGGTATTGCCTCAACAGGCATGAAATAAAATTATGGCAAATCTAAAATTAATTGATATTAAAAAATCCTACGGCAAGACAGAAGTTATTCATGGTCTTGATCTTGAGGTTCTCGATGGTGAATTTTGTGTTCTGGTAGGCCCTTCAGGTTGTGGAAAATCAACGCTACTTAGAATGATTGCTGGCTTGGAAGCAATTACTGAAGGTTCGATATTGATTAATGATGAAAAAGTAAATGACATTTCTGCGGCCAAAAGAGGGCTTGCAATGGTGTTTCAGTCTTATGCGCTCTATCCACATATGACGGTTCGTCAAAACCTTGCTTTTGGTCTTGAAAACCTTAAGCTCGACAAAGATGATATTGAACAGAGGATTAATAAGGCAGCGAATCAATTAAGGATGGAGGATTACCTTAAAAGGAGACCTGGCCAACTTTCAGGCGGACAAAGACAGCGCGTTGCAATCGGAAGAGCTATTGTCAGAGAGCCATCAATCTATCTATTTGATGAGCCTTTATCGAATCTAGATGCTGAGCTTCGTGTGGCAACTCGGGTCGAGCTCAAAGCGCTTCATGCAAGGCTTGGAAATACAATGATTTATGTGACTCATGACCAAGTTGAGGCTATGACTATGGCCGATAAAATTGTAGTGATGCATGACGGTATCATAGAGCAAACTGGATCGCCTCTAGACTTATATAACAAACCTGCTAATTTGTTTGTGGCGGGCTTTATTGGTTCGCCAAAAATGAACTTTTTGGATAGCTCTTCTCTGCCAGAAAACATTAAGAGGCTTGCTCCAAAGAGTGCCACTACCTTTGGTATCAGGCCTGAACACCTAAATATTCAAGACCAAAACGCACTCCCTCTTGAAGTGAGAAGTGTTGAGCAGTTAGGATCTGATAGCTACCTTTATGGTGTAACCATAGATAATCAAGAAATATCAATTAAACTGAATAGTCAAACCAGTATCAAAGGAGGAGAGTCTATTAAAGTGGGCTTTGAGGAAACCAACACTCACTGGTTTAATGAAAAAGGAGTTTCTCTTTAATTTTTGATTGTGTATCATCGATTTATTTAGTTTTCAGTTAAATCTTGTATGACCTCAAAAAACCAATCAACGGTTTGGATTAAAAGTCCTTTGGCCATCTTCGCAGAGAATGCTGAAGAGGGTATTGTTATTCAAGGTGAAAAAATTTTAGAATTAGTGCCACTAGGCCAAAGACCTAAAAATCAAATCGATGAGGTTTATGACGCTGTTGACAGTGTTTTGCTACCTGGGCTGATAAATACACACCACCATTTTTACCAGACGCTCACTAGGGCTTATCCTGAAGCATTAAATAAAGAGCTTTTTCCATGGCTTAAGAGTCTTTACAAGGTATGGGCAAACATTCAGCCTGAAATGATCGCCGTTTCAACTGAACTGGCATTATCAGAGCTTTTATTGTCTGGCTGCACTACAGCAAGTGACCACCATTATCTTTTCCCAAGTCAGCTTGAAAATGCTATTGATATTCAGGTCGAAGAGGCTAAAAAATTAGGAATGCGTGTCGTTTTGACGAGAGGCTCGATGAGCCTTGGAGAAGACGATGGGGGGCTGCCTCCACAGTCAGTTGTTCAAACCAAAGAACAGATCTTATCTGATAGTGAACGTCTTATTAAAGCCTATCATGATAGTAGTGAAGGCTCAATGACCCAAATCGCTCTTGCGCCATGCTCTCCGTTTTCAGTAACCACTGAACTGATGGTTGAAACAGCGCATCTTGCTCAGCAGCACAATGTGAGGCTTCATACTCACTTAGCTGAGACTATAGATGAGGAAAATTTTTGTTTAGAAAAGTTTGGTCTGAGAACAGTCGACTACCTTGAGAGTGTGGGGTGGCTATCTAATCGAACTTGGCTCGCACACGGCATACATTTCAATAAAGAAGAGATACAAAAATTAGGGCAAGCGGGTGTTGGTATTTGTCACTGTCCGAGCTCGAATATGATGCTGGCTTCTGGTATTTGTCATAGTCTTGAGCTTGAAGACGCTGGGTCTATTATTGGTCTTGGTGTGGATGGCTCTGCCTCGAACGATGGCTCTAATATGATTGCTGAACTAAGGCAGGCAATGTATTTACAGCGCTTGCGTTACGGTGCATCAAAGATTACTCACCAAAAAGCCTACAATTGGGCTACCAAAGGTTCTGCTGCGCTTTTAGGAAGAGATGATATTGGTGAGATTGCAGTGGGAAAACAGGCAGATTTGGCGTTATTTAAGCTTGACGAAATGAGATTTTCGGGTAGTCATGACTCTTTGGCAGCATTGCTACTTTGTGGTGCACAAAAGGCAGACAGAGTCATGATTGCTGGAAATTGGAAGGTTGTTGATGGATGTATTATTGGTAGAGATGCCTCTGAATTAATGAGTCGCCATAGCGATGCAGCTAAACAATTACGCCAGCTATCTTGTGTATAGTTTTTTTTCTTAAAGCAGTCGTTGACTTGCTATGTAGACTTATTTATAATTTCAACTTGAATATTGTTACATAAATCAAGTTAAGTATGAATACATCAAACCATGGGGGCGCTAGAAAGGGCGCTGGCCGTAAAAAAAACTCAGGTAGTTTTAAGGAAGAGACAAAAGTTATTAGGGTTCCCGTTAGTCTTGTTAGTGCTATTAATCCTGTCATTGAAGTCTACAAATCTCAGGTTAAATCTGATATCGAAGTTCTTGTAGCTAGTGACAATCCAACTGAACTGTCGATTCCAATTTTTACCTCTAGGGTTCAGGCGGGTTTTCCCTCTCCAGCAGATGATTACTTGGAGGATACGCTTGATTTGAATGCACATTTAATTCACCATAAGGAGGCTACATTTTTTGTAAAAGCTCAAGGTGATTCGATGATAGGGGCGAGTATTCAACAAGGAGATATTTTGATAGTTGACAAATCTTTAACTGCCAAAAGTGGAAAGATAGTGATTGCGGTTGTCGACGGTGAGTTTACTGTTAAGCGTCTACATAAGTACAAAGGAAACATAACCCTTAAGGCTGAAAACCCTGACTTTAAAGATATTAAGATTGGAGGTGATGACGAGCTAATTATATGGGGTGTTGTGACATCAGTGATCCATCAGTATGAGTAACCGAACCAAGTTTGCATTAATCGACTGCAATAACTTCTATGCTTCCTGTGAAAGGGTGTTTGAACCTAAACTAGAAGAAAAACCCATCGTTGTTCTTTCTAATAATGATGGATGCATTATCGCTCGGTCTAATGAAGCCAAAGATCTGGGCATTAAAATGGGAGCGCCTTTTTTTAAAGTTAAGGATTTAGTTGCTAAGAATGATGTTGTAGTTAAGTCTTCAAACTACCCTTTGTATGGAGATATGTCTTCTAGGGTAATGAAGATTATTGGAGAATACTCGCCTGTCCAGGAAGTTTATTCTATCGATGAAAGCTTTATAGATTTAGAAAGACTTCCATTGAACTTAATGAGTCACATGCAATCTCTAAGACAGCGCGTTAAAAGCTGGACAGGAATTCCAGTATGCGTTGGCATTGGAAGCACCAAGGTTTTGGCAAAGCTTGCGAATCGTATTGCTAAAAAATACCCAAGATTTAATGGTGTTTTTGATATAGATGATTTGCCCTATGACAGGTATTGCAAACTATTGCAGTCTGTTGAAGTAGGGGATTTGTGGGGTATAGGAAGGCAAAGCGCTAAAAAGCTAAACCGTATTGGTATCCATACTAGTCATGACTTTTATCAATCCGATGTTGGCGTCATTGAAACCCTTTTAGGGGTCAATGGAAAGAAGGTTTATCAAGAGCTTTATGGTAATTCGTGTATTCCTATTGAGACTATCCCTTCAACAAGACAACAAATTGTCTCTTCACGCTCTTTTGGCTATGATTTAAAGGACTTTGATGAATTAAATCAAGCGCTCACTAATTTGACCAGGAAGGCCGTTAATAAGCTGAATAATCATAAGCTTGCAACAACAACCATTACTGTTTTTATTTATACAAATCCACACAAGAAAGATAAGCCCTGTGTTCATTTATCAAAAACAGTAGGCATGACAAGCGCTATTCAGAACGAGTCTCAAATTATCCCTCTAGTGGCACAAATACTAAGACTGATTTATAAGCCTGGATACTCCTTTTATAAAGGAGGTATAGTGTTAGCTAATTTAACCAAAGACTATCAACAACAGGATCTCTTTTCAGTAAATCAAAATCCTAAAACAGAGTCGTTAATGCTTCAAAAATATAACACAATAAGAAGTGTTAATAAAAAGTTTAAAGAGTCAATCAAATATGCCAGCGAACTGGGAAATAATCGTTGGCTTCCAAGGGCTGAGTTTAAGTCCAATAGATATACGACAAACTGGTCTGAATTGTTAGTAATCTAAAAAAATGACCTTATTGAGATCATTTTTTTTGTAAATAAGGCTAGAAAAGTTTGTGACAAATTGTAATAGTTTGATATATATATAAAATATAATAGATGCGATTACAATTCGCCAGGAGGGGGAAAGATTGTAATGAAGCAACTAGCAATAATTGATGATGACCCAGAAATTCTAAAACTTCTTGAACAGTATCTAACAAAAAATGGATTCGATGTTGAGGCTTTTACTGATGGAGAAAGCTTTTTAAAGGAAGATGAGAGCAAGTTTAGTTTAATTGTTTTGGATATTGGGCTTCCAGGCATAGATGGCCTTGAAGTTTGTAAGAGGGTGCGTCAAAATTCAAATGTACCTATCATTATGCTGACAGCGGCAAGCGACGACCTTGACCGAATATTGGGCTTGGAGCTGGGTTCGGATGACTACATGGGGAAGCCATTTAACCCTAGGGAATTGCTTGCAAGAATCAAAGCTCTTTTAAGACGTTCTGAAGTAAAAGAAGAGAATGTGGATAACAACATAGTGATGAACTACGCTGCAAGAAGTGCATTTATTGGTGGTCAAGAGCTAGAGCTAACTGGAACAGAATTTGACCTTCTTTGTGTTTTTCATAAACAAATTGGCACAGTTCTGAGTAGGGATGAGATTGGAGAAATGCTGCATGGTAGAAAGATAGATCCATTAGACCGCTCGATTGACACCATCGTAAGTAGATTAAGACATAAATTAAGTTCTCATTTTGATGGAGAAATCATCCAAAGTGTTAGAGGTAAAGGTTATGTCCTCCTACTTAAAAGTTGAGTAGAGTGCTTACTTTTATATCTCGTTTTATGCCTAAAACTGTTGTTGGCAGAATGACATCAGTTTTATTTGTTGGAATCTTTCTAGCGCAAATACTTGGTGCTTGGTTATGGGTAGGGCAGCTTCAAACTTCAGAAAGAGATAGGATGGTTGAGGTCTCTCAGGCTATGGGTGCTAGAATTGCCCAGACAGTCAAATTCTTTGGAGAGCTCCCAAAAGAATATCGTCATATTGTCCTTGATCAGCTCAGAGATATGGGCGGAACTCGATTTTTTGTTTCAGTCAACAAGCGTTACATTGATTTAATACCAATTCAAGAATCTCAATTCTCTACCTTGGTTCGAAAAAACTTACAGAAGAGTATGAACGCTCAAATTGGTCAAATCGACAATATGGAAATTATTTTTGTTGACTTTGACAATCTAAAAATACTAACGGGTGATAATTTAATGGTTTCTCTTTCACCCGAATGGAAAAGATTCACACTTCTAGAACCTGGCGATAAAAGCCCTTTTGTCGTCATTCAGTTTCCAGTTGACGATGATGAATGGATGTATTTAACGACTGTAGTTCCAAATGGTGAGTTGTTATTGGGTTTTGATTGGATTAGTGGTGAGAGAATATTTAACCTTTTAGCGGTTTCCTTAACGGTTCTTCTTCTCACTTTTTTATTTGTTAGGTGGCTTGTCACACCACTTAATACTTTAGCTCATCAAGCTGACCTCCTTGGCAAAGGGCGCAATCCCCGTCAAATGGAAGAAAAAGGCTCCAAAGAGATGGTTGCAACGATTGGAGCGTTTAATTCGATGGCAAGACGTATCCAAAAATTTATTGCAGAACGAGAGAGATCGTTTGCAGCTATATCCCATGACTTAAAAACGCCACTAACCAGAGCTCGTTTAAGGGTCGAGCAGATTGAAGATAGTCCTGTAAAAGAAGACTTAATTGGTGATTTAGATTATCTTGAGTCAATGGTTAAAGGTAGCTTAAAAATTATGACAGATGGCATAGAGCATGAAAATACATCCATGATTGAATTAACAACTCTTCTAGCAGCAATTCTTAAAAAAGAGGAAATCACTGGATTGCCAATAAAAATTGATTTTAATAAAACAATCTCAATGAAGGGAAGGGCTATGGCAATCGAACGTCTTTTTTCAAATCTGATTAACAATGCATTGAGTTATGGTAAGAGCGTTGAGGTCACCGGCCAAAAAAAGAAAACGGGTATATACATTCAAATCAAAGATAGAGGGCCAGGCTTAACTGATATTGAGAAGGCTAATGTCTTTAAGCCGTATTATCGGATAGATCATGAATTAACTGAATCTCACTCAGGACTCGGTCTTGGAATTGCAAGGAGTATTGCAAACATTCATGGCGGTGAGCTAGAGCTTAGAGATCGATCAGGTGGTGGGCTCGTTGTAGAAGTTTACTTTCCAGTTTGATGAATTCAAAAAGAGATCCAGTCTTTAAAGATAAAGGCTTCCTTATTAATCATGCCAGCTCGATTATGGATTTTTACCATCCGAGATGTATTGATTATGATTTGGGAGGTTTTTTTCATCATTTTAGAGATGATGGGGGCATTTATGATCCTAGTACCAAGCATTTGGTCAGCAGCACAAGATTTATCTTTAACTACTCAATGGCATCAATCCATCTAAAAAATGATAAATATATCGACATCATTCGTCATGGGGTAGATTTTTTGAGAAATACTCACCTTGATAAGCAAACGAGAGGATATGCATGGATTTTAGAGAATAGTGATGTTAAAGATTCTACTAACTACTGCTATGGATTAGCTTTCGTTTTGTTGGCTTATTCGAGTGCCTACAAAGCAGGAATTCTTGAGGCTAAAAATTATATTGGAGAAACTTTTGAGCTAATGGAGAAGTATTTTTGGCAAAATGACTATGAACTCTATGCTGACGAGATTAGTGCTGATTGGACTGAGATATCAAATTATCGTGGACAAAACTCAAATATGCATACCTGTGAAGCTCTAATAGCAGCTTACGAGGCTACAAATGACCAAAAGTATATTGATAGGGCCTTAATCATTGCTAATAATATTTGTAATCAATTAGCAGAACAAGCGGATGGCCTAATTTGGGAGCATTACAACTCTAATTGGAAAGTTGACTGGTCCTACAACAAAGATAAGCCTGATGATTTGTTTAAACCATGGGGCTTCCAAGTAGGACACCATACTGAATGGTCAAAACTACTATTAATTCTTGAGCGATATGCAAATCAAGATTGGCTTCTTACTCGAGCTATTGAACTTTTTGAAGATGCAGTTGAAATGGGTTGGGATGAGAAAAATCAAGGACTATATTATGGCTTTGCTCCGAATGGAGACATTTGTGATAAGGATAAGTATTTTTGGGTACAAGCTGAGTCATTTGCGGCTGCAGCGTTGTTAGCAAAACGGACAAAAGATAATCAATATTGGGATTGGTATGAAAGGATTTGGAAGTTTAGCTGGGAACATATGATTGACCACAAGTACGGTGCTTGGTTTAGAATTTTAGACCCAAGTAATAATAAATATGACAACCTTAAGAGCCCGGCAGGAAAGACGGACTACCATACAATGGGTGCTTGCTATGAAGCCTTAAATGCACTTTAAGAATCGTTCTTGAAAATTGGAATCTGAATGTTTAATGACGTCCCTGTTTGATTAGAGGTTAAAGTTAAATTACCCTCATGGAGTTCTATAACTGTTTTTGCTATTGGTAGCCCAAGACCACTTCCATAACTATTTAATTCCGAATCATGAAAAAATCTATCAAAGACTTTTGGAAGTAGTTCTGGCTTTATTCCCTTGCCATCATCACTAATAATGAGCTCAGCAAAATCACTTTTTTGTTGCAAGGCAACCTTTATGGAACCATTATTTGGACAGCCATACAAGAGTGCGTTATCAATCAGGTTATCAATGGCCTCACTTAAAAATGTTTCGCTTCCTTCAATGAAGAGTTTGCTTTCTTTAGAATCTAGCGATAAATTGACATTTTGCTTATCAGCCTTCAGTGCAAATTTTGTTAATACTTCTTGAGTGAGCTTAACAAGATCTAATTTTTTGAACTCTGATTTGATTGATCTTTGAGACACATGCTCCATAGACAATAATTGTTGAGTCAGTCTTGAGGTTTTTTTGGCAGCTTCAGCAACATCTTTTACTCTCGACCTCATACTTTCAAGGCTTTTAGATCGCTCAGCCGCCTCAGCTTGACTTTGGATTCCAGCAATTGGATTTCTTAGTTGGTGGGCCGCATTAGCTATAAAATCATCTTTTTCAGTAAATGCCTTCCTAAGTTGAGAAAACAAATTATTCATCGAGCTTAATAGACTAGAGACTTCCTTTGGAACAGTTCGCTTTATCTCTCTAATGTCGTCAGCAGACCTTTTCCTGATTGAAGCTTGAAGTTCTAGGAGTGGTTTCAGTCCGAACTGAACCCCAAACCAAACACACAGTCCAGTTGAAAGCAACATAATCAACATGGTTACGAATGCATCACTAGCGAGCTCTAGAAGAAGCTGTTTCTGTCCAAACCTCGTTTGCCAAACATAAATATTTACCCATCCTGGTATTTCCTTTGAAGAGATGAACTCTCTTGAAAAAATAACCCTTACATCTTGGTCTCTATATACAGAGTCATAAAAGATTGGCTGATAAGGCTTAATTTCGTCTATATTAGGCAATTCTGGAGGGTTGGAGTAACCTACAAAAAGAGTGTTGGTTTCGTCCTTAACTTGATAAAAGATTTGATCATTTAATGAGTCAGTCAGTGTTTCCAAAAGTTGCTCAGTTAAAAGATCACCGTCTCTTAAGACAGCATCCCTCAAAATAACTTGAGAAATTGTATGCAAAAGGTTGTCAAAGATCTCTTGTGATTTTTTTTGGGAGTCAAAATATAGGGCAACCGTCCCTATTGAGACAATAATCAATAGTGGAATTATGATTACAAAAAGAAGTCTGCTTCTTAACGATAATGCTTTATTTTGCATCATTCTGATGAATCATCCATCATGTATCCAATGCCTCTAGCGGTCGTAATATTAATATTGAAGTTCGAGAGTATTTTCCTTAAGCGAGATATGCTAATTTCAATTGCATTAGTATTTATATCAGCCCCGATGCCGTATTGGGTATCAACAAGGTGTGACTTAGAAATGTATTGACCTTTTTTGTTTAATAAGATTTCAAACAAAGTAAGCTCTCTTCTGTTGATTGTTAACTCGTTGTCCTTATAAAAAATTCTTCGAGAATTTCTATCAAACTCTATTTTTCCTATTTTCTCTTTGGGGGCGAGAACTGGATTGATTCTTCTCGAAAGAGCTCTTATGCGCGCATCTAATTCATCCATTTTAAAAGGCTTAACCAAATAATCGTCTGCACCCGCATCGAGTCCAATGACACGGTCTCTTGTTGCCCCTCGAGCAGTTAAGATAATAACTGGAAAGACTTGTTTACGATTCCTAATATTCTTTGTTAGTGTGATTCCATCCATTCCAGGAAGATTTATATCAATAATTGCAAGATCAGCACCTTCATAATGAAAGTGCTGGTCAGCAAGACCACCATCAGAAAAATAATCAACTGAATGACCTTCATCCGTAAGAACCTTTTCGATTCCTTGGGCAAGCATTTGATTGTCTTCTACCAGTACAATTCTCATAACAAGTTCACTTCTCCAAAAAAAAGTATAAATGAATTTAAATACTCATTTAGATTGATTTCTACTCAGGACAGCTTTCTGAAAGCTAAAAAATCTATTATGATTCTATTAAATTGATTAAAGTTTTGAAAATAGTTTATTTCTCTATATGATTAATACCTAATGAAAAATGATTTAAATATTCAATTGAAGTCTCTTTCTTCTGCCTTGCTTTTGTTTGTCTTGTTGATTTTTTCAAACATTTCAAACGCAGAGGTGACCTTTAAAGAGCAGGTTATCAAATGGGTGGTGCCCTTTTCTGCGGGAGGGGGTGCTGATGTAATAGCGAGGTTCTATGCACCTTTGCTGAGTGATAATCTACCAGGAAAACCAAATGTAGAGGTAATCAATATGCCTGGTGCTGGTTCAACAAAAGGAGCAAATTGGTTTAGCTCAGAAGCTCCAATAGACGGAAAAGTTATTTTCTCCACATCTGGATCTACACAGTTCCCTTTCTTGCTTGATGATCCAAGAGTCAAATACAACTACAATGATTGGGAAGTGATATTGGCTTCATCAAGTGGAGGGGTAGCATACCTTCCTTCAGAGCTTGGCGCTCTTTGGAATAAGGACTTAGAGTCAGCTTTGGAAGTTAATTTTGTTTTTGCGTCCCAAGGGCCGACTCGTCTTGATCTTGTTCCTCTTTTGGCTTGGAGTATGTTGGGCATGAATGTGGAGCCTATTTTTGGCATAAAAGGTCGAGCAGATGGTCGTTTAATGTTTGAACAGGGATATGTCAATATCGACTACCAGACCTCGTCATCCTTTTTGGCCAAAGTGACCCCTCTTGTTGAAAAAGGTGATGCAATACCAATAATGACTTGGGGTATTTTAGATGACGATGGAAACATCATTAGAGATCCAAACTTCCCAGACATTCCAACATTTCGTGAGATTTATATTAAGATTCACAACAAGGAGCCATCGGGCAGTGCTTGGGACGCATGGAAAGCTTTCTTTACTGCTGGTTTTTCTGCACAAAAAATGGTAGTTATTAATAAAAATACTGATGATGAAATAATTGATTTATTTACGCAAGCTTTCGAAGTTATTATTAACCAAAAAAACTTTTCACACATCTCAAAAAATTATCTAGGTGTCTACCCTCAATCAACCGGTCAGAAAGCAATCAAGTTTAAAGAGAGGGCTACGCAGATTGACCCTATTGCTATTTCTTGGGTTAAAAATTGGCTTAATGATAGTTACAGCTTAAATCTGTAAATCAAAAAAAATTGAAAAATCTGACAGGTTTCTGAAAGACTCAAGGTCTATCATAAAATTCCCAATGGTTAAATATTTTTTTAGATTCTCCTTTAGTATTTGATTTATTGGTTTTCTACTTAATGTTGAGTAGATGTTTATAACGGAGAGATAAATTATGAAAAAAATGTTCATAAAATTAATATCCTTCTTATTTATGTTCGGTGCTCTTTCAAGTTCAGCAATTGCAATTGATAAATTGCATTTTGTTGTCCCTGGTGGTGCCGGAGGTGGATGGGATGGATGCGCAAGAGGTACTGGAGAAGCTCTAGTTAAATCTGGCTTACTCGAGTCAGCATCTTTTGAAAACATGTCAGGTGGAGGCGGAGGTAAAGCGCTTTCATGGATGATTAAGACAAAGCCTAAAAATACAATTATGGTTCAATCAACCCCAATTGTACTGCGCTCAATTAGTCGTCATGATGGTTATGTTTCTGATAGTGCTGCAAGTGGTGTGTTGTCCTATAAAGATGTAACGCCTATTGCAGGAATTATTGGTGATTATGGTGCTTTAGCGGTAGCTGCAGATTCACCATTCCAGTCATTCCAAGACGTTGTTGATGCATACAATGCAAATCCAAAATCAGTTAAGATGGCGGGTGGTTCGACTCGTGGAAGTATGGACCATTTGATTGGTGCTTTGGCATTCCAATCAGCTGGCGCAAATCCAAATAATGTAGTTTATATCCCTTACGATGGTGGTGGTGCGGCTCTTGCTGGACTTTTATCTGGTGAAGGTCAAATTCTATCTACTGGATTCAGTGAAGCTTTAGCTGCGGGTGACCAAGTTCGTATTTTAGGTATTACTGCAAATGAGCGTTCGGCTGATGCTCCAAGTGTTCCAACACTTAAAGAGCAGGGCTATGATGCATACTTTGTTAACTGGAGAGGTTTCTTCGGTCCACCAAATATGAATGCAGCCGATAGATATGAAATTGCTAAAATGTTAGGAGACATGCAAAGTACTCCAGAGTGGGAAGTTGTTCGTAAGCGTAATGCTTATGTCAATATCTATAACCCTGGGTTTGACTTTATGGGCTTCTTAGAAAAGCAAACAGAAGAAATGACTGACTTAATGAAACAATTAGGCGTTATTTAATCGATATATCTACTGGGAGGAAGGCAAATGACTATCAACTATACAAGGATAAGTGCTTTTGTCTTTCTCCTTATTTTTCTTATTTATTCCTATCTTGCGGGTGAGATCAGAGTATTTACATTTGATGAAAATGCAGACTTTAACGCAAGAACATTTCCTAAACTTATTTCTTATTTAGGGATTATAGTTTCACTTCTTACCTTGGTACTCTCACGAAATGAAAAAGAAAATATGAGAGAGTATGAATGGGTCAGCGTTATTGTCTTATTTGCACTCGTTTTTTCATATGGACTTTTAATTAAAACAATTGGCTTTTTTGTATCAACAAACTTGTTTTTAATCATATCTTATCTGTATTTGGGTGTTCGAAGTTACAAGGTCATTATATTTAGTTCGTTTCCAGTAGTTGCAGCTCTTCAGTTTATGCTTCATGGGTTACTGGACGTTTATATTAGAGATCCATTTTTACAGTTTTTAGGAGTTATATCATGATAGAAGGCATGATGCTTGGAATTAACACTGCCTTCAGTGGCTATAACATTCTTATGGTTATGATGGGTTGTTTCGCAGGTACCATCATAGGGATGCTTCCAGGTCTTGGTCCAATGTCTGCGATTGCCCTGATGATACCAATAACCTATGGTTTCGATCCAGCCTCAGCCATGATATTGATGGCGGGAGTATATTATGGTGCCATATTTGGTGGTTCTACATCATCAATTCTTATTAATGCTCCTGGAGTTGCTGGAACTGTTTCGAGCTCATTTGACGGTTACCCAATGTCCCAAAAAGGTCAAGCAGGAAAAGCACTTGCCATTGCGGCATATGCTTCATTTTCTGGTGGTACGATTGCAGCATTATTTTTATTGGTTGCCGCGCCACAGCTTGCCAAGGTGAGTCTTAGCTTCCAGTCGGCAGATTACTTTGCATTAATGTGTGTGGGATTACTCTCTATTGCAGCATTTGCGAGTAAAGGGCAATTCTTAAAGGCAATGATTATGACAGCGCTGGGTTTGGCGCTTGCAACAGTTGGACAAGATTCTTTGTCTGACATTACACGTTTTGCATTTGGAAACATTAATTTGATGGATGGAATTAGTTTTGTTTTATTAGTCATGGCAACCTTTGCGATGAGTGAAGCATTCATGATTATTTTCAAAAAAATGGATATTAACTTTAAATCCTCTGATGTAAATAAGAGTAGCCTAGGCTCAATTAAATTATCCAAGAAAGAAGTAAAAGAAATGGTTCCAACAATTGGAAGAACTTCTGTATTGGGTTTTTTTGTTGGTGTTCTTCCAGGCGCAGGAGCAACAATTGCAAGTTTTTTGGCGTGGGGCTTTGAAAGAAGTATTGCCTCTGCAAAAGAAAAACTTAAATTTGGTAAAGGTTCAATAAAAGGTTTAGCGGCACCTGAAACTGCTAATAATGCTGCCTGTACAGGTTCATTTGTGCCCTTGTTAACTTTAGGCATCCCCGGATCTGGAACTACAGCAGTTATGCTAGGTGCATTACTGTCATTTGGTGTTCAGCCTGGTCCAAGGCTTTATGTTGAGCAACCAGAGCTTTTTTGGGCTGTGATTATCTCTATGTATATTGGAAACGTAGTTTTATTGGTATTAAATTTACCTTTGATACCCTATATAGCAAGAATACTAGCCATACCTAAAAACATTCTTGTTCCCCTAGTCTTATTCTTTTCGGTAACTGGAGTCTATTTAATTTCGTTTAATTCTTTTGATATTTACTTTATGGCTATAGTTGCATTACTTTCACTAGTTTTGAGGGTGTTAAACTACCCAATGCCACCACTAATTCTTGGATTTATTCTTGGTGGAATGCTTGAAAAGAACTTGAGAAGAGCAGTCCTTATTAATGATGGCTCTTTCTCGTTTATTTGGGAAAGGCCAATCAGTTTAACTTTATTTATTATTGCTATTCTCATTGTTCTGCTGCAGGTCTATCAAGGACTTAAGAAAGAAAAAGAATAGAAGTTATCTATTTATTAGACGAGCGAATCCTAGTTTAAAATAGCAAACTTATTCAATATTGAGAATTAATTTATGACACCTGAATCTGTAATAGAGCAATGGGCTCAATGCTTCAATAATGGCGATTTGAATGGAATTACGCGTCTCTATCACCCAGATAGCACTCTATTACCTACCTTTAAGCCAATTTTGATGAGCTCAAGAGATCAAATATCTGGTTATTTTAGTTCAGCGATAGAGGGCAATGTCTCTATTGAAGTTAATGTCAATAAATCGATTAAAACAGAGTTATCTAAAAGCATCTATTTAATGACAGGTAGTTATGTTTTTTGTCTTCCGAGTAAGGGTGGTGAAAAATATGAGTCTTGGTATAGCTTTGTAATTGATGTATCTAGTAATTCACCAATCAGACATCATCATTCTTCTAGAGTGCCATTTGATTTCGACCTAAGCTAGTTAGCTCATTAACATCAAATCTGCCTTCAAAGTCTACCTCGTAGTTCTCAGCTGCAAAGTCAGGAGGGCTTTTTCCTAATAAAAATTGTTCAGCCTGTTGTTTCGCATAATGAAGATTTTTTGGACATTGTGGTGAAGATCCAATAAACATCACATTAGAGTAATTTTTTCCCGAATGCTTGTCAGCTACCGAGTGAGTTATGTCTGGATGCCACCAGACAGTGTCTCCAGGGCACACTTCTGGAATCGATACTAGTCCTTCAAGCAACTCTTTGTGATAATTTTTTGAGATCAGTAGAGGTCTACCAGGCATTGCATCACACAAGTTATTATCGGCAATATCATCTTGAAGAGCTCTCAAAAGAAGATAACTCATACTGTCAGCAATTGGAATGAGTGATAAAGTTCCATCAGAAGGACCTTGCTTAGTCAAGGCTGTCCACCCCTGAAACGTTCTAAACATTGAACAAACTGCGGGTGATTTGTATTCTTTAGTCTGTGTTCTAAAGGACGCTTTCCATGGGTCATAGGAATCAATATCTCCATTAAATATAGAGCCATAAACTTTTTGGAAGGCGGCATCAGTCCATCGTTCAAAAGAGCCTCCATCAATATGCGGTGACAAGCCAAGTGTTTTGTCACCGGGCTCTCTTCGACGAATCCTGTCGGCATACACGTAGTCTAGACCAGGGTTAAATTCTCTTCCGGTCGGACCATTAATATCCCACATTGAATTTAGAAATTTTTTTGTTATTGCCATTGATTTTGATTGCCTTGCAAGCATTTGAGGTTTTGACCAGTAAAGACCAAAAATCTGGGGTGCACCAGACTTGAGATCTGAGAAGTACTGGTCCATCCCTACTTTTTCTAGTGCTTTTGTAAAGTAGTCATTGTTAATAATATAATTATTAATTTCTTCATTCCACTCTGTTGCAAGCTCTCTATCAAATACATTGCGAATAATGACACAACCTCTTTTCTTTAGATTGGTTATTTGATCTTTTGAGACTTTTTCATTGACAATAGATTGATAATTAATTTCAGGAATGATTGGTAAATCTTTGAGCTTTAGGTCCAATATTAAGTCAACATCTCTTTTAATATTTGAAAGGGCTTTTGTAAAACTTTTTTTTACATTAGTTTGGCCTTTAAGGGTGGCCTTAGATTCAATAATTGAGTTGAGTATATTTTTATTCATCGAACAGAGTATAAACATATTTTTTTTTGTAAAATATATTAAGTTTTAAATTTTTCGATTCACAACTTCATATCAACGGTTCGATTCAAATTGTCATATTTTGTAACAATTCTATACAGTTCGATACAACCCCGGTAATAAACTGGATTTAATTCTGAGCAATGGTGCGCAGAATGTGATTCATAATATTTAACGGAGAAAAAATATGAAGAATAGCAAGTTAACAACGCTAGCAGCATCAGCGCTTCTAGCAACTACAACATCTGTAAGTGCAGGTGACGTAGAGGTTCTACACTGGTGGACTAGTGGTGGTGAAGCTGCAAGTGTAAATTATCTTAAAGGTAAACTAAGTGACGCTGGAGTTGGTTGGACAGACTTCGCAGTTGCTGGTGGTGGTGGTGAAAATGCGATGACTGTGCTTAAGTCAAGAGCAATTTCAGGAAATCCTCCTACTGCTGCTCAAATCAAAGGCCCTTCAATTCAAGAATGGGGTGATTTAGGTTTTTTAGCTGACATCGACGGTGTTGCAAATGAGAATAACTGGGATGATTTATTACCTACAGTTGTTTCTGACGTAATGAAGCATGAAGGCAAATATGTTGCTGCTCCAGTAAACGTTCACAGAGTAAACTGGATGTGGTCTAACCCTGAAGTATTTCGTGCTGCAGGTGCAACTATTCCAACAACTTGGGATGACTTTATGGTTCAAGCCAAAAAACTTCAAGATGCTGGTTACGTAGCACTAGCTCACGGTGGTCAAGCTTGGCAAGATGCAACATTGTTTGAAGCAGTTGTTCTTGGTGTAGGTGGTGCTGATTACTATAACAGTGCATTTGTTAATCCAGTAGACCTAGACGCCTTAAACAGCGACACTACAGTAGAAGTTTTTGAAACCTTTGGAAATTTACGTCAATTTATTGACGCTAATGCGCCAGGACGTGACTGGAACGTAGCTACTTCAATGGTAATTGAAGGTCAAGCTGGTATGCAAATCATGGGTGACTGGGCGAAAGGTGAATTTAAAGTTGCTGGTAAGAATGTAGGTACTGATTTTGTATGTACTGCTGCTCCTGGAACTTCAGGTGCCCACACATTTAACATTGACTCTTTTGCATTCTTTGCACAAGGCACAACAGCTGGAACTGGAGCTCAAAACATTATGGCTGCAGAAATTTTAGGTACTGACTTCCAAACAGTATTTAATCTAAACAAAGGATCTATTCCTGCAAGATTAGGTGTTTCAAGAGCCGAGTTTGATACATGTGCTCATGATTCAATGGATGCGTTTGTTGCGTCATCATCAAGCGGGTCTTTAGTTCCAAGTTTTGCACACGGTATGGCAGTATCTTCTGCAGTATCAGGTGCAATCTATGACTCAGCTACAAACTTCTTTAACTCTGACCAGAGTGCACAAGAAGGTGCTGATCAACTAGTTGCTGCAGTTTCTGCTGCAATGTAAGACCGGTTACTTAAAGAAGTCTATACAGTTGGTGTTCGTCTCCTTTTCTGACTGATAGATTGTAAATAACCAGGGGCACCTAATTTAGGTGCCCCATTTTATAAAATTCATAATAAAATCAGAATTACTGTGTTTAACTTCTTAGAAAAAAACTTGCCAAAAATCGTATTGGCGCCAACCACTATTGCAATGATTGTGTGTATGTATGGTTTCATTGCTTGGACTGGTTTATTGTCCCTAACTAAAAGTCGAATGATGCCCCAATGGGATTTTGTTGGATTAGATCAATATGTTAGGCTCTTTAAAAACCCTCGATGGGATGTGGCCGTCGACAATCTTTTTATTTTTTTGATTTTGTTTATCTTAATTGCCCTAGTTTTAGGTCTCTTTTTAGCGATTTTTCTTGACCAAAAAATTCGAGCTGAAGGTGCAATCAGAACTATATATTTGTATCCAATGGCTATCTCCTTTATTGTTACAGGAACAGCGTGGAAGTGGATTCTAAATCCCGGTTTAGGTATTGAAAAATTAATGAATGACTGGGGTTTTGTAGGCTTTGAATTTAGATGGCTTGTAGAACAGGATATGGCAATTTATACCATTGTAATTGCAGCAGTTTGGCAATCGAGCGGCTTTGTTATGGCACTTTTTTTAGCTGGATTGAGAGGGGTTGATGAAAACCTTACAAAGGCTGCAAAAATTGATGGCGCTTCAACAGTGCGACTTTATTACCACATTATATTACCTTTAATGAGACCAATATTTTTTAGTGCTATCGTTATTCTTACCCATATAGCGATTAAGAGTTTTGATTTAGTTCAAGCACTCACAGGCGGTGGACCTGGTTATGCATCAGATCTCCCAGCGAATTTTATGTATACATTCTCTTTTAATAGGGCGCAAATTGGAATGGGTGCTGCTAGTGCAATGATAATGTTATTTGGTGTGTTAGCTGTATTGATACCTTATCTCTATTCAGAATTACGTGAGAAAAAATAATGAAGAATTTTAATTTAACAAATATTAATCTAGGTCGAGCAATCATTTATTTCATTTTACTTTTATTTGCATTTATCTACCTAGCGCCACTTTACGTGATGTTTACGACTTCACTCAAAGATATTGAAGAAATTCGAAGTGGTAATTTAATGGCTTTGCCGCTTGATCCTACTTTATATGCATGGAAAAAAGCTTGGTCATCAGCATGCACAGGAAGTGACTGTCAAGGTCTTGCTCCTTATTTCTGGAACAGTGTTCGAATTGTTTTCCCAGCAGTAATTATCTCAACTATTTTAGGTGCTTTTAATGGTTATGCTCTTGCCAAATGGAAGTTCAAAGGAAGCGAATTTTTATTTGGTGCACTACTATTTGGATGTTTTATACCTTTTCAGGTGATACTACTTCCGATGGCTAAATTATTGGGTAGTTTGGGTTTAGCAAACACTGTAACAGGTCTTGTGTTAGTGCATGTTATTTACGGTATCGCTTTTACAACTCTCTTTTTTAGAAATTACTATGTTGGCATTCCAACAGAATTAGTGAAGGCTGCTAAGCTTGATGGTGCAAGCTTTATGAAGATTTTTAGGCATATCTTTATTCCTTTATCTACTCCAATTTTTGTCGTCACAATAATATGGCAGTTCACTCAAATCTGGAACGACTTCCTATTTGGAGTTGTCTATTCAGGTGCAGGAACTCAACCGATTACTGTAGCACTTAACAATCTTGTTAATACCTCAGTCGGCGGTAAAGAATACAATGTAGACATGGCAGCAGCAATTATTGCTGCTCTCCCAACACTAGTGGTCTATGTCATTGCAGGTAAATACTTCGTTAGGGGTTTAACTGCAGGTGCTGTAAAGGGATAAATAACAATATCAAAAGCTATTTGAAATTAATTAACGAATAAAGGAAAAAAAATGGGAAGTATTAGTCTTAATGGAATTAATAAATCGTTTGGCACAACCGAAGTGCTCAAGGATATCAATTTAGATATCAAAGATGGCGAATTTTTAATTCTAATTGGTCCATCAGGGTGTGGTAAGTCAACATTAATGAATCTGATTGCAGGTCTTGAAGACTTGACTGGTGGTGAAATAGTTATTGACGGTAAAGACGTATCTGAAGAGTCTCCAAAGGACAGAGATATTGCGATGGTTTTTCAGTCTTATGCACTATATCCAACCATGAATGTTGCGAGAAATATTTGCTTTGGACTCGAAATGAGCAAAATGCCAAAAAATGAGCAAGAGGTTATTTTGAAAAAGGTTTCATCCTTGTTGCAAATTGATCATTTATTGGATAGAAAACCAGGCCAGCTTTCTGGAGGGCAAAGACAGAGGGTTGCTATGGGAAGGGCTTTAGCACGCTCACCAAAGGTTTTTCTTTTTGATGAGCCATTGTCAAACTTAGACGCAAAATTAAGGGTTGAAATGCGCACCGAGATTAAAAAATTACATCAAAGAATTGGAACAACCATAGTGTACGTAACCCATGATCAAATTGAAGCAATGACTCTAGCAGATAGAATCGCGGTTCTTAAGGATGGTGAATTACAGCAAGTAGGTACTCCTTATGAGATTTATAATGACCCGGTGAGTCATTTTGTGGCTGATTTTATGGGCTCTCCTGGTATGAACTTTATTGAGTGTATAGTTAAAGATGAAAACTTAGTAATTGAGAGTGGCGGTGAAAAATATGAACTATCGATACCATGTAAGGATGCCATTAAAAACTCTAAATTAGACGTTGTATTATTAGGAATTAGACCAGAAATGCTTACTGAAATTGAACCTTCAGTTGAAAAAAACTCTTTCATTCATCAAATAAAATTTGATGTGGATGTATTAGAGCCTATGGGGGCTGATACGGTTGCAATAGGTCAATGGAATGATAATGAAGTGATGGCGAGACTCAGTCCAGAAGCAGGAAATAATGCTGGAAAAGGTTTTGACTTGCAGGTTGATACTAGTAAAGCTATTTTGTTTGACCCCAATTCAGGTTTAAGAATCAGATAATTATTGATACAATGCCAGTATGAGAGAAGTTTTTACTAAATCTGGCTTGTCAATTCCTTCAATAGGTCTCGGGACTTGGGATATGCAAGGCCCTACTTGCGCTAGAATTGTGCAAGAGGCTCTAGAGCTTGGCTATCGCCATATTGATGGTGCTTCAATGTATGAGAATGAGCCTGAAGTAGGAATAGGTGTATCTGACTCAGAAGTAGATAGAGAAGAGATTTTCATAACTACAAAAATAAATACCACTGGATGGACTCCCTCTAGGGGAAATGGACCATTCCTGCAAAATAAAGATATCACCAAATCTTTTGAAAAAAGTCTTATCGATTTGAACACAGATTATGTAGACCTATTACTGATTCATTGGCCAAGATTTGAAACTAATTTGGGGGATATGCTAGAAATTATGTATCGACTCAAAGACGCTAAAAAAGCTAAAGAAATTGGAGTCGCAAATTTTAATAGCTACCTACTAAATGAATGCATAAGTCTTGGATTTAAAGACATTTATTGCAATCAAGTTGAATATCACCCTTTTTTATCTCAAGCCAAATTATTAGAGGTAATGCAAGATCTAGAGGTCATACCTGTTGCTTATTGCCCCATTTGTAGAGGAGATGTAGCTAGGCATGATGTAATTATCAATCTGGCTGAAAAGTATTCAAAAACGCCTGCTCAAATAGCACTAAGGTGGCTATACCAGCAGAAAGCTGTTTCTATACCCAAAACTGCAAACTCCTATAGACTCAAGGAAAATATTGATATTTTTGATTTTGAGATTGACTATAAGGATATGCTTGAGATCTATAGCCTAGAAAGAAATCAACGTTTAGTCCCTAACCTTGAAATTAATGAGCTAGAGTATCCTTTTGATTAAGCCAAGACTTAACTTAATTGAATAACACTTTGTCTTTCAATTAGCTTTGCTCCAAAATTGTAATCAATCTCAAGGTCTGCCCCATAACAAAGGTTAATGAGTTTTCTGACAGCTGAGACAGCCATTTTTTGATCTGGAACATTGATTGTTGTTAGGGGCGGGCTTGTATAAGATGAGATATTCATATTGTCATAACCCATTACTGAAATATCTTTTGGAATATTGACTCCTTTACTTGATAAAGCTGAGATAGCAGACATTGCAGATTGATCATTGGCGCAGAATAGGGCAGTAAAAGATTGCTTTTGATTTAACAAATAATTGGCCCCTTCGAAGCCTTTTCTAAAAGTGTAATCGCCGCGATAAATTAGATTTTTGTGAATTGAAACGTTATAATCTCTCAGCGCATCTAAAAAACCATGATGCCTTTCATTGGCATCAGATGTATCAAACCAGCCAGTAATGTAAGCAATATCCTTATGTCCATTGTCAACAAGATATTGTCCAGCAACATAGCCAGCTTGGTAATGGTCAAAAGCAAAAGATTTTTCTAAAAGGGCATCAGCTTTATGATTGAGAAGTACAATATTTGGGAATTCTTTTTCGAGCTTAAGGATGTCGTAATCTTGAATGTCTGAGCCCCAGATAATTAGACCATCACAACCCTTATTAATAAGAACATCAATAGACTCACGAGCCGCGTTTGGTTGGTTCGGAGAGTTTCTTTCTCCATCTGTAGTAATGAGACTTACATTGAATGGCTGAAGTTCGCGTTCAATTTTAGTAAGAGTGGCTCTGCTCATTTCACCTGAACTTTTAGTGCCCCATAGGCCAATTGTATTGTATCTTTTTGAAGATAGAGACTGGGCAGACGTGTTGGGTATAAATTTGAGTGCAGTCATTGCGTCAGTAACTTTATCACGTGTTTTTTGGGAAACAGCACCTTTTCCAGAAATAACTCTGGAAACAGTTCCAATTCCTACACCAGCTAACTTTGCAACATCTCTAATGGTGGCCATTTTGTTAATAATTTATATATCAGAATAAGCTATAAAGCCTGATTATATAGGAAATTATCTGATTTTGAGAGAGAAAACTATATGAATAACTTTGTTACAAAAAGTCACACTTTGACACATTTTGTTTTTAATAGTTTATTTATAATTGGAAACGGTTCCATAATAATTATGTTATGGAGTTATTTATAATATTTTCTAGGAGAGAAATATGAGAAAAATGTTGAAAAGTTCAACGCTAGTTGCAGCTGCCATCCTTACGGGTGCTGTGAATGTTGCATCAGCGACTGAGCTAGAAGTTACTCACTGGTGGACTTCAGGTGGTGAGGCAAACGCTGTTGGTGAGCTTGCTAAAGCTTTTGATGCGACTGGTCATACTTGGGTCGATGGTGCTATAGCAGGATCTGGCGGTGTTGCCAGACCAATCATTATCAGTAGAATTATTGGTGGCGAGCCAATGGGTGCTACACAGTTGAACCACGGTCGTCAAGCTGAAGAGTTAATCGAGGCTGGTCTTTTGTTAGATATAACTGATGTTGCTTCAGAACACAACTGGAGAAATATAATTTATCCGTCAAAACTGTTGGACGCATGTACTGTTGATGGTCGAGTTTATTGCGCGCCCGTGAACATTCACTCAGCTCAGTGGCTTTGGTTAAGTCATGACGCTTATGAAAGTTCAGGTGTTGCTGTTCCATCAAACTGGGATGAGTTTGTTGCTGCTGGTCCGGCGTTACGTGCTAATGGACTTGTTCCTTTAGCTCAAGGTCAACAAGGATGGCAAACAGGGCTAACTTTTGGTGTAATTGCTACCGCCTTAGTTAGTGAGGATGCTTGGTATGCGGTTAACCGTGATAAAGACGGTTCGGTTGCTGGCGGTGCTGAATATGCTCGCGTTTGGAGCGCTTTTGATGATGCTCGTAAAATGGCAATTGGATCAAACGTTGGTGACTGGAACCTAGCGACAAATCTCGTTATTACGGGTAAAGCAGGTGGTCAAATCCATGGTGACTGGGCACAAGGCGAGTTTAGTGTTGCGGGCTCTGTTGCAGGGACTGATTATTCATGTTTACCTGGTTTAGGAGAGCGTGAAATCTTAGATACTGGTGGTGATGCATTCTACTTCCCAGTTCAGGACGATGCTGATGTTGAAGCGGCTCAAAAAGAGTTAGCTGCACTTCTTGTTTCTCCTGCAGTACAAGTGGCGTTTAACCTTAAGAAAGGTTCATTGCCAATTCGCGGTGACATTGATATGTCAACTGCTAACGATTGTATGCAGAAAGGTCTGAAGATTCTTGCTGGAGGTAATGTAATTCCTTCAGGTGATATTCTTCTTTCACCTGATACACAGAATCAGATTCAAGAACTGATGAATATGTTCTGGAATGACTTGTATATGAGTCCTGAGGATGCTCAGGCTAAATATGCTAAGATCATTGCTAGTGCAGACTAAGCAGTAATCAATAAAGAGCTACCGAATTTTAAACTAGAGTTCGGTGGCTCTTTTATTATTTACTTCTAGTTTTAGTATAGATTTCTTTAGATTACAATAACGCATATGTTCAATAAAGCCCAGCTTGAAAGATTTTTTGTTGGTTCAGTTATGCTGGCCTTTGCCTCATTAGTGCTCTCTATTGTTGGAATAAAACCCCAGCTATTTCAGAATATTCAATACCTTTTATTATTCATTTCTTCGGTTATTGTATTACTAATTGGAATTCAAGCCAAATCTATTAATTTATTTTCAAATAGACTTCAAAAAAAAATCGTTGGTTGGCTTATATCTGCTCTATTTTCAGTAGCAATTTGGGCTTTTGCTCAGAAGGGTGTTCAGTTAATTTTTCCAGCCCTAAAGAGCTACAAAAAAGCTTTGAATACGTTAGAACCTTTTGCAATATTTGCAACAATTTCTTTTGTTTTATTCGCTATTATCTTGCTAATAGTTGGTACAAGAGATAGCAAATTAGATCGCCCGGGTTATATGGAGCGGTTTTTAGTATACAACCTGTCAAGCAAAATTGCTGCATTGCCAATGATGTTTACAGCTATTGGTATTTTCATTATTGCAACCCTATGGACTGTTTATCACTCTTTTACAAATAGTCGCATGCTTCCGAAAAGTGAGTTTATTGGATTAGGTCAATACGAGCGACTTTGGAGCTCTGATCGTTGGTATATGTCGATTGAAAATCTTGCAATTTATGGCATTTGCTCGTTAATTTTTTCTTTGCTTATTGGTTTTATGTTGGCAGCATTGTTAGACCAAAAAACTAGATTTGAGAACACTTTTAGAACTATATTTTTGTACCCGTTTGCTTTGAGTTTCATTGTTACAGGACTCGTATGGCAGTGGATTTTAAACCCAGATTATGGCGTTCAGAAAATTGTCAGATCAATTGGCTTTGAATCGTTTGCATTTAACCCGCTTTACAATGCAGATATTGTAATTTATGGGATTCTTGTTGCGGGTCTTTGGCAGGGTACAGGCTTTATTATGTGCCTTATGCTCGCAGGCCTTAGAGGAATCGATCAAGAGATATGGAAGGCCGCTCGAATTGATGGAATTCCCATGTGGAAAACCTATGTTCAAGTTGTTATCCCAATGATGCGCCCAGTATTCATCACTACCTTGGTTATTATTGCTGCAGGAATTATTAAGGTTTATGATTTGGTTGTTGCGCAAACGTCAGGAGGCCCAGGTATCTCTTCTGAGGTACCAGCAAAGTACGTTTATGACTATATGTTTAGTGCACAAAACCTTGGTCAGGGATTTGCTGCATCAACAATGATGCTGGTCTCAGTTCTCATTGTTTTGATTCCTTTTGCATACCTTGAATTTGGAAGGAAAAAATATGGCTGATTCTCAAACAAATATAAATGCAGTTGAGCCAAGAGGCCCCAAGCCACGCAAAATAATGAGCCGAAGAAATATTATTCTTTATGGAACGCTATTGGTGGTTGCAATCTATTATTTAATCCCACTCTATGTGATGATTGTAACCTCTCTTAAGGGTATGCCAGAGATACGTTTGGGGAACATTTTTTCCCCACCGGTTGAGGTTACCTTTGAGCCATGGATTAAAGCCTGGGCACAGGCTTGTACGGGACTTAATTGCGATGGATTATCTAGAGGCTTCTGGAATTCAGTAAAAATAACCATTCCCTCAGTTTTTGTATCAATAGCAATCGCATCAATTAATGGCTACGCTTTGGCAAATTGGCGCTTTAAAGGCGCTAATTTATTTTTTACAATTTTGATTTTTGGTGCTTTTATTCCTTATCAAATAATGATTTACCCTCTAGTTATCTTATTAAGAGACCTAGGAATTTATACAAAACTTCCTGGGTTAATTTTGATTCACTCAATCTTTGGAATGCCCATATTGACTTTACTCTTTAGAAATTATTTTACAACAATTCCTGAAGAACTTTTCAAGGCTGCACGCGTTGATGGCGCTCGATTTTGGGGTATATATTTCCGGGTGATGATGCCAATGTCTCTACCTATATTTGTGGTAGCAATCATTATGCAGGTGACAGGTATATGGAATGATTTTTTGTTTGGAGTCATTTATACAAAACCAGACACATATCCAATGACCGTCCAGCTTAATAATATTGTTAATTCGGTTCAAGGAGTCAAAGAATATAACGTGAATATGGCTGCAACATTGCTTACAGGGCTAGTTCCCTTAACTATTTATTTTATTTCAGGAAAGCTCTTTGTTAGAGGTATTGCTGCAGGGGCAGTAAAGGGTTAATTAAAGGATACATTCAAAAATGAACAGTATAGAAATTAAAGATTTATCGCTTAATTTTGGGGATGTTAAAGTTCTCAAGGATTTAAATCTATCAGTAGAAAAAGGGGAGTTTTTAGTCCTTCTTGGTGCTTCGGGTTGTGGAAAGTCAACTTTGCTCAATTGTATCGCTGGACTTTTGGAAATTAATGATGGTCAGATATTTATTAATGATCAAAATGTTACATGGTATGAGCCATCCGAGAGAGGTATTGGAATGGTGTTCCAGTCTTACGCTCTCTACCCTCAAATGTCAGTAAAAGGCAACCTCACGTTTAGCTTAAAGAATGCAAAGCTATCTAAGGAAGAAATTGAAAAGCGCGTTAAGAATGCTTCAGAAATTCTTCAAATTGAAGACCTTTTAGAGCGAAAACCTGCTGCGCTCTCTGGAGGTCAACGTCAACGCGTTGCAATTGGCAGGGCACTAGTTAGAGACGTGGAGGTTTTTTTGTTTGATGAGCCGCTATCTAATCTAGATGCCAAATTACGTACTGAACTCAGAGTTGAAATCAAAAGATTACATCAAAAGCTCGGTAATACGATGATCTATGTTACTCATGATCAAATTGAAGCAATGACTCTAGCGAATCGAATTGCAATTATGAGAGATGGTTTGATTCTTCAGTTAGACAAACCCAAAACAATTTACAATTTTCCAGTAAATAAATATGTTGCTGAATTTATAGGGTCTCCTAGCATGAATTTTTTGCAAGGCACAATCGTACCTAATAAAAAACCCATCTTTAAGCTAGAAGGTGGTTGGTGTGAATCACCGGACCTAAGTAATTATAAGTTCAAAGAAGTCATTAAAGAAGAGAGACAAATTTGGCTAGGTATTCGTCCTGAAAGTGTTGTGGTTGGAGATGAAGCTGAAAAAATGCCAGTCAAATTTAGTTTAGAGGCTGAAGTTGTTGAGCCAATGGGCGCTGACACCCTAGTATGGTCAAAGATTGCTGGACAGGAGTTTCACTTTATTGTTGATGGCACTACAACGATAAATAGCGGTGACTCAGTTTTAGTAGGTTTTGATCCAGTTCATTCATCTATCTTTGATTTAGATAGTGAGGATAGGCTTTAATAAATAAAGGTATTTAAATAATGTACAAATTTCCAAAAGATTCAAAACTTAATAATCCAGAATTTATTTTTGGGGTAGCCACTGCATCCTATCAAATCGAAGGGGCTACTGGTGTTGATGAGCGTTGTCCTTCAATATGGGATACTTTTTGCGCGACACCTGGAATGGTCTATAAGCAGCATAATGGCGATGTAGCTTGCAATCATTACAACTTATATGAGCAAGATGTTGAACTCATTGCCTCTCTTAATGTTGACGCCTATCGACTGTCCATTGCTTGGCCAAGAATTATCAAAGAGGATGGAAGCGTTAATCAGAAAGGACTAGATTTTTATGACAGTTTGATTACCGCCCTTGAGAAAAAAAATATCACAGTCATGGCAACTCTCTATCACTGGGATTTGCCACAATATCTTGAAGACAAGGGTGGTTGGCTGAACCGCGAAACTTCAGTCAAATTTGCTGAATATGTTGACGTAGTCAGTAAATATTTTGGAGATAGGATTAGTTTTTATGTCACGTTGAATGAGCCGTGGTGTAGTGCTTTTCATGGTTATCGATATGGTATTCATGCTCCTGGGATTGCCGATGAGGCTTCTGGTTTTTTGGCGTGTCATAACTTATTGCTTGCACACGGGATGGCTATGCCTATTTTAAGAAAAAATGCCAATAATTCACAACACGGTATCGTTTTAAACTTTACTCCAAACTACCCAGTAGATGATTCATCAATTGAAGCAGCTGAGTTTGCTGATGATGAGCATACACATTGGTTTATCAGGCCAATTATGGAAGGAAAGTATCCAGGGTCAGTTTATCTTCACTTTCAAGATTATATGCCGACAATTGAAGACAATGATATGGCTATTATTAGTGAAAAAATTGATTTCTTAGGCGTAAATTTTTATTCAAGAAGCATGGTCACTAATGGAAGGCAAGGAAAAGTTTCTGATACGATTTTGAAGAAACTTGAGCGTGCTGAAATTCGTATCCTTGAGTCAGATGATGTTTTAGAAGATGAAACTAAGGCAGAGCAACTCCAAAAACTCATGAATCAAAAAGAAAGCCATTACTTGAGTGTTGATTTGCAAGATGTTGAGAGAACACATATTGGCTGGGAGGTTCATCCTGAGGCTCTTTTGAAGCTACTCACTGACTTACATAGAATCTACAAGCTTCCTCCAGTATATATTACTGAGAATGGTGCAGCCGTTGATGATCATGTAGTTGATGGAAAAGTAGATGATGAGCAGCGTTATCGCTATTATCAAAACCATTTACTAATGGTTCATGAAGCTATTAAAATGGGGGTTGATGTAAGAGGGTATTTTGCTTGGAGTTTGATGGATAATTTTGAATGGGCTGAAGGCTACAAGATGAGATTTGGAATTGTTTATGTGGATTATGAAACTCAAGAGAGAACTCTTAAACAAAGCGCAATAAAGTTTCAAGAATTCTTAAGTGCTCGTAAAAACGGTCTTTTGTAGATTTTTAGGTGTTTTTTAGTTTTATTTTTGTAATACACTTTGCAACACTTTGACACAATATTAAAAAATCTATAGTTTAAACTTTATTTCGTTTTTTCGATTTAATATTAACAATATTGTTGTTGTAAACTATGAATAATATCAATGCAGATATTGGCTTGATCGGCCTTGGAGTGATGGGGTCAAGTCTGGCGTTAAATATGGAGAGCAATGGATTTACTGTAGCTGTTCATAATCGAACCACTCCCCAAATAGATAATATTGTTAATAATAGATCAAAAAATAACAAGATTATTGGATTTGAAAACCTTGAAGAGTTTGTTGACTCAATCAAAACTCCTCGAAAAATTATGCTCATGGTTGTTGCCGGTCCTGTGGTTGATGACTATATTCAAAAATTAATTCCACTACTTGATCAAGGAGACATAATTATTGATGGAGGAAACTCTCATTATCCAGACACATCCCGACGAACTGAAGAGCTTGAAAATAAAGGTTTGCAGTTTATTGGAGCAGGTGTATCGGGCGGTGAAGAGGGGGCCTTAAAAGGGCCATCTATTATGCCCGGGGGTTCTGTCTCTGCATGGCCTGAGGTTAAGGACATTTTTCAAAAAATATCTGCAAAAGTAGGTGATAACGAGGCCTGCTGCGACTGGATTGGTGAAGGCGGTTCTGGCCACTTTGTTAAGATGGTGCATAACGGAATTGAGTATGGAGATATGCAGCTGATTTGTGAAGCGTATCAAATCATGAAAGATGTTTTGGGAATGTCTAATGATGAGATGCACAAAACATTCAAAAAATGGAATGAAGGAGAGCTTAATAGCTACTTGATAGAAATTACAGCTGATATTCTTAAATTTAAAGAAGAAGACGGTAGTTATCTGGTTGACAAGATTCTCGATACTGCAGGTCAAAAGGGCACGGGAAAATGGACAGCCTCAGTCGCACTAGATTTGGGCTCACCCTTAACACTCATTGGTGAGGCTGTGTTCTCAAGATACTTATCCTCAATCAAGGATGATCGAGTAGAAGCTTCAAAGCACTTAAGTGGGCCTAGTATTAATTTTACTGGTGACAAAGCAAAAGCTTTAGATAACATCCATGATGCACTTTATGCCTCAAAAATGGTTTCATATGCTCAAGGCTATACACTTCTTTCAGATGCAGCAAAAGAGTTTGACTGGAATCTAAACTATGGTGCAATTGCGCTCATGTGGAGGGGAGGATGTATTATCAGGTCAGCATTTTTGACCAAGATAAAAGATGCTTATGATAAAAATCCAGATATTAAAAATTTACTTTTAGATCCTTTCTTTAAGGAAAAAATAATTAAATCTCAGGAAGGATGGAGAGGCATTGTTTCTACTGCAATTGCAAATGGAGTTCCAGTTCCTGCGATGACTTCATCTCTGTCCTATTATGATGGCTATAGAAACGAGCGTTTACCTGCAAACCTCTTGCAGGCACAAAGAGATTACTTTGGTGCCCATACCTATGAGCGAATTGATAAAAATAGGGGCGAGTTTTTTCATACTGAATGGATTCAGGATAATTAAAATTTAAGGATATTGATAAAGTGTCAGAATCTTTAAAAAAAATTGATAGTTTTGTCCTCTTTGGTGTTCTGGGGGACTTGTCTATTCGTAAGCTTATACCAGCTTGGTATTATCTCGAAAGAGATAACAAGCTGAGTGATTCGTTAAAAATACTTGGAATTGGAAGGCAAGTTATATCTGACACCGAATTAAAAGATAAAATTAAAGAGGCACTTGATAAGTATGTCTCTAAAGAATATCTTGATAGCGAAATAGTTTTACGCTTAATAGAGCGATTTTATTATTACACTTGCGACCTTTCAAAAGAAGAGAGCTACACTGATATAAATGCAAAAATTTCGAGTTGGAAGAACCCTGTTGCCTACTATCTGGCTATTTCTCCAAGTCTTTTTGAGTCGGTTTGTGAAGGACTTAATAGCGCCGAATTAATCTCTTCCGGCTCAAGGATTGTTGTTGAGAAGCCAGTTGGATATAATCTTGAGTCTTCACAAGAAATTAATGAGAAACTCACAAAGCATTTTGATGAATCTCAAATTTATCGTATCGATCACTATTTAGGCAAAGAGACGGTGCAAAACTTGATTACGCTAAGGTTTGCAAATTCTCTCTTTTCGAGCCAGTGGAATAGTAAAGGCATTGAGTATGTTGAGATAACGGCAGCAGAATCAGTTGGAATTGAAGATCGCTGGGGATATTTCGATGGGATGGGCCAACTAAGAGACATGGTTCAAAGTCATCTTCTTCAGCTGCTTTGTTTGATTGCGATGGAGCCACCCAACAGACTTGATGACCAAAGTATCCGATCAGAAAAGGTAAAAGTATTAGAAGCCTTAAAGTCGCTTGACAAAGATAGTATTTCATCAAACTTTGTTTCCGCACAATATATCGACGGTGAAATTGATGGAGTTCAAAAGCCCGGCTATCTTAATGAAGAAGGGGCAGAGCCTGGGAGCACAACCGAGACTTTTGTTGCAATAAAAACTGAAATTCAAAACTGGCGATGGTTAGGGGTTCCATTCTACCTTAGAACTGGCAAAAGGATGGCGTCAAAAACAACCCAAATTGTCATCCACTTTAAGTCTGATGGGCATTATATTTTTAACGAGAGTAAAGAAAGCTTAGAGGGCAATACTTTAATCATAAGTCTTCATCCTACTGAAGGTATATCTCTCCAGGTCTTCACAAAACCTCATGGAGTCGATAAGCATTCTACGGTTCGTTCAGACCCTATGAGCTTAGATTTTATTAAAACACAAAAGCTCCTCAACATTCCTAGCGGATATCAAAGTTTATTGATGGATATTTTGAGTGGTAATCAAAGCCTATTTCTTTGTAGGGAAGAAGTTGAGCTAGCCTGGAAATGGTGTGATGATGTTTTAGAAGCATCTAATCAATCAAACCAGGAACTCTACTTTTATGGTGCTGGAACTGATGGGCCTATTCAAAGCGAAGATCTGATTTCAGGTAACGGACACAATTGGCATGAGGAGTAGTAAAACGTATTATCTGCCTGAACATGTTGGTTTTTACAGCACTAACAGTAGCGAATCTTTGGTCATTGATCTGAGTCAAAACATATACGAAATTATAAATGAGGCCATCAAGAAGAGAGGTCGTGCTAGTATGGCGGTTTCTGGAGGGAGTACTCCTAAGCCTCTGTTTGAAGAATTATCTCTTCTTGATCTAGATTGGTCTAAAGTGGACTTAACTTTGGTTGATGATCGTTGGGTTGATGCTGATCATAAGGATAGTAATGAATTACTGGTTAGAACACACTTTATAAAAAATAAAGCGGAAAGAGTAAATTTTCTGCCTCTCAAAAATGATGAACAAACTGCAAAGCAAGGCATTTCATTGAGCGAAGAAGGACTTCAAAGTTTTACAATGCCTTTTGATGTAATTATTTTAGGTATGGGAGAAGATGGCCATACAGCGTCCCTTTTTCCATGTTCTGATGAGTTAAAGGAGGGGATGGATTTAAAAACAAAAAACACTTTAGTTTCCACTAACCCTAAATCTGCCCCTTACGAGCGAATCAGTCTAACTGCAAAATCTATCATGGAAGCCAAAAAAGTTTTTCTTCACTTGAATGGATCAAGCAAGCTACACACTATTGAGGAGGCGATGAATTTAAGCGACTCTAATAAAATGCCAATCTATGCTTTTCTAGATCATGGGCTTGATATCTTTTGGAGTCCATAGAGTAGCAAATAGTTTTTTAAATACAAAGACTTGAATGTTTTTTTAAAAAGCAAGGGATAATATTATTTAATTTATCTACAAAATTTATAAACTTATGAAAATTAATAATATCGATGGAAAAGTTGTTAAAGATAACGAAACTTATTTGCTTAAGGATAACACTTCCCTTAAAAATCTTGTTGTCAGCTCCACTACGCTTCACCCAGGTAAATCAACTCGTGGTCACTCTCACCCTGGTAAGGAGGAGGTATATATGATTATGAGTGGAGCTGGAAGAATGCAGCTTGATGACAATGAGTTCGATATTTCGGGCGGTGAAATGATATTAATCGAGGATGGTGTTTTTCACCGTGTTCACAATACTGGAGAGGAAGACCTTTATATGGTCTGTATTTTTGATGGAGAAAGAAATCATTAACAATAAACAATACAATTTGGTGGGTGATATTGGCGCTACAAATGCAAGGTTTGCACTTGTATCTCCTGGATCATCTAAGATTGAAAAAATAGAAAATCTGAAATGTTCGGATTTTGAAGATATTCAAAGTGCAATTCTGTATTATCTGTCGAGTCAGGAAAACATTAATATTCAATATGCCTGTTTTGCTACTGCAGGTACGGTTCATCTGGACGTCTTTAAGCTTGCTAATAATCACTGGGTTATCAGTAAAAAGGATGTTAAAAAGGCACTTAAAGGTGTCGATGTTGAATGGATTAATGACTTTACTGCTCAGGCTTTTGCAACTACAACACTTGGGGATGATGACGTAATTGTTATCAATGAGGGTATTGTTGAGCCAGAAAAATTAAGATTAGTGATTGGACCTGGGACTGGTTTAGGAGTTTGTGGCTTAATCATGTCACCCTCGGGTTGGCTTCCAATCGCTGGCGAAGGAGGGCACTCAGATTTTGCACCTAATACCAGTCTTGAGTTTGAAATTTTAACCTTATTGACCAAAAAATTTGGTCATGTGGCTGTTGAAAGAATTCTCTCTGGTCCAGGAATCATGAATTTGTATGAAGCGCTTTGTCAAATTAACGGTAAAGAAATGGTATACCAATCTCCTTCAGAAATAACTGCATCAGCGGTTAATGGAGAATATGATCCTTTGGCAGATGAAACTGTTCAGATGTTTTGTAAAATCTTTGGCTCTGTTGCTGGGAGTATGGCTTTAACGGTTGGCGCTTTAGGAGGTGTTTATATTACTAGTGACCTAGTGAGGAATTTTTTGGACATATTTATCGCTAGTGAATTCCAAAAGAGTTTTGAGAGCAAAGGCAGACTTCAGCCTATTCTTGAGGACATTCCAGTCTACCTTTCAAAAAAGAATAATATGGGTTTAATTGGAACGGTCTATCAAACAAACAATC